>NZ_CP102772.1:2408000-2709000 GCF_026020075.1 Bosea sp. NBC_00550
CCACGGCGCGCACGCCGAAGGTCACGCCGCGCGCGAACCGAAAATAGAGATGGAGAAGCCGGGTCAGCAGTCGCTGCCGGATCGTCCGGGGCGTTTCCGGATCGGCAGAGCCGGAGTGCGTCGGCGGTTGCATCGGAGATTTCTCAAGCCCGAGTTCATTGTCTATGCAAAAAGCGCATAACGGATCGTCCAGCAACTTGGTTGCTCTGTCACAAACGCGCCCCAAATAAGGATCACACCGCCGCATCACCGCTGGGGACTATCGTCATGTTGCTTTCTTTCATCATCGCCCGCCTGAGGGCCAAGCCTGCCTATGTCTGGAAGCCCGCTGTCACGCTGACCGATTCGCGTATCGTGTCGGAACTGACCGGCTACGCCAACTGAGGCTGTCCGCATCCGCCAGTCGAGGCGCGTCAACAGCGCGCTTGACTGACGGCACGCGGGAAGGGCAAGCGCTTGAGCGTGTTCAAGCTCGCGCATCTGTCGGACCCGCATCTCGGCCCGCTCGCCGGGTTTTCGCTGCATCAGCTCTTTGGTAAGCGTGCGACCGGTTACGTCAACTGGCGCCGCAAGCGCCGGCACGCCCATGACATGGAGATCCTGGCGCGGATCGTCGCCGACATCCATGCGCAGCAGCCGGACCATGTCGCCTGCACAGGCGATGTCGCCCATATCGGCCTGCCGAACGAATTCAAGACCGCCATCGCCTTCCTCGACACGCTCGGCCCGCGCGAGACGGTCAGCTTCGTCCCCGGCAATCACGACACCTATGCGCGCTCCTCGCTGAAGCCGCTGGCCGGGCTGCTCGCTCCCTGGATTTCCGATGACGAAGGCCGCGCCGGCTATCCGTGGTATCGCCGCCGCGGGCCGGTCGCGCTGATCGGCGTCAACAGCGGCGTGCCGACCATGCCGCTGATGGCGACGGGCCGCGTCGGCAGCGAACAGATGAAGCGCATCGAGGCGTTGCTGGATCGCGCGCGCGACGAGGGTTTGATCCGCGTCGTGTTGATCCATCACCCGCCCTATGTCGGCGGCGCCAAGCGCGGACGCGAACTGGTCGACGCCGCCGCCTTCGAGGCCATGCTGAAGCGCAAGGGCGCCGACCTCGTCATCCACGGCCATAACCACAGCTTCTCGCTGGCCTGGCGCCCAGGCCCGGGTCATGACGTGCCGATCGTCGGCGTGCCCTCGGCCTCTCTCGGCCCGCGCGGCCATGGCGAGCTCGGAACCTGGCATCTGTTCCGTATCGAAGGTGATGCGACCGCGCCCCGGATCACGCTGGAACAGCGCGGCTTCGAGCCCCATGGCACGGTCATGCTCCGCCAGGAGATCGCACTGCTCGGCGAGCGGGTCTGACGGTCAGGCCGTCGTTTCCGCGCCCCGCTTCCCTTCTCCCCTTGCGGGAGAAGGGAGAGGCCCTGCGCTCAACCGGGCAGCCGTGGGTCGAACCCGAGCACGACGCTTGTTCAGATGCAGCGTCCGCCGTCGACGGCCAGCACCGAGCCCGTCACCATGTCCGCCTCGTCCGAGCACAGGAACAGCGCCGCATTGGCGATGTCCTGCGGCGTCGAGAAGCGGCCCCACGGAATCGTCGCCGTGAAGGCCTTGCGCCGCTCGGGCGTGTCCTCACCCATGAAGGTCGCGAGCAGCGGCGTCTCGCCCGCCACCGGCGCGATGGCGTTGACACGGATCTTGTCGGGCGCGAGTTCGACCGCCATCGACTGCGAGATCAGGTTCGCCGCGCCCTTCGAGCCGTTGTACCAGGTCAGGCCGGGACGCGGGCGCAGGCCCGCCGTCGAGCCGATATTGAGGATGACGCCGCCGCCATGCTCGCGGAAATGCGGCACGGTCGCCCGCGCCATCAGGTAGATCGACTTCACGTTGACCGCGAAGATCCGGTCGAACTCCTCTTCCGTCACCTCGGTCATCGGCTTGTTGCGATGGGTGGTGCCGGCATTGTTCACGACGATGTCGAGCCGCCCGACCTTGGCGAGGATCTTCTCCACCGCCTTGTCGACGCTCTTGGCCTTGCCGACGTCGCAGGTCACGGCGAAGGCCTTGCGCCCGATGGCCCTGGCCGCCTCCTTCGCCTTGTCGCCGTTGATGTCGAGCACCGCGACGCGCGCGCCCTCGCGCACGAAGGTCTCCGCGATGCCGAATCCGAACCCTTGCGCCGCGCCGGTCACCAGCGCCGTCTTGCCCTTCAGTCTCATGGTCATTCCTCGCGATCTCGATTGCCACGATGTTTGAAACGATTGAGCAGGTCCGTAAATGCGTTTTGATGCGCAGCTGGATACGGAATTCGTATGGGCACCGTCATTCTCAAGGAGCGCAGACCCGGGAATCTCGTGACGAGAGAAGGCTGGTCTCCGTCATGCTCGGGTCAAGCCCAAGCATGACGGCGGGAACTACGCCCCGATCTCCTCGCGCAGCATCTCCAGCTCCAGCCAGCGCTCCTCGGCATCGGCAATCTCGCGCGCAACCTCTTCCAGACGCGTGGTCGCCCTGGCGAAGAGCTTGGGATCGCGCGTGTAAAGATCGCCCGCCATGGCGGTGTTGAGCTTGGCGGCCTCGGCCTGCAGCGTCTCGATCTTCTTGGGCAGCGTTTCCAGCGCATGCTTCTCGTTGAAGGAGAGCTTGCGCCTGGAGGCCGAGGCGGCCGACGCCGGAGCGCCTGCAGGCTTCGGCGCAGAAGCCGGCGCCCTCTCAACCACTTTCGCCTTGGCGCCGACACCGCGTCCGCGCTGCGCCAGCATGTCGGAATAGCCGCCGGCGAACTCGGTCCAGACTCCGTCGCCATCCGAGATCAGTACGGCAGAGACGACACGATCGATGAAATCGCGATCATGGCTGACGAGCAGCACCGTGCCCTGATAATCCGCCAGCAGTTCCTGCAGCAGGTCGAGGGTTTCGAGGTCGAGGTCGTTGGTCGGCTCGTCCAGCACCAGGAGGTTGGATGGCTTGGCGAGCGCGCGCGCCAGCATCAGCCGGCCGCGCTCGCCGCCCGACAGCGCACCGACCGGCGTGCCGCGCTGGATGGGCTGGAACAGGAAGTCTTTCATATAGGCGATGACGTGGCGCGGCTGGCCGCCGACCATGACCTGATCGGAGCCGCCGCCGGTCAGCGCATCGCCGAGCGGCGTCGCCGGATCGAGGCTCTCGCGGCGCTGGTCGAGCGTCACCATCTCAAGCGCCGTGCCGAGCTTCACCTTGCCGGAATCGGGCTTGAGCGCCCCGGTCAGCAAATTGATCAGCGTGGTCTTTCCGGCCCCGTTGGGACCGACGATGCCGATCCTGTCGCCGCGCGCGACGCGCAGCGACAGGTTCTTGACCACGACATTGTCGCCATAGGCCTTGGCGACGTCGATGGCCTCGATGACGAGCTTGCCGGAGGTCTGCGCCTCGCTCGCCTCCAGCCGGACGTTGCCGACCGCGCTGCGGGCCGTGCGGCGCTGGTCGCGCATGGCGTGGAGTTCGCCGAGCCGGCGCTGGTTGCGCGTGCGCCGGGCGCTGACGCCATAGCGCAGCCAGTCCTCCTCGCGCGCGATCTTGCGGTCAAGCTTGTGGCGGTCGAGCTCTTCCTGGGCGAGCACCTCGTCGCGCCATGCCTCGAACTCACCGAAGCCCTTGTCCATGCGCCTTGTCAGGCCGCGGTCCAGCCAGATCGTCGCGCGCGACAGCGAGGTCAGGAAGCGCCGGTCATGGCTGATCAGCACCATGGCGGAGCGAAGCGACTTAAGCTCCTGCTCCAGCCACTCGATCACGGGCAGGTCGAGATGGTTGGTCGGCTCGTCGAGCAGCAGGATGTCCGGCTCCGGCGCCAGCACCCGCGCCAGCGCCGTCCGGCGCGATTCGCCGCCGGACATGGTGGCGGGGTCCTCCTCGCCGGTCAGGCCGAGTTCGGTGATCAGATATTGCGCACGATAGGCGTCGTCGCCCGGCCCGAGGCCCGCCTCGACATAGGCGAGCGAGGTCTTGTAGCCGGTGAAGTCCGGCTCCTGCGGCAGATAGCGGATGGTCGAGCCGGGCTGGACGAAACGGTCGGCATGGTCGGGCTCGACGAGCCCCGCCGCGATCTTGAGCAGGGTCGACTTGCCCGAGCCGTTGCGGCCTACCAGGCAGACGCGCTCGCCTGCCGAGACCGCGATCTCCGCGGCTTCGAGCAGCGGCTGTCCGCCGAAGGTGAGCGCGACATCGCGCAGGTGCAGCAAGGGGGCCATGGTCCGTCCTGTGATCTTAAGCCTGCCGGATAGACCGCCGCCGCCGCCCTGTCACGCCCGCAAGTCAGATTGGCAAGCCATGGCACGGCGCTTGCCAGAGTTGTGTCGGCCCTTATCGTGATGCGGAGCGTCGTTTTGAGTCCGAAAGCCATGCCCAGCGAACGCCCCATCGGGATCGGCCATAATGGCGGCCCGCCGCTGAAGGAACGCAAGCGTCGCTCCGCCGCTGGCAAGGGCAGCATCGGCCGCTATTTCGACTGGCGTTTCGCCCACCGCAAGGCCTGGAAGAAGCCGCGCGAGATCGCCTTGCGCCGCGAGGAGAAGGCCGAGGCGCTCGGCCTGACCTATGAGGAATACTCGCTCGAGGTCATGGAGCGTGGCTATTTTCCACAGCCCGAGCATGTCGAGACGATCAAGGCCAAACGCGCGCAGCGGCGAAAGGACAACGGCGTCGTCGGCCAGTCGCTCAAGGGCATGAAGCTGAGCTGAGTGCCGCCGTCATTCTCGGGCGAAGCGAAGCGCCAACCCGAGAAGCTCAGGACGAGAAGACACGGGCTTCCGAGATGCTCGGGTCAAGCCGAGCATGACGACCGCCTCAGCTTCCGAGCCAGCGCCGCGCCAGCCGCGTCGCCGGTTTCTCGAAGAAGCGATAGACCAGCAGTGCCGCCAGGACGGCGCCGGCCAGCGCGAGCGGGATGTAGAGCGCCGGCGCATGCAACCCGATCCTTAATGCGACCTCGCGCATTCCCCGGATCACGAAGGGATGCACGAGATAGAGCGCATAGGAGGCGTCGCCGACCGTCGCCAGCACCTTCACCGGTTTGGGGGTGACGATGCCCTCGCGGCCGCAAGCCGCCGCGAGCATCAGCAGCACTGCCGCGCCGCCGCGCCAGAGCACGCTGCTCCACGGGCCGTCCGCGCCCGGCACATGAGCCGCCGCGATCAGCACCGCGACGCCGGCCGCCGCGACCGGGACACGCACCGCGCCACGCAGGCGCAGCCCCTTCCGCCTGAGAATCGCGATGCCCATCCCGGCGGCAAATTCGAGCACGATCGGCTGGCCCCAGAAGCCGAAAGGCAATTGCAGCGGGCCTGCCAAACTCTCGGCCGCAACCAACACGGCTAGCACGATAGCGACCACCGGCAGCGTCCAGCGCAGCGGCAGGGCGAGCCCGGCCGCGAACAGGACGTAGAACAGCATCTCGTAGTTCAGCGTCCACCCCAGCGAATAGACCGGCTGGACGAAGCCCTGGGTCGAGACTGTCGGCCAGAACAGGTAGGAGCCGAGGATCTGCGTCAAACTCGGCACGCCCGAGTTGAGCAGCGCCGGAACGGCAAGGCCGACCAGCAGGAACAGCGTCGTCATCGCCCAGTAGAGCGGCACGATGCGCGCCAGCCGGCGCTTCAGGAACAGGCGCGAGGCTCCTGCCCGGCCCAACAGGTCCTGCGAGGCATGGACCATGATGAAACCGGAGACGACGAAGAAGATATCGACGCCGGCCATCCAGGGAAGCAGGTCGCTGCGGGTGAAGCTCAGCCCCGCCCGCTCGGCCAGCGCCGCCGCATCGGGCTGAACGTGATGGATCGCGACCATGAAAGCCGCGAGCGCGCGCAGAACCTGGATCGAATAGATGGGCTGCACGCGGACCTGGGGGAAGCGATCGGAGGAGCGGGACGCGCTCAGCCAAACCACAGCCGCTTCGGATCGTCGAGGCCGAAGCGATGAAGATTGGCCGCGATCGCGGCCAGTCCCTGCTCGGCCGCATCCTTCGCGGTGATGACATGGAGTGGGAAACGCCCGGCCAGTTCCTCCATCGGCGGCTTGCCGGCAAAGGCGGAACGGATAGCGGGCTTATCTGCAAGCCCCAGGAGATGCGGCGCGATACCGCCGGCGATGAAGACGCCGCCGGTCGCCTTGAAGACGAGAGCGAGATCGCCGGCGACCCGCCCCAGCAGGCGCCAGAAGCAGACCACCGCCATCAGCGCCGCCGGATCGCCGTCATGGGCCAGCCGGGACACGTCGGCGGCGCTCACCTCCGCCTCCAGCATGCCCGAGGTCCGTGCCACCGCCTTGTGCAGACGCACCAGCCCGTCGCCGCTCAGGAGATGCTCCACCGTCAGGCGCGGCACGCCATCGGTCAGTGCCGGCCAGATCCTTTGCTCGGTCTGGTCCTCCGGTCCGATGCCGATATGGCCGGATTCGGTCGGGATCAGCATGCCCCGCTCGCCATGCGTCAGCAGCGCCGCGGCACCGAAGCCCGTGCCGGGGCCGAGCACCAGCTTGATACCATCCGGCTCCGGACGCCCCTCGACCAGCGTGGCGAGATCGCCCGGGCCGAGGACGGCGAGCGACGCCGCCAAGGCCTCGAAATCATTGACCAGCAGGCCCTGGGTCAGCCCGAGGGCCTCGGCCATCC
This sequence comes from Bosea sp. NBC_00550, assembly GCF_026020075.1. NCBI lineage: Bacteria > Pseudomonadati > Pseudomonadota > Alphaproteobacteria > Hyphomicrobiales > Alloboseaceae > Allobosea > Allobosea sp. NBC_00550. The sequence goes on from NZ_CP102772.1 coordinate 2,414,638, forward strand.
GCGGTCCATCGAGATTCCAGACCGCGTTCGTCAATTGCGCCCGCCGGCCATCGAGCGGGCCGGCGACGGCGAGCACCGCCGAGCGGGGCTTCTCCGGCAATTCGCCGAGCACCGTCGCGAAGGCGGCCTCGGCGGTGGGATGGCTCCCGGTCCCGATCCGCGCGAGCGGCCGGTGCGGGCTCTCGGGATCGGAAACCAGCGAGAGCCGGCAGTTCGTGCCGCCGATGTCGGCGACGAGCACCGGATAGGATATCGACGGCGGCCGCATCAGAGCGGCTTCCGCCAGGGCGCAAACCAGCCGAGGCCTTCGAGCGTGCCGTGTTCCGGCCGGTACTCGCAGCCGACAAAGCCGTCATAGCCGAGGCCGTCGAGCTCGGTGAAGAGCTTCGGATAGTCCGGGCCCGTCGCATCGGGCTCATGGCGACCGTCGGCGCGCGCGATCTGGACATGGCCGACAAGCGGATAGAGCGCCTTGAGCCGGGCCGAGACATCGCCATGGATCAACTCGCAGTGATACATGTCGAATTGCAGCCTGACGTTCGACCGGCCGGATTCGCGGATATAGGCCGCCGCCTGGTCGAAATCGTTCAGGAAATAGCCCGGCATGTCCTTGCCGTTGATCGGCTCCAGCAGCAGGTCGATACCGTGCTCGGCGAGCTTGTCGGCGGCATAGGCCAGCGAGGCACGATAGGTCTTCTGCGCGGTCGCATCGTTGGGATCGGCGAGCCCCGCCATCATGTGCAGGCGCTTGACCCCGGTCTCGTGGACGTATTCGAGCGCCTTGTCGACCGAGGCCTTGAACTCGTCCTCGCGCCCGGCCAGCGCAGCAATGCCGCGCTCGCCCTTGGCGAAATCGCCCGGCGGCAGATTGAACAGCGCCTGCTCCAGTTCGCCGCCGGCCAGCGCGAGCCCCACCTGCTCGGGGCTGTGCTCATAGGGGAACAGGAACTCCACCGCCTCGAAGCCGGCCTCCGCGGCTGCCTTGAAGCGGTCCAGGAAGTCCCACTCGGTGAACATCATCGAAAGATTGGCGGCGAAACGCGGCATGAATATCTCTGCAGGCTAAGCGATAGCGATAGCGGCAAGCTAGCGCGCTGAGCCGGCCGCGTCATGGCCAAACGCGGCAGGAACGGAATGCGTTCCGCCGCGGTCTCCTGCCCGTTACTTCTTCTCGGGCTTCGGCGGCGGATTCGGATCGGCCGAAAAGTGCCGGAAGACCATGTCGGGGGAGGAGGTGTTGTGACGCGAATGGGTCGTGCGCCCCGTCCAGATGTCGGTCGCCTTGCCGCCCTGGAACGGCATCAGCGGCTCCTCGCGCCAGCCCTTGGCACCGGGCTCGCGCACCGCGATACGGGCGACGTCGTTGTTGAACTCGGTGACGTACATCGAGCGCAGCGCGACGAAGGCCCTGCCCCCGGTCACCGGCTTGTCGAGCACGGCGTCGAGCACCATCCGGTTCTCGTCGACGCTGTCGAGCTTGAGGGTACCGGCCGACCCGTCCTTGAAGTTGAGCTTGAAGGAGATCGTCTGCGGATCGAACTCGATCTCCCTGATGTTCACCACCGGGCGGCCGTCCTGCTCGATCGGGCCGAACAGAAAGGACGAACCGTAGGAGGAGAAGCCGAGATGCTGCGGCGGCATCGGCCGGGCGCGCCAGTAGCCATCCTGCGGATAGACGACCAGCACCTCGTAGGACTTGTCCCTGCCGAGCTTCCAGAGCTGGACCAGATGCAGCCCCTTCTCGACCCGGTCTCCGACGCGGAAGGTCGTGTCGGCTGGGCGCCAGAAGGTCGGGAAGGTGTAGCCGACCAGCCAGTAGTCGACCGTCTCCCAGAAGGTGACGCGGCGCGGCGGGGTCGGCGCGGCGAAGGACGGATCACCCTTCATGTCGCAATTCGCCCAGTCCGCATCCCAGTTGTCGCGCACGAGCCCGGAGATATAGGCCGGATGCGCCGCCTCGATCTGGAAGCGCCGGACCTCCGGGGAGATCGCCTTGATGGTGACGTTGTCCTTTTCGGCGCAGAGCACCGGCTCGGATTCGTTCTTGACCTCGACGGCGATATCGCCGGCCGCGATGGCCGGGCCGGCAATGCAGGCGAGAATCGTGATGAAAGCGGCGGCGCGCAGGCGCGAAAACGTCATGAGGTCTCGATCTCAGCTCTGAAGGATGGCGTAGACATCGCCCGAGTTGGCCGCATGAGGCAAGCCGCGCAGATAATCGCCCATGGCGTCGGCGCTCGCCGGCGCGGCCAATTCGAGCTGTTGGCTCTCGCCGATCGCGACGTTGAAACGATAGGGGCCGAGCGTCTCCAGCAACGCGATGCAGGCCTCCGCGACCTCCCGCTGGATCGTCGTGAATTCGAAGGAGATCACCGGCACGGCCTTGGTCAGCCCGGCCAGCACATGCGCCTCGAAGCCTTCGACATCGATCTTCAGCAGCCTGGGCAACCCGTGACGCAGGATCAGCCGGTCGAGCGTAGTGCAGGGCACCGTGATCTCGTGGTCCCAGACCTGCCCCTCCCAGCCCCGCGCCCCGACCGCGGCGCCGATGAAGGCGGCCGAGGCCGTCGAGACCGTGGGATTGGCGCTGTTGATCTTGAGCGCGATCGAGCCCTCGTGATCGCCGCAGGCCGCCTCGATCAGCGTCACCAGCGGATCGCGCCGGTGGATCAGGCGGACGACGCGGGCCGGACCCGGCTGCGGCTCCAGCGCAACGACGCGGGCGCCCAGCCTGCGGAAGGAGGAAATGCGGTCGCCGACATGGGCGCCGATGTCGAAGGCGAGATCGCCGGGCGCAAGGAATGTCCCGTAGAGCCGGTCCATCGCCGCGTTGCGTTGCTTGTCGCCATGATAGATGCGCAAGGAGCGCGAAAGCGCCTTCACCGTTCCCTTCGGATAGGCGATGGCGTTCATGCCCTCTCCCCGTCACGGATGGTCGCCAGCACCGGTGGCATGTCGAAATCCTCGGGAATGCCGCAGAGCCCTTGTCGTGCGAGCCAGGCGCCTGCGCTGGGCCACGCCGTCAGCATCGCGAAAGGAATGGCCAGCACGTAGCCGGCCGTCAAGGGCAGCGACCACAGCAGCACTGCCGGCGACAAGGCGCCGAGCGCGACGAACAGATAGGCCCCGAACAGCAGATGCGGCCACAAGCCCGCGAAGGCGGTGGTGAGGGACAGCGCATAGGCGTCGCGCGCTTGCCCGTTCCAGCCGATCCGCACCTTGCCGAAGGCGAGACCGATCATGAACAGCGTCGTGCGGAAGCTCGAGACGGCGCCCTGCAGGAAGGCGAACAGGACCTCGATCACCGCCGAGGCGAGGAAGCGCGCCGCGCCGCCATAGCGGCCTACGCCTCCCCTGGTCAGCAGGATATCGGCGAAGCCGGCGAGCTTGGGCGAGAGATACATCGCCAGGAACAGGACATAGAGACCGACCGCCAACGCTACCGGGTAATCCGCGACGACCCGGTCCTCCAGCACCTTGAGCGGCAGCAGCGCGATCATCAGCGTCCAGGCCGGCAGGCCGAGGAACATCAGGATCGCCCAGACCAGCTGGAAGCGGCTCATCGGCTTGAGATCGGGCAGGTCGAGCAGCTTGAGATATTGCAGGTTGCCGAGGCACCAGCGCAGGTCGCGCTTGGCGAAATCGAGCATGGTCGGCGGGTTTTCCTCCCAGCTTCCCCCCTCGACCGGCAGCACGCGCACCTCATAGCCGGCCCGGCGCATCAGCGTCGCCTCGACCTGGTCATGGCTCATCACGGCGCCACCGAGGGGCGGCCCGCCCGGCAGAACCGGCAGATGGCAGCTATCGCGGAACGGCGCGATCCGCACGAGCGCGTTGTGCCCCCAGAACGGCCCGCAATCTCCGCCCCACCAGGCGGAGCCCATCGTATAGGGCCGCATGCCCTGGCGCATGCCGAACTGGAAGATGCGCGCGAAGGCGGAGTGGCTGGGCATGCCGACGACCAGACTTTGCAGGATTCCGAGCTTCGGATACGCCTGCATCATCCGGGCCATGCCGAGGATCGTCTCGCCCGCCATGACGCTGTCGGCGTCGAGCGGCAACATCAGCTCGTAGCGCTCGCCCCAGCGCTCGCAGAAATCGCGGAGATTGCCGGCCTTGAAGCCGGCATTGTCGGCGCGGCGGCGATAGGTCAGGCGCGCCGGCTCGCCGATCTCGCGGGACCAGGCCTCGGCCAGCGCCGCCTCGGCGCCAGCCACCGCCGGGTCGTTGGTGTCGGACAAGACGAAATAGTCGAACCAGACCCCCTCGCCAGTAGCGTCGAGGCTGTCCTTGACAACCTTGAGCCGGCGGAAGGCGCGGGCCGGATCCTCGTTGCGGAGCGTCATCAGCACGGCGGTGCGCAGCGCGAGCGGCGTCGCCTGCTCGCCGGCCGCGGCGAAGGGAGCGACCTCGGCGAGCCCGTCCTTGCGGGCATGCAGCAGCCAGAGCCCGATCGCGGCATTCCAGAAGCCGAGCACGGTCCAGGGCGCACCGAACAGGAAGGCCACGAAGATCGCCACATCCGCCACGGTCCAGCCACCGGCAGCGAGCACATGGGCGAACCCGGCCAGCAGAGCGGCCAATGTAAGGAGATTCAAGGTAAGAACGAGACGGCGCCGCCTGCGGAGAACGGCCTCGTCCTGCAACCCGGCCGGCGTCAGGCCAGTTACGTCTACCTCTTGCGCCGCCCGCTGGAACGTGGTCGGAGCGGGACGCTGGTTCATGGCGGTCTCTGTCATGGAGAGGCAGACAGGCTCGGACGGACGGGATCGGACGCGATGGCGCGGGAGCTAAAGCCTGCCACCACGATTGACGCAAGGGCAAAGGCTCTTGCGCTCTGGTATACGGCATCTCGTGAATGCAACCTGAACGATGTCTTGCTGTCCGTCCCCGGCCCGGACGATTGCCTCGTCACCACCTTGTGGAGCGGGCTCAGCCGCGGCACCGAGCGGCTCGTCTTCGAGGGGCGCGTGCCCGCCTCCGAGCATGAGCGCATGCGTGCGCCGTTCCAGGAAGGCTCTTTCCCCTTCCCGGTCAAATACGGCTACTGCGCCGTCGGCCGCGTCGACGCCGGCCCGTCCGATATGCTCGGCCGCATCGTCTTCTGCCTGCACCCGCACCAGGACCGCTTCATCGTCCCGCGCCACAGCCTGATCATGGTGCCGGACACCGTTCCTGCACGGCGCGCCATCCTTGCGGCCAATGTGGAAACCGCCCTGAACGCTCATTGGGACGCCGGCTCGGGCCCGGCCGACCGGATCGTCGTGGTGGGCGGGGGCGTCATCGGCCTGCTCGTCGCCTGGCTCGCCGCGCGCCTGCCGGGCACCGAGGTGACATTGGTCGATATCGAGCCCGGTCGCGCCGAACTGGCTGCCCGGCTCGGCTTCGGCTTCGCCCTGCCCGACGCCACCCCGCGAGACGCCGATCTCGTCTTCCACACCAGCGCGACGGCCTCTGGCCTCGCCACGGCCGTCGCGGCCGCCGGCACCGAGGCGCGGATCATCGAAATGAGCTGGTATGGCGAGGGAACCGTGCCGGCCGCCTTAGGCTGCGCCTTCCACGCGCGCCGCCTCCAGCTCGTCTCCTCCCAGGTCGGCATGGTCGCCGCGTCGCACCGGGCGCGCTGGGACCATGCAAGACGCGCGCGGGCCGCCATGGCGCTTCTCGCCGATGACAGGCTCGACGCGCTGATCACCGACGAGATCGCGTTCCGGGATGCGCCGCAGCGCGTTCCGGAACTGCTGGCGCCCGGTGCCGCTGGCCTGACCGCCGCGATTTGCTATGAAGCGCAGCCTTGATCGACCCAAGCTGATCCCCGGGAGCCCGCATGTTTTCCGTCGAAGTCCGCGACCGCATCATGATCGGCCACTCCCTGCCCGATCCCTTCTTTGGCCCTGCGCAGAACATGCATGGCGCGACCTTCGTGGTCGACGTCGCCTTCTTCCGTGAGACGCTGAACCGGCAGAACGTGGTCGTCGACATCGGCGCCGCGCTCGATGTCCTCGGCAAGACGCTGAAGCCGCTCAACTACCAGAACCTCGATGCCCTGCCGCAATTCGCCGGCGTGCTGACCACCACCGAATTCCTCTGCAAGCACATCTTCGATGCCATGGCCGCCGCGGCGAAGTCCGGCGCGCTCGGTGCCGATGGCACCGGCCTCGCCAAGATCCGTGTGACGCTGCACGAGACCGACCTCGCCCGCGCCAGCTACGAGAGCGCGCTGGCGTGAGCGCCATCGTCTTCGCCATCCCCGGCGATATCGACCTGCCGACCGGCGGCTATGGATACGATCGCCGTCTGCTGCGGGAATGGCGCGAGATGGGCATAGAGGCCCGGCACCTGGCTTTGCCGGGCAGCTTCCCGTCCCCCAGCCAGGCCGATCTCGCCGCGACCGAAGAACTCCTCGCCGCGACCGCTCCGAACGACATCCTGCTGATCGATGGCTTGGCCTTCGGCGCCTTTCCCGAAGCGCTCGCCGCCCGCTTCGCCGATCGCCTCGTTGCCCTCGTCCACCATCCCCTCACCCTCGAAACCGGGCTGTCCCTCGAACAGGTCGAGACCTTGCGTGCAAGCGAGCGCGCCGCCCTGCGCCACGCCCGCGCCGTCGCGGTGACGAGCCCGGCGACAGCCGGCACTCTCGCAGCCGATTTCGGCGTGCCCGATCATCGCATCGCCATCGCCATACCCGGCGTAGACCCCGCGCCTCGGGCTGTCGGCAGCGGTGGCCGCGGGCCGCTGAAGTTGCTCGCTGTCGGCTCACTGATTCCCCGCAAGGGCTATGACATTCTGATCGAGGCATTGGCCGGGATCGCGGATCGCGACTGGCATCTCACCATAGCCGGCTCCCCGGATTACGCGCCCGAAACCGCCAACGCGATCGAGGCGCGCATCGGTTCGGCCGGACTGGCGGACCGCATCTTGCTTGCCGGAGCAGCCGACCCGGAACGTCTTGGTGAACTCTATGACAAGGCCGATCTTTTCGTCATGCCGTCCCTGTACGAAGGCTACGGCATGGTGCTGACGGAAGCGCTGGCGCGCGGCCTGCCGATCGTCTGCACGCTGAGCGGCGCCGGCGCCGACGCCTTGCCTGATGCCGCCGCCCTCAAAGTGCCGCCCCGCGACCCTGCGGCACTTGCCAAGGCCCTTGCCAAACTGGTTGATGCGCCGGCTGAGCGTCGGCAACGCGCCGACGCCGCATGGGCGGGTGCCCGCGCCTTGCCGCGCTGGCGCGACACCGCACGTATCGTCGCGGGGGCTTGCCTGCGCGACGGCAGCCGAGAGGTGGGGTAATGGCTGGTTTCTCTCCGGAATGGCTCGCCTTGCGCGAGTCTGCCGATCACGCGGCGCGCAATCCGCAGGTGCTCGCCGCGGTCGGCAGCTATTTCTCGGACCGGGCTTCGCTCTCCATCCTCGATCTCGGCTGCGGCGGCGGCTCGAACCTGCGCGGCTCCTATGCCGCCCTGCCCGCTCGCCAGCACTGGACCCTCGTCGACCACGACCCCGAATTGCTGGCCCATGCCCGCGAGCGTCTCACGGATTGGGCGGACGAGGCGCGCGAGCAGGGCGAGGAGCTCGTCCTGGCCAAGGGCAGCAAGACCATCACAGTCGACACCCGCAAGGTCGACCTCAACAAGGATCTCGAATGGGTGCTGGGCTGGCAGCCCGACCTCGTCACGGCCGCAGCCCTTTTCGACCTGACGTCGCGGCGCTGGCTCGAGCGTTTCGTCGCGGCCCTCGCGAGCCAGCGCCTGCCGCTCTACACCGTGCTCACCTATGATGGCCGCGAGGATTGGAAGCCCCGGCATCCGGCCGATAGCGGCATTCACATCGCCTTTACCGACCATCAGCGCGGCGACAAGGGCTTCGGCCCTGCCGCCGGCCCGGATGCCTGCGACGTCATGGCCGAGGCCTTCCGCAAATCCGGCTTCGCGGTTTCGAGGGGCGACAGCAGCTGGCTGATCGACCAGAGCCGGGCCGATCTGGGCACAGCGCTGGCGGAAGGGATCGCGGAAGCGGTGCGGGAGACCGGGCGGGTCGACCCCGCGACCGTCGATGGCTGGCTATCGGCACGCCGCGAAGCGCAGTCGGTCCGGATCGGCCATCAGGATCTCTGGGCGCGCCCCGTCTGACCGTCCTATCCAAGCCCCGGCCACATCCGCCGGAGCACCCCGTCCTTGCGGATGAGCCGGTGGTAGAGCGCCGCCGCGATATGCATGATTGCAAGCGCGCCGAGCGTCAGCGCAAGCTTGCCGTGGATGCCGAGCACCCGCTGCGCCGCCGCCTCGTCCGGTATGGCCAGGGCCGGTAGGTTGAACAGACCGAATATGTCCAGTGCCGGATACAGGGAAACGCCGATCCAGCCCAGCAACGGCACGACGAGCAGCAGCCCGTAGAGCAGCCAGTGGACGAGGTGGGAGCTGGCCCTCTGCCACCATTCCAGCGTCGGCTCGTCCGGCGGCGCGCCATGCAGCACGCGGTAGATCAGCCTGCCCGCCGTCAGCCACAGCAGCAGGAAACCGGTCAGTTTGTGAGCGCTATAGAGGCCATTGGTCAGCCCGTCCCAGATATCGAGCACGTTGCCCCGGTAGCTCATCGTCAGCCCCACCGGGGTCATCCCGAAGACCGCAACGACCGTGATCCAGTGCAGCGTACGGGCGATCGGACTGTAGCGGTCGCCAGGCGGCATCTCCTTCTGCATGGGCAGCCTCCGGGCCTTGCCGTTGGGGAAGGCATTCATCTCACGTTCAAGCTCATCAGCCTATACGAACCTGCTTCGGTCAGGTTCCCGCTTCCGCGGTACCGCGCGCTATTTGCCGTGGAACCGCGTCGTTTCGGGAACGTTGCTGGAAGGGCGGATCAAGAACCCCTATATCGATGCTCGATGGTGCCTCCTGATGCTCCTCGGCCGCACGCCCGGCCCAATCTGACGGACTTTTCGATGCCTGAGTCGCGTACGCTCTTTGGCCCCTCCCTCGAAACCGCTCTCGTGAAGGTCGACCGGGCCATCGCCGAGTTTCGCGCCGGTCGCCCCGTTCTGCTGCGTAACGGTGGCCGGCTGGCGCTCGCCCTGTCGGCGGAGCTGGCCGACGGAGAGCTGGTGCGCGGGGTCAACGATCTCGCGCGCGGCGGCGGTCACCTCGTCCTGAGCGCCGCGCGGCTGCGCCGCCTTGGCGCCAAGGGGCGCAGCGAGAGCGGCATCTTCGCATTGCCCACGATCGACCAGGCGCGCATCGAGACGTTGGCCCTCAAGCTCGATGGGCGCATGGACGCGCCGATCGCGCCGGCATCGGGCCTCGACGAGGCTGCGCTGGAACTCGCCCGCCTCTCGCTCGTCCTTCCGGCCGTCATCGCCGTACCCGTGAGTGCCGCCGACATCGCCGGCGAACCGCTGGTCGAGGTCACCCTCGACGCCGTGAACGGCTACCGTGCCGAGCAGGCGGCTTCTCTGAAGATCGTGGGCCGCGCCCCGGTGCCGCTGGAAGGCGCGCCGGAGACCGAATTCGTCGTCTTCCGTGGCGGCGAGGGCCTGCGCGACCAGGTTGCGATCATCGTCGGCAAGCCCGATCTCTCGACCGCCGTGCCGGTGCGCCTGCATTCCGCCTGCCTGACCGGCGATCTCTTCGGGTCGCTGAAATGCGACTGCGGCGACCAGCTGCGCGAAACCGTGCAGTGGATGGCGGAGAACGATGGCGGCATCCTGCTCTATCTCGACCAGGAAGGCCGCGGCAACGGCATCTCCAACAAGATGCGCGCCTACAAGCTGCAGAGCCAGGGCTGGGACACCTATGACGCCGACGAGGTGCTGGGCTTCGATCTCGACCAGCGCCATTTCGACTTCGCCGCGACCATGCTGAAGCACCTCGGCGTCTCCAGCGTCGTCGCGCTGACCAACAACCCGCAGAAGATCGGCGCGATCGAGGCGGCGGGCCTGGAGGTCGCCGCCAGCCAGCGCGTGCTCGGCCGCCCGAATGCCCACAATGTCCGCTATCTCGCCTCGAAGCGGGACCGCGCCGGCCATTTCATCGATATGGACGCGCTGATGGCGCGCGCCGCCCCGACGGATTGACGGCCTTTCGGATTTCGATCAGGCCAGGCTGATGCCGGTGCCCGAAACGACATCATTCGAAAACGCTCCGACACGCTGGCCGCTCGCCAGCGTGTTCTGCATCGTCGCCCTCGCCTGGCTTGCTCTGTCCTGGCCCTGGCTCTCGGGCGCTGTCACCATACCCTGGGACGCCAAGGCGCATTTCCACCCGCAGCTCCAGTTCCTCGCCGATAGCTGGCATCGCGGTCTCTCGCCCTTCTGGACGCCCTATGTCTTCTCCGGCTCGCCGCAGGTCGCCGATCCGCAATCGCTGATCTTCTCGCCCTCCTTCGCGCTGATCGCCGCGCTCAATCCCGCGCCCGACTTCCGCTGGAGCGACGGCGCCGTGCTTGGGACGCTGCTGCTCGGCGCATTCGCGATCGTCATGGTCTTCCGCGACCGGGGCTGGCATCCGGCCGGCGCCGTCGTCGCGGCCATGTCGTTCGCCTTCGGCGCGGCCGCCTCCTGGCGCATCCAGCATGTCGGGCAGGTGCTCAGCCTCGGCTATTTCGCCGTCACGCTCTTCCTGCTCTCCCGCGCGCTGGAGCGCGGCTCCGTCGGCTACGGCTTCGCTGCCGGGCTGATGTCGGGCTTCATGGTGCTCGGCCGCGATCAGGTGGCGCTGATCGGCGTCTATGTGCTGGCCGGGCTGGTCATCGCCGCCATCCTGATGGCGAACAGCCCCTGGCGCGCCTTCCGGGCCAGCCTGAGGCCCCTGCTCGCGGGCACGCTCGGCGCAATCCTCGTCGCCACCATTCCCATTCTGCTGACGGCCTTCATCGCGCAGGAATCGAACCGGCCGGTCATCGATTTCGTCGAGGCCGGCAAGGGCTCGCTGCACCCTGCCGCGCTGCTCACCGGCCTGATCGCCAATCTCTACGGCGCCGCCGGGCCGCTGGCGGATTTCTGGGGCGCTCCGAGCCCGGCCTGGGAAGCCCGCTTCGGACCGCTCGGCCTCTATCTCGCCCGTAACATGAGCCAGCTCTATCTCGGCCTGCTGCCGATGGGGCTGATCCTCACCATCGGCCTCGTCCGCGGCGCGCTCTGGCGGCGGGAGGTCGTCGCGCTCAGCGTCGCGGCGCTCGTCGTGCTGCTCTTCGCGCTGGGCCGCTACACCCCCGCTTTCCGGCTGCTGTTCGAATTGCCCGGCGTCAGCTTCTACCGCCGTCCCGCCGATGCGCTGTTCATTCTCGGCGCCCTGCTCGCCCTGCTCGGGGGCTACCTGACCCATCTCGTCATGACCGGAACGGCCCCGAAGGCACGGCCCTGGCAGATCGCCATCGAGGCCCTGATCTTCGCCGTGGTGCTCGCCCTCGCCGCCTGGCTCGCCTGGACGGTCGGGCGCATCCCGGTCGCGATCACACCGCTGGTCATTGCAGTGCTCTGCGGGGTTCTTACGCTCGGCGGCATCGTCGCTGCGCGCGGCCTGGCACAGCGCGGCTCGGCGCTGGCGGCCGCGGTCGTCATCGCCGCGACGCTGGTCATGGACCTGTCGGTCAATAACGGCCCGAGCGAATCCACCGCCCTGCCGCCGCAGATGTACGATGTGCTGCGCAAGGACAGCACCAACGAGACCATCGCGCTCCTGAAGCGCGAGACCGGCCGCACCGCCGCACCCGACCGGCGCGACCGCATCGAGCTCGCTGCCATCGACTTCCACTGGCCCAATGCCAGCCTGGTCCACGAGCTCGACAACACGCTGGGCTACAATCCGCTACGGCTCAGCCTCTACAGCAAGGCGACCGGCGCCGGCGACCATGTCGCCCTGCCCGACCAGCGCACCTTCTCGGCGCTGATGCCGGGCTATCGCTCGCTGCTCGCCGACATGCTGGGCCTGCGCTTCATCGCGACCGGGGTGCCCGTCGAGCAGATCGACAAGACGCTGAAACCCGGCGATCTCCGACAGATCGCCCGCACCAAGGACGCCTATGTCTACGAGAACCCGCGCGCCCTGCCGCGCGTGCTGCTCGTCACCGAGGCGCAGAAGGCCGATTTCGACGCCATTCTGACGACCGGCCAATGGCCTGAGGGTTTCGACCCGCGCCGAACCGTACTGCTCGACCGCGACCCGCCGCCGCTTCCCACCGGCGCCATCGGCCCGGCGACGGTCGCGATCCGCGACTACGGCACGACCACGGTGACGCTCGCCGTCGATGCCCCGCGCGGCGGATATCTCGTCCTGAACGATGTCTGGCATCATTGGTGGCAGGTCGAGATCGACGGCCGGCCCGCCGAGTTGCTGCGCGCCAACGTGCTGTTCCGCGCCGTCGTGGTGCCACCGGGCAAATCGACCGTGCGGTTCGTCTTCCGGCCGCTCGAAGGGCTATACGCGGATATCGTCGCGCGCCTGCGCCAGCACGTGGCAACGCAGCCCGGATAGCCGCCTCACTGCCAAGACGGAAAAACTAATGTGGCGTTCTCCTGCCAGATTCGGCCGCACTCCCATGGCAAAGGGCGTGCCCGGAACGAAAGACCGTGAGTGAACGATGATTTCGGCGCCCGTCCCGATACAGGATGAGAAAAAGGCGACGCGCCGCGAATGGCTCGGCCTGATCGCGATCGCCCTGCCCTGCATGATCTACTTGATGGACCTCACGGTGCTGAATCTCGCCGTACCGACGTTGACGCGCGAATTGAAGCCGAGCGCGAGCCAGCTGCTCTGGATCATCGACATCTACGGCTTCATGGTCGCTGGCTTCCTGATGACGATGGGCACGCTGGGGGACCGTATCGGCCGGCGCCGGTTGCTGATGGTCGGCGCGGCGTTCTTCGGCCTGGCCTCGACCGTCGCGGCCTTCTCGAACAGCTCGGAGATGCTGATCGCCATGCGCGCCGTGCTCGGCATTGCCGGGGCGACGCTGGCTCCGTCGACGCTGTCGCTGATCACGGTGATGTTCACCGACGAGAAGGAACGCACCTTCGCGATCTCGATGTGGATCGCCAGCTTCTCGGCCGGCGCCATCATCGGCCCGGTCGTCGGCGGCTTCCTGATCGAGTATTTCTGGTGGGGCTCGGTCTTCCTGATCGCGGTGCCGCCGATGCTCCTGCTGCTCGCGATCGGCCCGATCCTGCTGCCGGAGTACCGTGCGCCGAATGCAGGCCGCATCGACATCCTCAGCGCGCTGCTCTCGCTCGCCGCGGTGCTCGGGCTGATCTGGGGCGTCAAGCACTGGGCCGCGGAGGGCTTCGACTGGCTGGCAGCCGCCGCGATCCTCGTCGGGTTCGGCTTCATCCTGATCTTCCTGCGGCGGCAGACGCGATTGGCGGACCCGATGGTCGATCTCGCCATGTTCCGCATTCCCGCCTTCCGCGCGGCGCTGGCCATCAACCTCGCCAGCATCCTGTTCATGTTCGGCAGCTTCATCTTCCTGGCGCAGTATTTCCAGCTTGTCGCCGGGCTGACGCCGCTACAGGCCGGGCTCTGGTCGCTGCCCTCGGCCATCGCCTTCACGCTCGCCTCCTTCGTGACACCCGCCCTCGTCGGCCGCCTCACACCCGCGGCGCTGATGGCGGGCGGCATGGCGGTATCGGCGCTCGGCTTCGTCTGGCTCGCCTTCGCGCCGAGCCTCGTGCAGATCGTCGCCGCTTCCGTGGTCTTCTCCGTCGGCTTCACGCCGGTGATCACGCTCACCACCGGCATCGTCGTCGGCTCTGCGCCGCCCGAGCGCACAGGCGCGGCCTCTGCGATGTCGGAAACATCAGCGGAGCTCGGCGGCGCGCTCGGCATCGCCGTGCTCGGCAGCCTCGGCGCCGCACTCTATCGCAACAGGATGGTGGATCTCGTCGTGCCCGGCATCAGTGCCGAGGCGCTCGCCCCGGCTCGTTCGACCTTGGGCGGCGCGCTGGGCTTGGCGGCGGACCTCGCGCCCGATCAGGCCGGGCCGATGCTGGCGCAGGCGAGCGAGGCCTTCATGCTCGGCTTCCGCGCGGCCGCGATCCTGTCGATCATCGGCATGCTGCTCTGCATCGTCATTACAGTGACGACGCTGCGCGACGCCCGTACCGGCGACGCGCACTGAGGGGTGCCGATTTTCAGGCGGACCACAGCGTCATCCCGGGCTTGACCCGGGATCCATGCCAGAGCGCTTGCGAAAAAGGTTCAGGCATGGATCCCGGGTCTCCCTCCGGTCGCCCGGGATGACCCGCGTTTCAATGGAAACGCAACACGCTTCACAAACTCGACGCGGCAGCGGAATCTCAAGCCAGCGCCGCCATCGCCGCGATCGGCTGGACGGCGAGCCCGTCCAGTACCTTGGCGAGCCCAGCCGGATCGACCTCGCCGCCGCGCATGGTCTCGTCGCGATGAATGCCCCCGGCGATGAACAGGCTGTCGAAGCCCATCAGCCGCGCCCCGGCGAGATCGGTGCGAACCGCGTCGCCGATCACCAGCACCTTGCCGGTCTCGACCGATCTGCCGCCGCGCGCATCGGCCGCCGCCGACAGTGCAAGGTCATAGGCCGGGCGATACGGCTTGCCGGCCCAGGCGACAGTGCCGCCCAGCGCCTCGTAGATCGTCGCGAGGGACCCGGCGCAAGGCAGCAGATCCTCGCCGACATGCACGACGAGATCGGGATTGCCGCAGATGAAGGGCAGACCGCGCCGGGCGAAGCGCTCCAGCAGCGGCCGGTACTGCTCCGGCGTCTCGGTGCGGTAGTCGTTGAGCTCGGTCGCGACGACGATGTCGGCCCGCTCCTCGTCGACCAGCTCGACATCGAGCCCGGCGAAGACCGCCCGGTCGCTCTGCCAACCGATATGATAGGCGCGCTTGTGATGGCTCTCCGCGATGAGCGAGCGCGTGACGTCGCCGGAGGTGACGAGCCTGTCCCAGGCCTCGCGCGGCACGCGCTTGGTGTCGAGCAGCCCGGCGACCTGCTGCGACGGCCCCGGCGCGTTCGAGAGCAGAATCACTGTGCCGCCACGCTCGCGGAAGGCCATCAGCGCGTCGCAGGCCGGCTCCAGCGCCCAGAGCCCGTCATGGACGACGCCCCAGACGTCGCTGATCAGCACATCGTAGCGGGCAAGGAGGTCGCCCGCGCGCTTCAGGACTTGAACGGCCATCAGGCTTGTGCCTCGGCAGCGATGCGCGCCTCGACCTCGGCGCGGCGCGGCAGCGGCGCGACGGCGCCATAGCCTTGCGTCGAGAGGGCCGCGGCGACATTGGCATAGGCGCCGGCAGCGAAGGCATCGCCCGTGCGCAGATACTCGGCCAGGAAGGCGCCGTCATAGCAGTCGCCGGCGCCGGTCGCGTCGATGGCATCGACCTTGATCGGCCGGAAGCGCTCGCGCCGAACCGGCGTCGCGACCAGCGAGCCCTCGTGACCGAGCGTCAGCGCCACGACGCGCGCGCCAAGCCTGAGATAGAAATCGGCGATGGCATCGGGATCGTTGAGCCCGGTGAGCTGCGTCGCATCGTCCAGCCCGGGCAGCACGATATCGGCCATCGCACAGGCGGCATGGATGATCGCCCGCGCCCGCGTGAGCGGCCAGAGCTTGAGCCGCAGATTGGTGTCGTAGGCGGTCAGCACGCCGGCCTTGCGCGCAGTCTCGAAGGCATCGAACACGGCGTCGCAGGCAACGGCCGAGATCGCCTGGCTGATGCCGGAGGCCTGGACGATGCGGGCCGAGCGGATGAGATCGCGCGGCAGGTCGCGCGGGCCGTAGAGACTCGCGGCCGAGCCGGCACGCAGATAGGAGAAGACATGGCCGGACGGGCCGTGATCGACGAAATAAAGGCCGGTCGGCGCGGTCGGATGCGTCGGGACATGGGCATCGTCGACGCCCTCGCGCTTCCATAGCGCGCGGATCGAATGGCCGGCGCTGTCATCGCCGAGCGCGCCGAGATAGCCCACCGACATGCCCTGCCGCGCGGCCGCGACGGCACAGTTGGACGTATCGCCGCCATGCCCGAACAGGAAGGCGCCGGTCTCGGCCCGGGTCGCGTTGAACTCGCCGAGCGGCTCGCCCAGGCACAGAAGATCGATATGGCTGTCTGTCACGGTTTAAAACCATTCAGGTGGCGCCGACGCGCCGGGAGGCCCCGCCTTCCTAGAGCATCGAGCCGGCAGGGGGAAAGCGGTTTTCGACGCTGCCGGGAGCCGGCGAACGGGAGGCCGCCTGCGCCGCTACTCTGCCGCCTCGCGTTTCGGCGACAGGCTCATCAGCCGGTCCGCCAGCCGGACGATCTCCTGGCGCAGGGCCGCATTGGCCGGTCCGCCCGCGGCGGCGGCCTTCCGCAGATTCGACATATCGTCGAGGAGCTGGTTCCGGTCGTCCCTGGCCTGGCCGAGCGCGCCTTCGAGCGTCTGGAGCTCGGCGCGCAGAAGCTCGACCTGGCCTTCGCGTTCGCGCTGGCTGTTCTGCAAGGTAGTGATCTCTTCCTCGTTTCGGCGGCGGGTATCGGCCAGCTCGGCCTGTGCGGCGGCAAGCGCCCGCTGGAGGGCATCGGCCTTGTCCTGCAAGGTCGCACGCTCGGCAACCGCCTGCTGCAAACGCGTGCCGAGTTGCTGCGCCTCGACGGCAGCCGCACTCGCCCGCGCATCGGCCGCAGCCAACCCGGCTTCGGCCTGTTCGGCCCGCGCGGAGAAAGCGCCGGCCCGGACCTGCTCGCCATCTCGCTCGCCCGTCATCGCCTTCAACGAGGCCTCGCTGCGGGCCAGCAATTCCTCCACCGCAGCCAGCCGGCCGGCAAGCTCGTCGCGCTTGCCTTGCAGCACCATGATCTGGGTCCGGTCCTCGACCTGCTCCACGCGCAGCTTCTGGTGCCCGTCGCGGCTCGCCGCCAGTTCGCTTTCGCGCTCGGCAAGCAGCTTCTCGATCCGCCCGACCGTCTCACGCTCCCGCGCGAGATCGCCATTGCGCTCGCTCAGGTCGGCGCCGGTCCCGGTCAGGGCCTGCCGCGCCTCAGCCAGGCTCTGCTCCAGGCTGGCAAGATCGGCCAGACGCTTGTCCAGCGTGACGGAGGTCTCGGCATGGCCGGCCTGCTCCCGTTCAAGGGCCGTCCGGGTCTCGTCGAGCGTCCCTTGGGTCGTCTTAAGCGTTATCGTGAGTTCTTCGATGCGGACATCGCGCTCGCCGCGCTCGCGCTCGAGCCGGCCGATCGTCATGTCGCGACGCCCGAGTTCCTGCAGGGCTTCGGCCTTCGCCGCAAAGCCGCGCTCGGCATCCTGTTCGACGGAGCGCATGCGCAGCGCAAGCTCGGCCCGCAGATGATCGCGGTCGGCGGCGATTTCAGCGAGGGATAGTGGAAAAGCGGCTTCGGCACGCTTGCGCGCCAGCCGGTCGGCCCGTCGCGCGAGCGCCGGCACCGCAGCCAATGCGAGAAGGGCCGCACAGAGGAAGCCGAGTGCGAACAGCATGGCGGCTTCGATCAAGGCTCAAAGCTCCCGACAGCGCATCGATACGACGTCGAATCTGCCATGCCCGCGCAGCCATGGCCAGCGCTTGTCGCCGGTCTCCGCCACGCGGACTAGAACGGATTCCACGTCGCCTGCGGCGTGAACTTGAGATAACCGAGATTGACGCCGAGCCGCCAGCCGACGCCGGTGCGGATCGGCACCACGGTGATCCCTTCGGCCGTCAGGGCCGTGAAGCCGAAGCCGCCGATGAAATAGGCCGAGCCGTCGACGCCGGCGAAGCGCTGATAGAGCGCGTCCACCGCCGGCAGGTTGTAGACGAGCATCATCGTGCGCGCGCCTTCGCCGCCGAAATCAAAACCGATCGAGGGTCCCTGCCAGAACAGCCGGCGATCCCCGGCATTGCGCGTGTAGAGCTGGCCTTCACCGAAGCGCAGACCGCCGACGAAGGCACCCGATGCCTCCTGGCCGAGCACGTAGCCGTTGGGTTCGCCCCAGCGCCGCACCGCCTCTTCGATCGTCAGCGCGAGGCCACGCGACACGTTGCCGAAGAACTTGTGGCCGGAGGTGACCAGTTCGTTCTGCGAGAAGTTGCGCTGCTCGTTGTAATTCTGCGCGAAAGCCGGCGTGGACAGGCCGGTCAGGCCCGTGCCTGCGACGGCGAGACCGCCCTTGATGAGACTGCGGCGGGTCTGGTTCATAAGCAAGATCTCCGGACAGGGGGTCGAGCCAGGCAGGACCCCAGGGCGGTTTGATCGCCCGGCTGCTCGGCGCCGGTTCCGGTTGCGATGCAACCCGTTCCGGACAGATGCGATGCAGGCCGGAAGGCGGGCCGATCCTGGGCTATCCGCCGCTCGCACAGCCGTCGAAACACGACGTCCGGCGAAAACGAATCAATTCGGTAACCAATTTGATACGCCGCAAATCTATCCAAGGCGTGAAGATTCCGGAGAGCCGAACGGCCCGGGGTTGGAAGTTCGCAAGGATTTGACGTGATGAAGGCCGCAACAAGGCAACGCTGGACCTCGCTTGCCGCAGGCATGGCTTGCCTGTCGTTCGTCACTCCTGCCGCGATCGCACACACGACCTCGGCCGAACCTGCCTCGACTGCATCGTCGATATCACCCGGCCTACCAGTCGGCTTGCCGGGGCTGCCGTCCCTGGGGGAGGCGATGCAGCGCGATCTGCGCACCGGCCTCGCCATCAACGGCTTCGATCCTGTGTCCTACCAGCTCGGCGGCAAGCCTGCAGCCGGCCGGCCGGAGCATGAGCTGATCCATGACGGCATCGTCTGGCGCTTCGCCTCGCAGGCCAATCTCGAGGCTTTCCGGGATGCCCCGGAAGTCTATGCGCCCGCTTTCGCCGGCTTCGATCCGACGGGAGTGGCCAACGGCGTCGCCGTCGAAAGCGACCCCAGCCAGTTCGCGATCATCGGCTCGCGGCTTTTCCTGTTCCGCTCGGCCGAGAACCGCCAGCGCTTCCTGCAGGACGCCGGGCTCCTGGCCAAGGCCGAAGACAGCTGGAAATCGGTGTTGCGCTTCGTCGCTCGCTGAGGCGGCTCAGCAGCCGCTATCGCCGGCGATGGCGCGCCGCGCGAGCGCCTCGCTCGATGCAGCCACGAAGGGCGGATTGCGGAACTGCCGCTGGATGACGCCGTAATGCGGCAAGGCGCCGTCGAGCGTCAGCACGATTCCGCCGGCCGCCGAAAGAATGGCGTCGCCCGCCGCGATATCCCATTCCATGGTCTGGCCACAGCGCACATGCAGGTCCGCCTCGCCCGAGGCGATCATGCCGAACTTCACGGCGGATGACACCGGAATGCCCTTGTTGCAGCACATCGCCGACGCGATGCCGTCGCTGCGCCCGTCGCCGTGGAAGCGGCTGACCAGCGCCACCGGCCCATCGCTGGGAAGGGCGCGCACCTCGGTGCGGCGCGCTTCGCCGAGCGCCGCGCCGTCGCCGGCAAAATCCTGCACATAGGCGTGCTCGCCCGCGAACCAAAGCCGTCCGATAGCCGGAGCGGCGATCGCACCCGCGATCGGCCGGCCGTCGCACACGACCGCGATCGCGACGCAGTAGCTGTCGCCGCCCGCGAGGAATTCGCGCGTGCCGTCCAGCGGATCGAGCAGTATGAAGACCTCGCCGGGCGCGACGCTGTCGGCGGTCTCCTCGCTGATGATGGGAAAACCGGGCATCAGCCGGGCCAGCGCATCCTTGGCCGCATGGTCAGCCGCCAGGTCCGCCGAGCAGACCGGCGAGCCGTCAGCCTTGAGCCTCACGTCACGCGCCGCCCGCTTCGCCAGCAGGACGGCGGCACTGACCCGTGCGGCTTCCGCGAGTTTGCGTCCCAGCCCGTCGCAATCGCGCAGGCGGGGATCGTCACGGCCGATCATGGCGGCCCATCCTTCGAACATTTGCCCGGTATATGGGGGTTAACCACATGAAAACCAAGATGACAGCATATCTGGCAGCAACGGCGCCTTACTCCCGGCGCATCGCTGAAGCCAGGATTTTCCCTCCATGACCGCCATCTCGCTCGACTCGCTCGACCTGGCCGCTCTTCTGTGCAGCCGCGTCTGCCATGACGTGATCAGCCCGGTCGGCGCGATTGTCAACGCTCTGGAGGTCCTGGAGGAAGACGACCCCTCGATGCGCGACTTCGCGCTCGAACTCATCAAGAAGAGTGCGCGCAACGCTTCGGCACGCCTGCAATTCGCCCGCCTGGCCTTCGGCGCCGCCGGATCGGCCGGCGCGATGATCGATCTCGGCGATGCCGGCAACGTCGCCAATGGCTTCCTCAACGACGAGAAGCTCTCGCTCGATTGGGATGCCCCGCGCGCCCTGCTGCCGAAGAACCAGGTCAAGCTCGTGCTGAATCTGCTGGTCATCGCGGCGCAGGCCGTGCCGCGCGGCGGCAAGCTCGTCTCGCGCGCCACCGTCGAGGGCGAGCAGGGCAGCTTCGAGATCACCGCCACCGGCTCGCATGCCCGGATTCCCGCCCATGTCGAGGAGTTGCTGGCCGGCGAAGCTCCGGGAGGCGCGATCGACGCCCATGCCGTCCAGCCGGTCTACACCGGCATGGTCGCGCGCGCCGCCGGCATGGCGATCTCCGTCGCGATCGAAGGCGAGACGGTGACCATCAAGGCGGCCAAGGCGGCCTGAGCATCCGCATCAGTCGAAGGGCGATCTCAACTGATCATAAACCCTTCTGCTGCTTTAGTTCCTGCAGAGTTTCGCGTTGAGTGATGTTCCTGCATGGACGAGTTGCTGCAAGAGTTCCTGACGGAGACCGGCGAGAATCTCGACACGGTCGATCGGGAGCTCGTACGCTTCGAGCAGGACCCGAACGATCGGGACATCCTGCGCAACATCTTCAGGCTCGTTCACACGGTCAAGGGAACCTGCGGGTTCATCGGGCTGCCGCGCCTCGAGGCGCTGACCCATGCCGCCGAGTCGGTGATCGGACAGTTTCGCGACGGGGCGACGGTGAAGCCGACTGCCGTCACCGCGATCCTCGAAACCATCGACCGCATCAAGGATATCCTCGCCGAGCTCGCCGAAAAGGGCCAGGAGCCGGAGGGTAACGACGAGACGCTGATCGGCGAGCTGCAGGCGCTGGCCGACCACGCCAGGGGCGAGCTCGATCAGGCCCGTCCGGCCGGGGAGCCACTCGATCCGGTCGCCGCCTATCTCGCCCGCCATGGCCAGGTCGTGGCCAAGCCCTCGACCGACGATCTCGTCTTCCGCAGCGCTCCGGGCCCCCAGCGCGGCCGCGACGGCCGCATCGAGGGCAACGAGCAGACCATTCAACCCGACGATGGCGCCGAGCGCATGCGGGCCGGCAGCCCGGCGACGCTGCGCGTCAATGTCGACACGATCGAGCATCTGATGACCATGGTCTCGGAGCTCGTCCTGACACGCAACCAGCTTCTCGAGGTCTCGCGCCAGCAGGAGGACGCCAAGCTCAAGGCGCCGCTCCAGCGCCTGTCGCTGATCACCGCCGAGCTGCAGGACGGCGTGATGAAGACGCGCATGCAGCCGATCGGCAACGCCTGGTCGAAGCTGCCGCGCATCGTGCGCGACCTCAGCGCCGAGCTCGGCAAGCGCATCGACCTCGTGACCGAAGGCGCGGAAACCGAACTCGACCGCCAGATCCTCGACCTGATCAAGGATCCGCTCGTCCACATGGTCCGCAATTGCGCCGACCATGCGATCGAACTCCCGGCCGAACGCCGTAATGCCGGCAAGCCCGAGCAGGGCACGATCCGGCTCTCCGCCTATCACGAGGGCGGCTCGGTCACGATCTCGATCGCCGATGACGGGCGCGGGCTCGATGTCGGGCGTATCCGCAACAAGGCCGTGGCCCGGGGGCTCGTCACGGAAGCCGAGATCGAGAAGCTCGGCGATGCCCAGATCAGCCGTTTCATCTTCCAGCCCGGCTTCTCGACGGCCGACAATGTGACGGCGGTCTCGGGCCGCGGCGTCGGCATGGATGTGGTCAAGGCCAATGTCGATTCGATCGGCGGGACGATCGACGTCGCCAGCCGTTCCGGCCTCGGCACTACCATTACCATCAAGATCCCGCTGACGCTCGCCATCATCTCGGCTCTGATCGTGATTGCGGGCAGAGACCGCTATGCGATCCCGCAGATCGCCGTGCGCGAGCTCGTGCGGGTCAAGGCGGGCGACGATAACCGCATCGAGGAGATCAACGGCGCCCCGGTCCTGCGGCTGCGCGGGCGCCTGCTGCCGATCATTTCGCTTCCCGAGCTGATGGGCGCGCCCAAGACCACCGAAGGCGAAGGCTTCATCGTCATCACCCAGATCGGCGAGCGGCAGTTCGGAATCCTCGTCGACAGCGTGTTCCACACCGAGGAAATCGTGGTGAAGCCGATGTCGAGCAAGCTTCGGCACATCCCTCTCTTCTCCGGCAACACCATCCTTGGCGATGGCGCGGTCGTGCTGATCGTCGATCCCAACGGGGTCGCCAGCCTCGTCGGCGCCGTCCTGTCGGACGAGGCCGAAGCCGAGCCGCGCGCCACCGCCCCCCGCGTGCAGGGTGGCGAGAAGCAGACGATGCTCGTCTTCCGCACCGGCGCCGGCAGCCTGCAGGCTCTGCCCCTCTCGCTCGTGACCCGGCTGGAAGAGGTCGACGCTGCTCAATTCCAGCGCGGCGGCGGCCGGACGCTGCTGCACTACCGCGAGCGTCTCATCCCGGTCACGCCGCTGGCAGAAACCCAGTTGCGCAGCCAGGGCATCCAGCCGCTCGTCATCGTATCGCACGGCGATCTCACGATCGCCCTTGCCGTCGAGGCCATCATCGACATCGTCGAGGATAGTTTCGACCTCGAAATGGCGGCGGCCGACCAGCGCGGCGTGATCGGCTCGGCGATGATCCGGGGCCGTGCCACCGATATCGTCGATCTCGCCCATTATCTGCCGCTGAGCGAGCCCGGCTGGTTCGCCGCGAAGCGCGGTTCCGCCGCATCGGGCCAGGTTCTGCTGGTCGAACCGTCGGACTTCCTGCGGGAGATGCTGAGCCCGATCATGAGGGCTTCCGGCCACGCGATCACCCTGGCGGCCGATTTCAATCTCGATACTTCCGCCACAGACGAGCCGTTCAGCATCGCGCTGCTCGATCTCGACCGGCAGATGGAAACGGCCTTCGCCTTCGCCGCGACGTTGCGCGCCCAGCCCGGGAGCGAGCGTCTGCGTATCCTCGGCCTCACGACCTGCGCGACGCCGGACCTGCACATGCGCGCCGTACAAGCCGGCTTCGACGATGTCATCGCGAAGTTCGATCGCCGGGCCCTGCTGAGCGAGCTGAATGCCGGGGGCACGGATATGAGGCAGGCGGCATGACCCCCTCCGACCCCACCAAGGCCCAGCACGTCGGCTTCAGCGAATCGCTGGACTACGTGACGATCCGGATCGGCGAGCAATTGCTCGGGCTGCCGATCGGGCGCGTGCAGGACGTCTTCATCACCGACCGCATCACGGTCGTTCCGCGCGCGCCGGGCGAGATCGTCGGCCTGCTCAATCTGCGGGGGCGCATCGTCACGGCGATCTGCCTGCGCAAGCGCCTCGGCCGGCCTGTCCCGGATGCCGAGGGGCAAGGCGAGTTGACCGCGATCGGCATCGACCACGGCGGCGAGGCCTATGCATTGATCGTCGACGCCGTCGGCGAGGTGATCCGTTTGGACCGCTCCACCTTCGAGCCGCTCCCGGTTCATCTCGATCGCGTCTGGACCGCGTTGGCCATGGGCGTTCACCGGCTCGCCGACGAACTCCTCGTCATACTCGATCTCGACGCCGTCCTCGATCTTGACCTTGCCACCGCGGCCTGAGGCGCGGCCACACAGTTTTGGAGAGCACCATGAAATATTGCCTCGTCGTCGATGACTCAGCGGTGATCCGGAAAGTCGCGCGCCGGATTCTGGAAGGTCTGCAATTCCGTATCGCCGAAGCCGAAGACGGCGCGCGCGCGATCGACGCCTGCAAGGGCGAGATGCCCGATGCCGTGCTGCTCGACTGGAACATGCCGATCATGGACGGCTACGAATTCCTGCGCACGCTGCGCCAGATGCCGGGCGGCAAGCGGCCGAAAGTCGTCTTCTGCACCACGGAAAACGACATCGCCCACATCGCGCGCGCCATGCATGCGGGCGCCGACGAGTACATCATGAAACCGTTCGACAAGGAGATCGTGGCGTCGAAGTTCCATCAGGTCGGCCTGCTCTGAACAGGCCGGCTCCGGAACGGAGTCCGATCCCTCCGCTGACGCGGTCGCCCCTATAAGCAAAGTCCTGATGATGGCTACCCGCCTTTCCTCTCCAACTCCGGCGAACCGGCACAAGACGGTCGTGATCGCCGACGACTCCGTCGTCGTGCGCGGGCTTTTCGCGCGTTGGCTGGGGGAAGCCGGGCATTTCCACGTCGTCGCGGTCGCGGGGGACGGTGAAACCGCCGTCGCCCATGCGACGCGCTACAAGCCCGACGTGATGGTGCTCGACCTCGACATGCCCGGCGTCGACGGCGCAGCCGCCCTGCCCCAGATTCTCAGGGAGAGCCCCAATACCGGTGTTCTGCTCGCCGCCACGCTGAACGAACGCAACACCCGCATCGCGCTCGAATGCATGACCAAGGGCGCGATGGACGTCGTATCGAAGCCGGACAGCCGCAGCGGCATGACGCTCTCCCTGGATTTCCGCAGCGAATTCCTGCTCAAGCTCGGCAACATCGCCCACACGCCGATAAAGCCGGGCTCGCTGCCGCCGGAGGTCGATGTCGTCGACCTGCACCATACCGGTCCGGTCAATCTGCGCCCGCTCGTCTCGGTGATGCCGCGCTATCTCGTCATCGGCGCCTCCACCGGTGGCCCGCGCTCCGTCGCCAAGGCGCTATTCGATATCGGCGATGGCCTCCACGACCTGACGACGCTGGTCGTCCAGCATATGCCGCCGCTCTTCACCGCCTCCTTCGCCGAACAGGTCGCCAGCCATATCGGCGTGCCCGCGCGCGAGCCCTTCGACGGCGAGCGCCTGACGCGCGGCACGGTCTATGTCGCGCCCGGCGGGCGCCATCTCGGCATCGATCGCCGCCTCGGCCACATCGTCGCGCGCATCGGCGACGAAGCGCCGGTCAATTTCTGCCGGCCTGCGGTCGACGTGCTGTTCAACGACGCGGCACGCCATCTCGGCGCCGCGGCCCTCGGCCTCGTCCTCACCGGCATGGGCAGCGACGGCACCGAAGGCGCCGGCGCCCTGCGCAAGGCAGGCGCTGCCGTTCTGGCGCAGGACGAGCAGAGCAGCACGATCTGGGGCATGCCGGGCTCGGTCGTCCGCGCGCGCCACGCCAGCGCCGTGATCCCGCTCGACGAGATCGGCGCCTCGATCCGCTGCCTGGTGCGCGGGGTGCAGCCGGCATGACCGAGACCGATTTCGCATATCTGCGGCTGCTGCTGCAGCAGCGTTCCGGCCTGTCGCTGACGGCCGACAAGCAGTACCTCGCCGAAAGCCGCCTCAGCATCCTCTGCCGCCGACGCGGCGTTGCCGACATCGCGACCCTGATCGGCCAGCTTCGGCTGGGGCGTGATCGCCTGCTGGAGAACGCCGTCGTCGATGCGATGACGACGAACGAGACGCTTTTTTTCCGCGACAGGACGCCGTTTGACCTGTTCCGCGACGTGATCCTGCCGGAACGCCTCGCTGCCAACGCTGCCAGCCGCTCGCTCCGCATCTGGTGTGCTGCGGTTTCGAGCGGGCAGGAAGCCTATTCGCTGGCCATGCTGATCGACGATATCGCCGGGCGCCTCGCCGGCTGGAAGGTCGAAATCATCGGCACGGATATTTCCGCGGAGATTCTCGAGAAAGCCCGGTCGGGCATCTACAGCCAGTTCGAGATCCAGCGCGGCCTGCCGATCCAGATGCTGCTGAAGTATTTCGAGCAGCGCGGCGATAAATGGCAACTCACTGAGCGCCTGCGCCACATGGTCGAGTTCCGCCAGCACAACCTGCTCGAGCGAAACGACCATCTCGGCCGCTTCGACATCATCTTATGTCGCAATGTGCTGATCTACTTCGACGTGCCGACCAAGATGAAGGTCCTGGAGCTGCTGGCCCCGCGGCTTGCGCCCGATGGAGCCTTCATTCTCGGCGCCGCGGAAACCGTGCTCGGGCTTGCGACGAAGTTCGTCGGCGATCCCGATCATCGGGGCCTCTACCGTCAGGCGCCCCTCGCCGCGCAGCCGCGTGCCGTCACGACGGCCGGATCCCGCGCCTATGCCGCGCCGCTCGCCGGCTGGCGTGCCTGAGCGCCAGATCCGCGACCGCCTCCCGAGCAAGCCGCCAAACAAAAACCCCGCCTCGCGGCGGGGTCCCGTCGACCTGTCGTGTACATCCGACGATCAGGTCAAAACATGTATGGCATAGTTCCATGACCGCCCGATGACGGCCAGGCGAGACGAGAAAGCGTCAGGCCGGAATGCGTTCCTCGACATCGCTGGGCTCGCGCAGCACATAGCCGCGGCCCCAGACGGTCTCGATGTAGTTCTTGCCGTCCGACGCATTCGCCAGCTTCTTGCGCAGCTTGCAGATGAACACATCGATGATCTTGAGCTCGGGCTCGTCCATTCCGCCATAGAGATGGTTGAGGAACATCTCCTTGGTGAGCGTCGTGCCCTTCCGGAGCGAGAGCAGCTCCAGCATCTGGTATTCCTTGCCGGTGAGGTGGACGCGGGCGGCGTCGACTTCCACGGTCTTGGTGTCGAGGTTGACCACGAGGTCGCCGGTGGTGATGACCGACTGGGCGTGGCCCTTCGAGCGGCGCACGATCGCATGGATGCGGGCGACCAGTTCGTCCTTGTGGAACGGCTTGGTGAGGTAGTCGTCGGCACCGAAGCCGAGGCCCTTCACCTTGTCCTCGATGCCGGCGAGGCCGGACAGGATCAGGATCGGCGTCTTGACCTTGGCGACCCGCAAGCTGCGCAGAACCTCGTAACCCGACATGTCGGGGAGGTTCAGGTCGAGCAGGATGATGTCGTAGTCGTAGAGCTTGCCGAGATCGACGCCCTCTTCGCCGAGATCCGTCGTGTAGACGTTGAAGCTCTCGGATTTGAGCATGAGCTCGATGCTTTGAGCGGTCGCGCTATCGTCCTCGATCAGCAGAACCCGCATGTCCACATCCCCAATTTCGCCCGCAGGGCAGGTTGACCGTTGCCTTTCGCCCGAACCTTCCGGCCCTTGGCGACGACGCACTTGCCCAATGAAACGCCACGCGACACGCTACGAAGAACTGGTTAACAAACCGTGATTCCCGAGCGCAAGCGCTTCCTCGGAGAAAGTTAACGATCCTTGTCGAGGTGAGTCGAATTTGACACGGATCGGATGACTCTCGTCCGCGAAAACGCTTTCCGCGGAGGGATGCTTCGGGAAACAGGACGGAAAAGCCCTGCGACACGCGGCAGCCTCGATCTGCAGTGTTAATCACAGAGCTTAATGAACGGTAAATCACCGCAATTTGTTAGGCTTTTGCACAGGAGGCTGATCGGAGCACCGATGACAGTCGCGCACCCTCCGGAATCGCCACGCGATATGCGCTGTCCCGCCTACGCTTTCGGCTGGCGCACGGCTTCGCGGGCGCGGCCGTCTCCAGGCGAATCCGACTGCAGATTCTCGCCCGCGCTCCGCTCTCGCGGCTTCTGGCCCATGGCGCATGCCGCGAGCACCACGCAGCCTGCCGCGAACAGCACAAAACCGACTATCGGTAGCCAGAGCGGCGCCGTTGCCCATGTCCATGAGATCGGAAAGCCGGCATGCTTGGCGGCCACCAACCCCATTGCGAGCACCAACGCGCCCAGCCCCAAACGAGGCCCCATCGCATTTCTCCCAAAGGCACCTGCCCGGTGTCTTCTTGTTTGTGACGGCAGTGTGACACGTTCGCGAGCGATGACAAGCACCCGGCACAGGCGATGGGCAATGCCGCCTCGACCGGATATAACCCGTTTGCGCAACGGTTCTCCGATCCGATCAGCCATCATTGGCCGTCGTAATCGCCCGGACGGGATATCGGTACAGCGACCGGATCGGGTTTCGCTTTTTGGCGAGGTGAACGAAGAGTTGACGCGGTTTTCATGAGCAGCCCCCCCTATGGTCACGACCGCCTCTCCGCCCTCGCCTCGACCATCGAGCACCTCGAGGCGCTGAGCATCTATGGCCGCGTCATCGGCGTACGCGGCCTGCTGGTCGAGGTCGCCGGACCGATCGGAGCGATGAGCCTGGGCGGCCGGGTCGGTATCGAGATCGCACCGGGAACGCGCGTTCCCTGCGAAGTCGTCGGCTTTTCGGGCGAGAAGGCGCTGGTGATGCCGTTCGGCGGGCTGGACGGCGTGCGCCGCGGCTGCCCGGTCCATGTCGACCGGGCCCAGCCCGGACTGCGCCCCACCCCCGCATGGCTCGGCCGCGTAGTCGATGCGCTCGGCCGTCCGGTCGATGGCGGGCCGCCCTTGCCGCAGGGCGACACGCTCTTCGCCTTTCGCAGCGATCCGCCGCCGGCCCACAAGCGGCGCCGTGTCGGCAAGCCGCTCGACCTCGGCGTGCGCGCCCTCAACACTTTCCTGACCTGCTGCGTCGGCCAGCGCATGGGCATCTTCGCCGGCTCGGGCGTCGGCAAATCCGTCCTGCTCTCCATGCTCGCGCGCTATGCGCAGGCCGACGTCAACATCATCGGCCTCGTCGGCGAGCGCGGCCGCGAGGTCCAGGAGTTCCTGCAGGAAGATCTCGGCCCGCAGGGCCTTGCCCGTTCGATCGTGGTCGTCGCGACCTCCGACGAGCCGGCGCTGATGCGCAAGCAGGCTGCTCTGACCACGCTGACGCTGGCCGAGTACTTCCGCGACCGAGGCCTGCAGGTGATGTGCCTGATGGATTCGGTGACGCGCTTTGCCATGGCGATGCGCGAGATCGGATTGGCGGCAGGCGAGCCGCCGACCACCAAGGGCTACACCCCGACCGTCTTCACCGAACTGCCGCGCCTGCTGGAGCGAGCCGGGCCGGGCACGGCCGACGGCGCGATCACCGGTCTCTTCACCGTGCTCGTCGACGGCGGCGACCATGACGAGCCCGTCGCGGACGCGGTGCGCGGCATCCTCGACGGACACATCGTCATGGAGCGCTCCATCGCCGAGCGCGGGCGCTATCCCGCCGTCAACATCCTGAAATCTGTATCGCGGACCATGCCGCGCTCCTGCGATCCCGCCTATTACCCGATCGTGCAGAAGGCCCGCGCGACGCTCGCGACCTATGCCGATATGGAGGAGTTGATCCGGCTTGGCGCCTATCGCCAGGGCGCCTCCGTCGAGGTCGACGAGGCGATCCGCCGGCATCCTCCGCTCGAAGCCTTCCTCAAGCAGTCGAAGGACGACGCGACTCCGCTGCCGGAATGCTATCAACGCCTAGCCGCCATCATGAGCGATGGCGTATGACGCCGGTTCGGAGCCTCACAGGATGACGTCTCGATGATTGCCTCGGTCCTGATCGGCCTCGTCACCCTCATACACATCTACATCGTCGTTCTCGAAATGTGGCTGTGGGATACGCCGCGTGGGCACAAGGCCTTCGGGCTGACACCGGAATTCGCCGCACGTTCGAAGGTCCTGGCGGCCAATCAGGGGCTCTATAACGGCTTCCTCGTCGCCGGCCTGGCCTGGGGGCTCTGGCTCGGTGCGGCGGGCTTTCCGATCAAGCTGTTCTTCCTGGCTTGCGTCCTGGTCGCCGGCGTCTTCGGCGCGGCCACGGCGAGCCGCAAGATCCTCTATATCCAGGCGCTGCCCGCGGCACTCGCGATCGTCGCCCTGCTGGCGGGCGTCTGAGCGGCGTCAGGCCCGCGCCAGCATTCGCACCAGCGCGAACATCGCCGCAAAACCGATCGCCTGGATCGCGGCCGAGACGATCAAGGTCATATCGGCACCGAGACGCTCGACCATCACGGCGAAGAGCAGCGGTGCCGCGGCGAAGGTGATGTTCTGCGGCACGGTGAGCTTGCCGAGCATCGCAGCGAAGCCGTTGCGGCCGAACAGGGCGAGCGGCAGCGTCGCCCGCGCCACGGAGATGACCCCGAGCGCGGCGCTGAACAGCACGACGAAGCCCGCCGCAGCGCCAATCGTCATCGGGACGAGCGGCAGCGCGAGGCACAGCGCCGGCCCGAACAGCAGGCCGGACAATGCGACCTTCTCCGCCGGCAGCCGTTCGCCGAGCGTCGCGTCGATGGCGCGTGCCGCGATCGTCGCCGGCCCGCTCAGCGTCGCGATCCAGACCGCCTCGGCCTGCGTCAGCCCGGCCTCCTGAAAGAGGGTGATCAGATGCAGCGGCAGCCCCCAGGAGACCAGCCCGCTCGCCGAGAAGGCGAGCGCGACCAGCCAGAAAGCGGCTTTGCGCAAGGAGGACGGAACGCGCCCATTCTCGCCCGGCGAGGGCGCCCCGGTCGCTTTCGCGGACGGCGGCACGTGCCGGAAGCGCGGAACGGCGGCATAGATCGGCAGCACGATCACGATCTGCATCGCCGCGAAGACGAGAAGCGTCGCCCGCCAGCCGAAGGCATCCATCAGCACCGCGGTCAGCGGCCAGAACACGCTCGATGCGAGCCCTGTCACGAGCATCATCAGTCCGATGACGCGCCGCGTGCGCTCGCCCATCAGCTGCGCGATGGTGACGTTTCCGACATTCGCAAGCGACATCGCGTGCCCCAGCCCGATGACGAACCAGCTTGCGAGATAGCTGACCGGCCCCTGCGCCATGGCGAGGACCGCAAGCCCGAGCGCGCAGATCACGGCGCCCATGCACATCGAGCGCCGGGTGCCCTCCCGGTCTAGCTGCCGGCCGATCGCGGGGGCGATCAGCGCGCCCGTGATCAGCAGGATGGTGATGCCGCCGAAGACGATCTCGGGGTTGAGGCCGATCTCGCGGTCGAGCGCCCTCACCAGCACGGAGGGCGAATAGAAGGTCGAGCCCCAGCCGATGATGCGCGTGAGCGCGAGGCCGCAGAGCAGGGGACCATGCCCGCCGAAACGAGAGAAGAAGGCCAAGACAGGATATCCGCAGGCAGGGGCCGGGCGACCGCTGCCGCAGTCACTAGATCATCGCGCCAGTTCGCGGCAGCAGCCGCAGCGCGGTTTGATCATGCAGAAAAAGCAGCCCGTTTCGGTAAGGAAAGGTCAACCTCCTTGCGCCATGCTGCGCCTCGTCTCGCGGATGGAGTTCGGGCTGTTGCCGAGGGGTCGGCGGTGGCCAATGCGTAATCAGGAGTTGAAAACGACATGAAGTCGCGAGAGACCCTTCTGCGGCTGAAGCGCTTCCAGGTCGACGAGAAACGTCGCCGGGTAAGCCAGATCGAGATGATGATCGCCGACTTCCACAGGATGGCGAGCGATCTCGATCGGGAGATCCAGGCCGAGGAAGCCCGCGCGGGCATCGCCGACCCGGCTCACTTCGCCTATCCGACCTATGCCAAGGCGGCGCTCGGCCGCCGCGACAACCTGCGCCAGTCGGCCGACAACCTGAAAGGCCAGCTCGAGGAAGCCAAGGGCGAGCTTCAGGAGGCCTTCGAGGACATGAAGAAGGTCGAGATCCTTGACGATCGCGAACGCGCCACCGAGCGCGCCGCCGAAGCGGCCCGCGACCAAGCCACGATGGACGCGATCGGGCTGCGCTCGCGCGCCTGAGCGATTTCGACGGTCTCTGTAATGAGGCGGCGTTCCTGGGACGCCGCCTTTTTCTTATGCGATGACGGGGTGATGCGGCACGCTGCCCGGCGGCATGTGCCCGTGGAGCCGCGGATCGTCGTCGATCTCGATGCCGCGCTTGAACACCTTGAAGCCCGAGCGCTGATAAAAATCGAGAGCGCCGGGATGGTCGATCGTGCAGGTATGAACCCAGAAGCGCGAAATCGGCTGGGCCCAGGCCAGAGCGAGCGCCCGGTTCATCAGCCAGCGGCCCGCCCCCTTGCCGAGGACCGGCTCGTCCAGCCCGAAAAAGGCGAGTTCGCCCTGTCCCCCTACGCGGAAATCCAGCTCGAGCAGGCCGACATCCCGGCCGTCGAATCGCGCCGCATAGAGCGCGACCGCCGGGTCGGCAAAGATGTCCAGAAGCTCCGCGCGCGGCTGGGTCAACCGGCTGAACCACATCCAGCGCTCGCCGAGCAGGCGATAGATGCGCAGGTAGCGCTCGACATCGCCGCGATCGATCGTGTCCAGCGAGAACCCCTCGGTTCCCGGCGGATCGGCCCGTTCCTGCGGCCGTTCGCGCATTTCCAGCGACGTCACGATCGTCGCGATCTTGCCCGGCGGCAGGTCGGTCGTTCCGGTGAGGGTGATGGTCAGGCTTTGGGACATGGGACGCAGGTTGCACCGATGGCTTGGAAAATGATGTTCGCCCCGATCATGACATGATCGGGTTCGAAAGATCACCGCGCAATGATGCATGCCCCGCGTGACATCGATGAGAGATCGAGGCGCCTGCCGCAGCGCGACCGGCCGTTCGGGCTGTTGTTCGCGCTGCTGGTGATGTGTTTTGCCGTGCTGCCGCATGCCACGCTGGCGGCGACGATGATGCGCATGCCCATGGGCGAACGGCCGCACCATGCCGAGAAAACACCGGCGGTCGCCGTGGAGCAGGCTCAGGCGCCCACCCCCTGTCGCGAATCAAGCACCGCGGACCATTCGGCATCCGCCATGCCGCTCTGCTGCGTCGTCGGCTGCGGCCTGATCGCTCACGCGCCGGCGGCGCCGGTGCTGGAGGCAGTGATCAACTGGTCGAGGATGCCGCCGACCCTCGCCATCCTGGCCGGAGGCCTGTCCATGGAACCGGCGGAGCGACCGCCGCGATCCCTGCTCCCGGCCTGACTCCCCTTCCTCGCGGATCAGACAAGCCGCTTTCTGGCGCGATCCGCTTTTCGCATCGATCAAGGACAAGACAGATGAATCGTACCACTCTTGCGCTGGCAGCCCTTCTTGCCGCGGGCACGTTCGGCAGCGCCGCCCAGGCGCAGCATCAGGGCCATGGCGCGCCCGCTGCTTCGGCCACCACCGAGAGCGCCGCGACCAAGGCCTACAAGGACGCCAATGCGAAGATGCACAAGCAGATGGACGTCCCCTATTCCGGCGATGCCGATGTCGATTTCGTTCGCAGCATGATCCCGCATCATCAGGGCGCGATCGACATGGCCAAGGTCGTCCTCGTCCACGGCAAGGACCCCGAGATCCGCAAGCTCGCCGAGAGCGTCATCCGCGACCAGGAGAAGGAAGTGGCGACGATGCGGGACTGGCTGAAGAAGAACGGCAAATAACCTTGCCCAGCGGCGGGGGCGAGCGTCTGCGGGCGCTTGCCCTCGCCCCGTCCCGCTGGCACAGAGAATGTAAGGTTCGCGCCGCAGCGGTGACGGCATGGGCCCTCGCGTCACCCCGTCGATCGCTCCCAGCCCCGCGACCTGCATGAAACGTTATCTGGACTACCTTTGGCCGATCATCGGGCTCGTTGCGGTCGTCTGGTCGGTCGAACTGCTCTGGGGCAAGCTCAAGGCGGAGGCCGGCTCCGACGCCGCCATCGAGGCGCTGCTCGAGAATGCTAGCCTCTGGCAGAGCATCAAGATCATCGCCCACCGGATCGGCCACAAGATCGCGGTGATCCCGCCGGAAGCCTTCTACCACGCCGCGCTGGCGACCCTCGTCGCCTATGCCGCGCTCGCCTGGTACGACCGCATCGCCCTGATCCATCTCGGCAAGGAGAAGGGCATCTCCTGGTTCTACATCTCGCTCTGCTCCTTCGTGACCTACGCGCTCTCCCACAACATCGGCGCCTCGGTCTTCTCGGGCGGCATGGTGCGCTACCGGGCCTATACGGCGAAGGGCCTGACGGCCGGCGAAGTCGCGGTCCTCGTCGCGCTCTGCTCCTTCACCTTCGCCTTCGGCACCATCTTCCTGATGGGCCTCGTCCTGCTCTACGAACCCCAGATCCTGCATCCGCTCGAGCGGATGTCGAAATGGTTCGCGATCACCGACCGCACCGCCCGCATGATCGGCGTCGGCATGCTCGCCTTCGTCGCGCTTTACACGATCGGGTCCTGGCTGCGCTTCCGGCCGCTGAAGATCGGCAAGTTCGAGATCATCTATCCGCGTCTGCCCATCGTCATCAGGCAGTATCTCGCCGCCCCGCTCGAGCTCGCGGGCGCTGCCGGCATCATCTATTTCGCGCTGCCTGACCAGGGCAATCCCGGCTTCCTGATTGTGCTGGGCGCCTTCCTGCTGTCCTTCTCCGCCGGGCTCCTCAGCCAGGTTCCGGGCGGCGTCGGTGTGATGGAGGCGGTGTTTCTCGCCGTCATGCCGGGCGTGCCGGCCCCGGCGGTCTTCGCCGCGCTGCTGATCTGGCGGCTGTTCTACCTGATCCTGCCTCTGGTGATCTCGCTGCCGATCGTGCTGGCCTTCGAGCGGGCGCAGCTCAAGCGTAGCACCCGCATCGCGCCGCCGCCCTAGCAACGGCCGTCATGCTCGGGCCTGACCCCAGCATCTCGGGCAAAAGAGGCTCGGCACCCCGTTCCGGCAGAGATTCTCGGGTCTGCGCTCCGCTTCGCCCCAGAATGACGCTTAGCGCTTGAGCGCGATCGCGGCCGCCCCGAACATCAGCAGCGCGCCGGTCGCCTCCGACCAGCCGAAAGGCTCGTGCAGCGCGACGACACCGACCGCGACCGCGATCGCCGGGCTGATGAAGGCGTAGAGGGCGGCCCGGAACGCGCCCCAGTCGCGCAGCAGCCGCATGTAGATGGTGAAGCCCATCAGCGAGCCGCCGATGATGAGGAACACGACGGCCGGCAGAACCGGCCATTGCACCAGCATCATCAGATCCTCGCGCCCGACCGGCTCGATGGCGAGCGAGACCGCCGTCAACCCGATGCCGCCGATCAATGTCTGCCAGCCGGCGAGCGTCAACGTCGGCATCGCGCCCGCGATCGGACGCGCCAACACCGCGCCGACGCAGTAGAGCAGCGTCCCCGCCGCCACGGCGGCGAGCCCCCACACCTCCAGCGGGTTGCCCTGCGCCACCGAGATCCCGCCGAGAGCGCGCGTCGCGAACAGGAAGCCGAGGCCGACCGTACCGAGCGCGATCGCCGCGAGCTTGCGCCTGTCGATCCGCTCGCCCTCGATCGCGCGGCTCGCCAGCAAGGTGAAGATCGGGATCGTCGCGAAATTGACGATGGCCGCGAGTCCGCTCGGCGCCTGCGCCGTGCCCCAGAACAGCAGGGTGTAGTTACCGGTGTTGAGCAAAAGCGCCGTGCCGATCAGCCGCGGCCAGGCCTCGCGGGGAACCTTGGGCACGTCGCGCCCGGCCCAGAGCAGCATCACGAAGCCCGCGATCGAGAAGCGAGCCGCTGCCAGGAACACCGGCGGAACATGCGCCGCGCCGACCTTGACCGGCAGCCAGGTCAGCCCCCAGACGAGGCACATCACGGCAAAGAGGGCGGCATTGCGGGACATGTATTTGGCTTAGCCGCGTGCCCGGCTGCTGACCATTGCGCGCCCGGCATCGCGCCCCCGTGGAAACCGGAGGCGTGGCCGACTCAGACGCTGCCGACCGTCTTGAGCCGCACCCGCGGATGGATCTCGGCCTGCGACAGCACCGGCGTCTCGCGACGGAAGCGCTCGATGATCTGGCGCGCGAAGGGCCGCGCCATGCCGGAGGTGACGAGCGCCGGCATCTCGCCGATACGCGCGGCATCCTCGAACTTGTCGCGGACGTGATGCACGAACTCCTGCAGCCGCGAGGGCTGCATGGCGAGGTGCCGGTCCTCGCCCTGGCCGATGATGGATTCGGCGAAGACGCTTTCCCAGGCCGGCGACAGCGTGATGATCGGCAGGACGCCGTGCTGGTTCGAGAACTGCGCGCAGATCTGGCGGGCCAGCCGGGCGCGGACATGCTCGGCGATGTCGCGCGGACTGCGCACGCCAGCCGAAACCTCGGCGACGCCTTCGATGATGGTCGGCAGGTCGCGGATCGAGATGCGCTCGCCCAGCAGGAGTTGCAGCACGCGCTGGATGCCGGTGGTCGAGATCTGGCTCGGCACGATCTCCTTGACGAGATCGGCATGGTCCTTCGGCAATTCGCGCAGCAGCTTCTGCACCTCGGTATGCGAGAGCAGCTCCGGCATGTTCGACTTCAGCACTTCCGTCAGATGCGTCGAGATCACCGTCGCGGCGTCGACCACGGTGTAGCCGCGCAGTTGCGCCTCGTCCTGCAGCGCGCCGTCGATCCAGGTCGCCGGCAGGCCGAAGGTCGGCTCAAGCACGTTGTGGCCGGGCAGATTGACCGCGCCGCCCATCGGATCCATGGCCATGTACTGGCCGGCATAGACGATGCCGTGCCCGGCATCGATCTCCTTGATCTTGATGAAGTAGTGGTTCGCCTCGAGCTGGACGTTGTCGACGATGCGCACTGCCGGCATGACGAAGCCGAGCTCGGCGGCGAGCTGGCGCCGCAGCGCCCGGACCTGATCGGTCAGCCGGTCCTGCCCGCCGGCGGCGTTGACCAGCGGCAACAGCCCGTAGCCGATCTCGATCTTCAGCTCGTCCATCTTCAGGAGGTCGTTGAGCGTCTCCTCGCGCGGCGTGCCGTCCGCCGCCATGGCCGTACCGGACTGCGCCGTGCCACCGGCGAGCGCCTGCTCGGCCTCTCGCTTCTTGGCCGCCTGGCCGAAGCGGCGGGCGAGGTAACCGGCGCCGCCCGCGAGCAGCAGGAAGGGCAGCATCGGGATGCCCGGCAGCAGCGCGATCAGCAGCATCACCGCCGCCGACATGCCGAGCGCTTTCGGGTAGCCGGAGAGCTGCTGGCCCAGCGCCTTGTCGGCCGCACCGCGCACGCCCGCCTTCGACACGAGCAGGCCCGCGGCGGTCGAGACGATCAGCGCCGGGACCTGGCTGACGAGACCGTCGCCGACGGTGAGCAGGGTATAGTTGTGGGCCGCGTCGCCGAAGCTCAGCCCCTGCTGCGCCACGCCGATGATGATGCCGCCGAGCACGTTGATGAAGGTGATCAGCAGGGCGGCAATGGCGTCGCCGCGCACGAATTTCGAGGCGCCGTCCATCGAGCCGAAGAAGGAGGATTCGTCCTCCAGAGCCTTGCGGCGGAGCTTGGCGGTGTCCTGGTCGATCAGGCCGGCCGAGAGATCGGCATCGATCGCCATCTGCTTGCCGGGCATGGCGTCGAGGGTAAAGCGGGCGGCGACCTCGGCAATGCGGCCCGAGCCCTTGGTGATGACCACGAAGTTCACGATGATCAGGATGGTGAAGACGATCACCCCGATCACGAAATTGCCGCTCATGACGAAGCCGGCGAAGGCCTCGATGACGTGACCGGCCGCCGCCGTGCCTTCGTGCCCATGCGCGAGGATGAGACGCGTCGAGGCCAGGTTCAGCGCCAGCCGGAACATGGTGACGATCAGCAGCACCGTCGGAAAGGCTGAGAACTCCAGCGGCTCCTCGATGAAGAGCGCGGTCATCAGCACCAGTACCGACAGGATGATCGAGAGCGCCAGCATCAGGTCGAGCAGCAGCGCCGGCATCGGGAAGATGAGCACCACCAGGATGCCCATGACGCCGATGGCGAGGAACAGATCGGGCCGGTTTAAGAGCTTTCCCAGCGCGCCGCGATCGGGAACGCTGAACCCTCTCCCCTGCCCTGCCGTCACATCGGTCATCGACCGTTCCGCCCGCCGCCTGATGCCCGCCATGAGGCAAGCGAGCGCTTCGAATTGAAGCGCAACCCGGCAATTCTTGCCGGGTGTATGGTGAACGAATTGTTAAGAAGCGGATTAATACCGTCGCGGAACCATCTGATGAACGGATGGTTATCGAAACGCCGCGTTGTGGCCCCATTCGCCACCCCAACTCGGCTGCGGGCGGCAATATCTTGCCAGGTCCCGCTGATATCGGAGGTAATCTTGAATCGACGTTCCTTTTTGACGAGTCTTTTCGGCGGTCTCGCAGTCGCCGGCATTGGCGGTACCGCCATGGCGACGAGCATGATCGAAGCGGCCGCTGCGCCCGCCGAAGCCGCCGCGGGCGAGCTGGACGCCAATCTCAAGGCTGGCCTCGATCAGGCTGACACCGAATTTACGCAGTACCATCGCGGCCACCCGTCTCATTATCGCGACCACCCGTCCCGCTATCGGCACCATCGCCGCCCGCCCCCGCCGCCAGTGCACCGCCGCCCGCGCCGCGTGGTCCGCAACGGCCGCGTCTACTACATCCGTTGACAAGCTCGGAGGGCGGCACCTGCCGGTGCCGCCCTTCTTCGTCACCAAGACATTCGGCAAGCGATATTCGGGAGGAAGCCGGCATGACAGCGCCGGGCATCGATCAGGACGGCACGATCACCACCGATGTCCCGGCGCGGCTGGACCGCCTGCCCTGGTCGCGGTTTCACACGCTCGTCGTCGTCGCGCTCGGCATCACCTGGATCCTCGACGGGCTCGAGGTCACGCTGGCTGGCGCCGTATCCGGCGCGCTGAAGGAAAGCCCGGTTCTTCGCTTCACCAATACCGAGATCGGCCTTGCGGGAGCGGCCTATATCGCCGGCGCGGTGGTCGGCGCCGTGCTCTTCGGCTGGCTGACCGACCGCCTCGGCCGCAAGAAGCTCTTCACCCTCACGGTTCTCGTCTATCTCTCCGCGACGGCGGCCACCGCGTTTTCCTGGAACGTCACGAGCTTCATTCTCTTCCGCTTCATGACCGGCATGGGCATCGGCGGCGAATACACCGCGATCAACTCGACCATTCAGGAACTCATCCCCGCCCGCGTGCGTGGCTGGACCGACCTCGTCATCAACGGCTCGTTCTGGGTCGGGGCGGCGCTCGGCGCGCTCGGCGCCATCGTCCTGCTTGATCCGGCCTGGATCAACCCGGAGCATGGCTGGCGCCTCGCCTTCTTCATCGGCGCCGCGCTGGGCCTCGTCATCCTCTTCCTGCGGCAATGGATTCCTGAAAGCCCGCGCTGGCTGATCAGCCACGGCCAGCCGGAGCGCGCCGCTGCCATCGTCGCCGATATCGAGCGCCGCGCCGGCTTCGTCCCGCCCGCCGGCGAGGTCCTGTCCCTAACGAAGCTGCGCCCCCGCGCCGCGACGCCGCTCGGGGAGGTCTTTCGCGCCCTGTTCGTTGTCCATCGCGAGCGCGCGCTCGTCGGGCTGGCGCTGATGCTGTCGCAGGCCTTCTTCTACAACGCGATCTTCTTCACCTACGCGCTGATCCTGACCGATTTCTACGGGGTGCCCTCGCAGAATATCGGCTGGTTCATCCTGCCCTTCGCCGCCGGTAATTTCCTCGGCCCCCTGCTGATCGGCCGGCTGTTCGACACGATCGGCCGCCGCGTGATGATCGCCGCGACCTATGCGCTCTCGGGCGTGCTGCTGACCGGCACGGGCTATATGTTCTGGCAGGACTGGCTCACCGCCGCGCAGCTCACCCTGTGCTGGAGCGTGGTCTTCTTCTTCGCTTCGGCCGCGGCGAGTTCGGCCTATCTCACGGTCTCGGAAACCTTCCCCGTCGAGATGCGCGCGCTGGCCATCGCGGTGTTCTACGCGGTCGGCACCGGCGCGGGCGGCATCGCCGGCCCCTGGCTCTTCGGCGTGCTGATCGATACCGGATCGCGCGGCAGCGTCTTCGCCGGCTATCTGCTCGGCGCCGCGCTGATGCTCGGAGCGGCCTTGATTGCGGCTCGCTTCGCCGTCCGGGCCGAACGCAAGCCGCTCGAAAGCGTCGCGCGTCCACTCAACGCCGTGGATTGATCGCCATGCCCGTAACCATAGCGCCGGAAAGCCGGCCTCGGGAACAAAGCATCATTTAAATGCATTACTCGTGACCTGCGTTCCGGCCTTAAGAATGTAGGGGAAGATGTGGTGACAGAAGCCTGGAGGTCGTTGTGGACAGACGCTCATTCCTGATGACGCTGGTTGGAGGCTTGGCAACTGCCGGCATGGGCGGCATCGCCGCCGCCGAAGCGGCCCAGCCGAAGCCGGTCCTGAAGCCGGAAGCCGAGCCCGCCCAGGGCGACGAGGCGGTCCCGGCCGAAATGAAGGAGGCGCTGGACAAGACCGACGCCGAATTCAGCCAATACTATTATTACCGCCGTCCGCGGTATTACGCCCGGCCCCGCTATTATGCCAGGCCGCGCTACTACTATCGGCCCCGCTACTACGCCAGGCCGCGCTACTATCGCCGGCGCTACTACTGATAAGCGGCCGCTTACGGGTCAGGCTGCGCTGATGCGCGTCTGACCCGGCTCCGCCACGGCGACGCCGGAGGCGGTGTATTCGCTGAGCTTGTTACGCAGCGTGCGGATCGAGATTCCCAGGATCTTGGCCGCATGCGTGCGATTGCCGAGACAATGATCGAGCGTATCGAGGATCAGCTCGCGCTCGACATCGGCGACGGTGTTCCCGACCAGCGAACGCGTCATCGCTTCAGCCGTCTGTGCCGCCCGCGCGGCCGGATCGCGCGTCGAAACGGGCGATAGCGCCTCGCCCTCCGGCGTCAGCACTGCCGAGGTGGCGATCTCCGGCCCGCTGGCCAGCAGCACCGCCCGGTGCATGGTGTTCTCCAGCTCACGCACATTGCCGCGCCAGGCATTGGCGAGCAGAAGCTTGCGCGCATCGGCTGCGATCGGCCGCACCGGCAGACCATTCAGATCGGCGTATTTCTTGGCGAAATGGTCCGCCAGCGCCAGGATGTCGCCCGGCCGCTCGCGCAGCGCCGGCAGGCGCAGATGCACCACGTTCAGCCGGTAGAACAGGTCCTCGCGGAACAGCCCGTCGCGCACGGCGTCCCCGAGATTGCGGTTCGAGGTCGCGATGATACGGATATCGACCTTGACCGGCTGCGTGCCGCCGACACGGTCGACCATGCGCTCCTGCAGCGCGCGCAGCAGCTTGGCCTGCAGACGGACGTCCATCTCGGAGATTTCGTCGAGCAGCAGCGTGCCGCCATGGGCCTCCTCGAACTTGCCGATCCGGCGCGCGATGGCGCCGGTGAAGGCGCCCTTCTCATGGCCGAACAGCTCGGATTCGAGCAGGTTGTCGGGGATGGCCGCGCAGTTCACCGCTACGAAAGGCTTGTCCTTGCGCGCCGATTTCTGGTGCAGATGACGGGCGATTACCTCCTTGCCGGTGCCGCTCTCACCCGTGACGAGGACCGGTGCCTCCGAACG
The DNA here is from genome assembly GCF_026020075.1 of Bosea sp. NBC_00550. Lineage (NCBI taxonomy): Bacteria > Pseudomonadati > Pseudomonadota > Alphaproteobacteria > Hyphomicrobiales > Alloboseaceae > Allobosea > Allobosea sp. NBC_00550. The sequence continues at coordinate 2,455,808 of NZ_CP102772.1, forward strand.
CGCGATCTGCGAGGCGAGTTGCACGACGCGCTCCATCGCCGGATCGCGCCAGATCAGGCTGGACTGGTCGGCGGCGACAGCCTCCAGTACTGCCGCGATCAGTTCCGGATCGGGCGGCAGCGGTACGTATTCGCGCGCACCCGCCTGGATCGCCGCGACAGCCGCGCGGGCATCGGTCGAGGTGCCGCAGGCGACGATGGGGGTGCGGATGCGCTCGGCTTCCAGCGCCGCCACATAGGCTGCGATCGGCTGCACGACATCGATCATCAGCAGGTCGGCGCCCTTGGAGCGCAGCACCGCGAGGGTCTGTTCGAGCCCTTCGGTATGCGTCACGGCCGCTCCGTGCGACATCGCGATCTTGGCCGCGGCGATGATCTGTCCCTTGAGACCGCCGGCGATGATGAGGCGCATGGCTCAGGTCCTTCTGTTCTGCGTCACGATGGCGGTCCCGGCTCTCACCGGTCCGCCTTGATGATTTCCGTCATGGTCACGCCGAGCCGGTCCTCGACGACGACGACTTCGCCGCGCGCCACCAGCCGCTCGTTGACGAAGATGTCGATCGCCTCGCCGACACGCCGGTCGAGTTCCAGCACCGTGCCCGGCACGATCTGGAGCAGGTCTCCCACCGCGACCTTCGACGACCCGAGCACGGCCGAAACCATGACGGGAACGTCGAAGACCTGCTCGAGATCCTCGGCCGTCTTGACCGGGACCGGGCCGGACCGTGCGACCGAGGTCTGGTTCTGGTCGAACGACAGATCGGCCTGGTTCAGCGGCGGCAGGTTGAGATCGTTCTCCTGGCTCATGGCTCAAACTTTCATGGTTCCGCCTGGCCATGGCCGAACACGCGCGCGACCGCCTGCTCGACCAGGGCCGAAAGCTGCTGGCTGTCGAGGACGAAACCGCCCTCCGCCCATTCGATGCGCCCGTCCCCAGGCGCGATGTCGGCCTGACCGAGCACGATCAGCTTTCCGGAGAAGCCGTGCTCGGCCGTAAGCTTGCGAGCCAACTCCTCGGCCGGCTCGACCATCGCCTCGTTGACCCGCAGCACGAGATGCGGCGCCGTCCTGGCGTGGCTCAGGCATTCGCGTACGGCTCCCGCCAGCGCAGCCATCGGCTTATCCGCCAGCGCGGCACCTGCCAGCGCCTTTGCGGTCACGAGGGCGACATGCGCGGCATGCTCCTCCAGCGCCGCGGTGCGAGCCGCCTCCTGCGCGAAGAGCCGCTCGGCCGAACGCGCGATCTGGCCCGTCAGGCCGGTGAGCTGCGCCTCCGCTTCCCGGCGTGCCTGCTCATGGCCGGCATGGAAGCCCTCGTCCCGCGCTGCCGCGAGCTCGGCCTCGCCGGCGGCCTTTCGACCGCCTTCGCGGAAATCCGCCCCGAACATGAATTTCGTCGCGGAGGCCATCTCAGTACACCAGCTCGTCGTCGGCATTGCCCTTGGACAGGACGATCTCGCCCTTGTCCGCCAGGTCCTTCGTCATCTGGACGAGCTTGGTCTGGGCCTCGTCGACCTCCTTGAGGCGGAGGGGTCCGAGACCTTCCATGTCGTCCTGCATGTTCTTCGCCGCGCGCTGCGACATCGCGCCGAAGAAGAAGTCCCGCATCGATTGGCTCGCACCCTTGAGCGCGCGCGCCAGCGTGTCCTTGTCGACCTGGCGCATCAGCGTCTGCAACCCGGCCGGGTCGAGCTTGGCGAGGTCCTCGAAGGTGAACATCAGGGCGCGGATACGCTCGGCCGATTCCTGGTTCGAGGCGTCGAGTGCCGAGAGGAAGCGCATCTCGGTCTGCCGGTCGAACCCGTTGAAGATCTCGGCCATCATCTCGTGCGGATCGCGGCGACGCGTCTGGGTCAAGGTCGAGACGAATTCGGTCCGCAGCGTATTCTCGATATGGTCGAGCGCTTCCTTCTGCACCGATTCCAGCCGCAGCATGCGTCCGACCACCTCGATGGACAGGTCGTTCGGCAGGTTGCGCAGCACGTTGGCGGCATGCTCCGGCCGGATCTTGGACAGGATCACGGCAATGGTCTGCGGATATTCGTTCTTCAGGAAATTCGCGAGCACGACGGCATCGATGTTGCCGAGCTTCTGCCACATGTTGCGGCCGGCCGGCCCGCGGATTTCCTCCATGATCAGCGCGACCTGATCGCTCGGCAGGATCTTCTCGAGCAGCGAGATCGTGCGGTCGAAGGAGCCGGTGACGGCGCCGGCGCTGGAGAGCTTCCCGACAAAATCAAGCATCAGTCGCTCGACCTCGTCCGCATCGACCGTGCCGAGCTCCGCCATGGCGCGCGTGATGATGCGGATCTCGTCGTCGTCGAACTCCCGCCAGATCGTCCGGCCATGGTCCTCGCCGAGGACGAGCAGGATCACGGCCGCACGCTGCGGGCCGCTCATCTCGGCGATGGTGGTCACGCCGAAGCCGCCACCCTCGATGCTGTCCTGGAGGGATGTGCTACGCGTTGCGATGGATCGTGGCTCAGCCATGGTTCAGCGGCCCGTCACGCCGGGGCTTTTTCGTGGAGCCAGCTACGCAGCACCGCGACCGAATCGGCCGGATTCTGCGCGACCAGCGCCCCGATCTTTTCCACCGACTGCGCCTTGAGCTGGCCCTTGATCTGGGCGATCGCCAGCATCCGCTCGGACGGGCCTTCGACGTCCTCCGCCACGATTTCCCCACTGGAGCCGACCGGGGCGAGCGCACGTCCGGGGCCGGCGGGATCGCCGGTCGCGATATCGGGTCCGGCCAGAACCGCATTGCGCATGAAGGACGGGATCGCCCGCACGGTGCTGTTGTCTGAAGCCAGGATCTGCTTCAGGAGCGGCCGCACCACGGTCATCAGCACGATCAGCGTCAGCAGCGAGATCACCCCGAGCTCGGCGAAGCGGACCAGGTCCTCCCGGGTGAAGGAAAGGAGCTGCTGCATCAGCGTCTGCTCGGCCACGTCGCTCGGTGGCGGCGGCGCCTCGGCGAAGCGCAGGTTGACGACCTCGACCTTGTCGCCGCGACCCTGGTCGAACCCGACGGCCGTGCGGACAAGCTCGCCGATGCGGTCGAGTTCCTCGGCGTTGCGCGGCTGGTAGGACAGCTCGCCGGCGGGGCTGCGGGTATAATTGCCGTCGACGAGGACGGCGACCGACAGCTTCTTGACCCGGCCGCCCTCGAGCACCTCGGTGCGGGTCGTCCGCGAGATCTCGTAATTCGCCACCTCCTCGTTCTTCGAGGAGTTCTCCCGCTGCGCCTGCTGCGTGCCCTGCGTCTGCTGGGCGCCCGGCAGCTCGTTGCCGACCGTGACCGCGCCGTTGCCGCCTTCGGCGGTGCTGGAATTCTCGGTGCGGTTCTGGCTGGAGCGGAGAACGCGGCTCTCCGGATCGAAGCTCTCGGACCGGCTCTCGACGCGATTGCTGTCGAGCGCAGCCGAAACCTGGATGCGCGCCCGGCCATAGCCGACGACGCTGGCGACGATATCCTCCACCTGCGACTTGATGCGCTTCTCGATCGCGGTCTGGCGCTCCTCGATGCCGAGCCCGATCAGGCCCTGGTCGCTCTGGGCGCCGTCGGCGAGCAGACGGCCGCGCTCGTCGACTATCGAGACGCGCTCGGGCTTCAGCCCGTCGACGGCCGAGGCGACGAGATGGCGCACCGCCCGGACCTGCGCCGCATCGAGATCCCCGGCGAGCTTGAGCGCGATTGAGGCCCGCGGCGGCTCGCGATCGCGCTCGAACAGCCGGCGCTCGGGAATGACGAGATGTACGCGCGCTGCCTGCACCCGGCTGATCGAGCGGATCGAGCGCGAGAGCTCGCCTTCGAGCGCGCGCAGATGGTTGATGTTCTGGACGAAGCTGGTCGAGGAGAAGGCGTCGCCCTTGTCGAAGATTTCGTAGCCGACGCCGCCGCCGGCCGGGATGCCCTTGCCGGCGAGGTCGAGGCGCAGGCGCGGCACATCGGCCTTCGGCACCAGCACCGTCTGCCCGTCGCCGCGCAGCTCGTACTTGACCCCGCGCGTGTCGAGATCCTTCAGGACCGCGCTGACATCCTGGCTGGACAGGTCCGTGAACAGCACGCTCATCGCCGGCTGCGACATCTTCAGCATCACGAAGCCGAAGAAGCCGACGAGCGCCAGCGTCACCGCCAGCATGGCGGCCAGCCGCGCCGCGCCGAATTTGGCAAACTGCTCGATCAGGCCGTTCACGCCGCCATCCGCCCCACAGAATCGCCGGGACGGCGCACCTGCTCCGACCCACTAGGCAAGTTTTTCCCAGTGCATGGTTAGCGGTCGGTTAATTTTTCGGGGCGGGCCATTAACTTTCCACACGGCGATGGCGCGCAAACGCGAAAAGCGCCGGCCCTTTCGGGGCCGACGCCTTTGAAAAGAAACGAAAATATCTGTTTCTTATTGGCGGTAGTGCTGGATCCGGGTCGTCCGAAGCCCGGCGAGGCCGTGCTGGTCGATCGACATCTGCCAGCTCAGGAACTCGTCGACGGTCAGCGTGTAGCGCTGGCACGCTTCCTCGAGGCTCAGGAGGCCGCCGCGTACAGCGGCCACCACCTCAGCCTTCCGCCGGATGACCCAGCGCCTTGTATTCATCGGCGGGAGATCCGCGATCGTCAGCGGACTTCCGTCCGGTCCGATCACGTATTTCACCCGCGGTCGCAATGGCTCGGTCATGGTACTCTCACACAACTCAACAGAGCTACTGAGGGCAGCATAGAAGGCCGGTTTTAAAAATTGGCTAAAACGATCGTGTCTTATGTCCACGACTGATTCGCCCTTACTCACTCGCTGCGCACCACGCTCTTCACCTTGTCGATCGGCACGCTGATCGAGCCGATCTTCAGCATCGGGATCGAGGAGGTGAAATCGACGCCGTCGACGATGCCGCTGATCTGCGTCTTCGCCGTGACGGCCTCGCCCGCGACGTTCTTGGCGTCGATCGTGATCGTGTACTCGCCATCCGGCGCCTTGGTGCCGGTCGAGGTCGTGCCGTCCCAGCTATAGGTCTGGTCTCCGGCGACCAGGGTCTTGGTGGCGGTCTGGACGACGTTGCCCTTCGAATCCTTGATCGTGACGGTTCCGGTTCCCGCCGAGGCCATGTTGACCTTCCACTCGGCCTTGCCCTCGATCAGCCGCGTCGTGGCGCCGTCCGCCGTGATCTTGGCGCCGATGAAGCCGACCGCGTTCGTCGCCGTTCCGGCAGCGCTGAGGCTGAGCAGCGAGCCCAGCGTCTCGTTGGTCTTGAGCTGCTGCTCGACACCGGCGAACTGCACGAGCTGGGCCGTGAACTGGTTGGTGTCGAGCGGATCCAGCGGCGACTGGTTCTTGAGCTGCGTCGTCAGCAGTAGCAGGAACTGGTCGAAATTGTTGGCGATCCCGGAGGTGCTACCGTTGACCGTGGTGTTGTTGGATGTGCTGGACGAGCTGCTTGCCCCGGAAACCGCCATGGCGCTTGTCCTCGCTTAGATGCTGAGATCGACGCCGCCGAGCCGCACGAGGCGGCGCTGCGGGACGGGATCGTTGGAAAGGGAGGCATCATCAGCCAGTTCCGCGCCATGCGGCAGGCGCGGACGCTGCGGCGCCTCGTCATGCTGGCGATTCTGGCGGAAAGCCGACTGATCGGAAGGGTCGCGCAGGCTGATGTCGACGCCGCCGTCGGACGGCTTCAGGCCCGCCTGCTCGAAGGCGCGTTCCAGCGTGCGGGCATCGCGCTGCAAGAGATGCAGGGTCTCGACGCGGTCGACGACCAGCCTGGCGCTGACCTCGCCCTTGTCGGAAATCGACAGGTTGACGTCGACGCGGCCGAGCTCGTCGGGATCGAGGCGGATGTCGAACTGCTTCGCGCCGGACATGGCGCGCAGCCCGATCTCGATCGGCACGACATGAATCGGCGTCGGCTGGCCGGTCGCGTTTGCCTGCGATTGTGCCGTCGCGGCTCCGTTGGGCATCACGTTCGGATCGAGCGGCTGGACGAGGCGGTCCTGCCCCGGCTTGCCGCCCGCCTGTTGCAGCATGCTCGACAGATCGAGCGGACCAAGGAGCTGCTGCAGGTTTTCGAGCGGCTTCGGATCGGCGGGCGCCGGCGCAGCGGCCGCGCTTGGCCCCTCCACCTTGGCGCCGGCGCCGGTGGCAAACTGCTCCTCGGAATTCTTGACTCCGGCGACATGCCCGGCATCGACGGTCGCCTTGCCCAACGCAATGGCTCCTTCGCCCTCTCCAGCCGTCGAGGCGGCATCCGCCGAGACCGGAGCGGGGGCGATGAAGCCGGGTGTCAGAGGCGCTGCCTGTTGGGGCTTTGCTCCGACGCCCACAGCAATGGCAGACGCTTTTTCAGCCTGCTTCGGTGCATCGCCGGCAGCAGATGTCGCGACCGGCAGCGCGAGGGCCGGCATAACAACGGGCGGCGGCACGACGGTGACTTTGATGTCCACCGCGCCCAGGTTCTGGCTTGCGCCATCGGCGGCAGCTTTATCGTCTTTGCGGTCGACCGCCTTTTCCTCGCCTTCGGGCACTGCCGGCTTTCCGTCGGCCTTCGGCGTTCCCTCACCAGCAGCACCGGCGGCAGCGGCGGCTTCGGCCTGCGCCGCCGCCATGGCGATGAGAAAATCGGCCCGCGTGGTCGGCACGGCCGTCTCCGGCTGCGATCCCGCCGGCTGTTGCGCGGATGGCTTGGCCACCGCGATATCCGGCTTGACGACGAACTCGCCCTTCCCGCTCGCCGTCACCGCGGGCTTTTCAGCCTGACCGGCGGCAGCAGCTTCCTCGATCACGGCGATCTTTTCTGCGGCTTTGGCGGTGTCGCCCTTCTCGGCGTCCGCAACCTCGCCTTCCTTCTGCTCCGGCAGGGCAAAGGCCTCTCCGCCCTCATCCGCACCGCCGCGACGGCGCGAGGCGGAAACTTCCGAAGCTCGCTGATTGGTGATGACAGGCTGGATCGACATGAACGGTTCCGCGGCGCGGGCAACAACTCGCCCGCCCGCCATCCAGCAAGTTGCAAGCCAGAACCGAAGCGTTCAAAATCAATATCTTAGCGGGATGCGCCCCACATAGTCGCGGCAAGAAGCGCCCGCGCAGAAGCCGCCAACCGGCAGGATTTGCCGATCCCGCTGGCAGCATCCGGCCAAAGCCGGTATAGAGCCGGCAGATGCGCGCGCAACCGCGCCTTCGATTTCCCGAGCACGGACACCTCCGCCGACGATGACGACGACCCGCAACTCTCTCGACATCGCCAAGCCGCCCGCGGCGACGCGCGTCGTCGCGGCGATGTCGGGCGGCGTCGATTCCTCCGTGGTGGCGGCCCTGCTCAAGCGAGAGGGCTACGACGTCATCGGCGTGACGCTCCAGCTTTACGACCACGGTGCCGCCGTCCACCGCGCCGGCGCCTGCTGCGCCGGCCAGGACATCCACGACGCCCGCCGCGTCGCGGAGGCGATTGGCATTCCGCACTATGTGCTCGATTACGAAAGCCGCTTCCGCGATGCGGTGATCGAGCGCTTCGCCGAAAGCTACCTCGCAGGTGAGACACCGATCCCCTGCGTCGAATGCAACCGCACCGTGAAGTTCCGTGACCTGCTCGATCTGGCGAAGGAGCTTGGAGCCGACGCGCTGGCGACCGGCCATTATGTCGTCAGCCGCGATCTCGGCAACGATCATCGCGGTCTCTTCCGCGCCGCCGACGCCAGCCGCGACCAGAGCTATTTCCTCTATGCCACGACGCAGGAGCAGCTCGACCTGCTGCGCTTCCCGCTCGGCCATATCGACAAGGCGCAGACCCGCGCTCTCGCCGCCGAACTCGGCCTCGCCATCGCCGACAAGCCCGACAGCCAGGACATCTGCTTCGTGCCGAACGGGCGCTATGCCGATGTCATCGAGCGGCTGAAGCCCGGTGCGGCCCGGCCCGGCGACATCGTCCATCTCGACGGGCGCGTCCTCGGCCATCATGACGGCGTGCTCCACTACACCGTCGGCCAGCGCAAGGGCCTCGGCATCAGCGCGACGGAACCGCTTTACGTGCTCCGGCTGGATGCCGACGACGCCCGCGTCATCGTCGGCCCGCGCGAGGCGCTGAGCGTGCGCGAGATCCGCCTGCGCGACCTGAACTGGCTCGGCGAAACCGCCCTCGACGACCTGCCACTGGCAGGGCTCGACGTAGCCGTGCGCGTCCGCTCGACCCGCGCGCCGCGCGAGGCCCGCCTGTTCCGCGACGAAGAAGGCCTGCGCATCGAACTCGTCAGCGACGAGGAAGGCGTTTCGCCCGGCCAGGCCTGCGTGATCTATGCCGATGCCGGCCCCGGCTCCCGCGTCCTCGGCGGCGGCACGATCCTGCGCCGCCCGCTCGTGCTGCCGGCCGCCTCCGCGCAGGCCGCGCTCGCCCTGTCCTGACCGCCCTTCCGCTCGGACCCTCCACGCCATGCCGGTGACTTACGATCTCGACGGCCAGAAGCGCGTCTACGCGACCTGGGCCAAATTCTACGACAAGATCTATCAGGGCATGCTGGCGCGCCCGCAGCGGGAAGCCGTGGCCGCGGCCTGCGCCTGCGGCCCGGATATCCTCGAAATCGGCGTCGGCACGGGCCTCACCCTGCCCTACTTCACACCGAATTCGCGCGTCCTCGGTGCCGACCTCTCGCTCGACATGCTCAAGGTGGCGCATCGCAAGGTCACGAGTCAGAAGCTCGATCATGTGCGCGGTTTGATGGTGATGGACGCCTGCCGGCTCGGCTTCGACGCCGAGCAGTTCGACGCCGTCACCGCACAGTTCGTGATCACCCTCGTGCCCGATCCCGAGCAGGCCCTCGCCGAGATGGACCGCGTGCTGAAGCCGGGCGGCGAGATCATCGTGTCGAGCCGCCTCGTCGACGATGGCGGCCTCCTCGCTCCGTTCTGGAGCGCGCTTGCGCCCGTGTCCAAGGCCATCGGCTGGAGTTCGGATTTCAAGGTCAGCCGCCTGACCGATTGGGCGAAGGCGACGGGGCGCTATGAAACGGTCCATGTCGGGCGCGGCTATTTCAAGGTCGTCCGGCTGCGCAAGCTCGCTTCTGCCGATAAGTCGCGATCCGAGGCTTGACGCGACCGCACCGCGACGCCTATATCGCGCCTCGACGACGGGGCCGGCGCAGCCGGCCACGATGTCTGTGGCGGGGTAGCTCAGCTGGTTAGAGCAGCGGAATCATAATCCGCGTGTCGGGGGTTCAAGTCCCTCTCCCGCTACCAAACTCTCTCTCACCGATGTTCGCTGACGACCGAAACCGGCCCCTCGAAGGCCGGTTTTGCTGTCTTTGGCGCCAGTGGTGTTCACAGGCGTTCATTGACAGCCGGCCGATTTGTTGGCCCTTCTGTTGTCCTCACCCTGAGGCCATCAATTGGGAGGCCAACATGCCCTTGACCGATACGGCCATCAGAAACGCGAAGGCCCAGACGAGGGGACGTCATAGACTATCGGCTGATCAAGGATGAAATCTTCGTCATCGCGGCTAGCAAGGGTATGTTCAAGCGTTACTCTCGCTACCATCGCGATGGAAACGGCCTTCTCGGCTTCGATTTCTGGTGGAGTAAAGAGACCGCACCAGTTTACGGCGATCGATTGGTGACGTTGATCTCAGGCTCGTTCTGGGCCTCGATGACCGGTGCGCCATATGCGACTGTCGCGCGCGTGTCCTATCCATGGGAGATCGAGCCGAAGTCTAGCGGTAACCCGCAGGTAGCAACCGCCCCGGCCGTTCCGCAAGCCGCTCCGGTACCGTCCCCCGCTGCGCCGCCAGAACGGACGACAACGAGGATCTCTGCTGGGTCGGGCTTCTTCGTCAGCCAGGCCGGGCATATCCTGACAAGCGCCCATGTCGTCGAAGGCTGCTCTTCCGTAGTGATCAGGGTCGATGGCCAGACTGCAAAAGGCGCCAGCGTTCTTGCTCAGGTCAGCAAAAATGATCTCGCCCTAATCAAGGCTGCCGGGAGCCCTACAGATGTACTGCCGATACGGCCCGGTGTTCGGCTGGGCGAAGGGGTCGCGGCCTTCGGTTTTCTGATCTGAGCCCTTAAAACTGGACCGCTTTAGGTTAGAGTTTTCCGCGTCGTTTCCCATGGGCTGGGAGGAGCGGAAGACGATGAAGGATTCGAAGTTCTCGGACGCCCAGAAGGCGTTCATTCTGAAGCAGGGCGCGGATGGGATTCCGGTGGCGGAGATCTGCCGGCGGGCCGGAATCAGCCAGGCGACCTACTTCAACTGGAAGAAGAAGTACGACGGGCTCCTGCCGGCCGAGATGCGCCGGCTGAAGCAGCTCGAGGACGAGAATGCGAAGCTGCGCAAGCTCGTCGCCGACCTCGCGCTGGACCGTGAGATGCTGCAGGACGTGATCCGCCGAAAGCTCTGAGCGACTGTCTTTCGCGTCAAGCGTTTTGCCATGGCGTCGCGCTCCGGATGATCGCGTTGAGGATGGTGAGGAGGCGCCGCATACAAGCGACGAGGGCGACTTTCTTCGGACGCCCTCGTGCCAGTAGCCGCTGATATTGATCTTTGAGAACGGGGTTCCAGCGCACGCCGACGAGAGCAGCCATGAACAGCGTTCGCCGTACGGTTGGGCGCCCGCCGGCTATCGCACGATGGCCGCGCCAGGTGCCACTGTCGCGGTTGACGGGCGCCACGCCGACAAGGGAGGCGATGCTTCGCCGATCGAGGCGCCCGAGTTCTGGAAGATCAGCAATCAGCGTACGAGCTGTGACGCTGCCGACGCCTGGAACGGACAGAAGAAGGTCATCCGCGGCACGCCAGACAGGCGAGGCGCGAACCGTATTGTCGATGTCGTGATCGAGAGCGGCAAGTTGCGCCTCAAGCATTTTGAGCGTTGCCCTCAGACTCTTCTGGATAAGCGGAGTGTGCGCCTGGCGTAGGCGGTTGCCTTCCATGCCGATCATCTCGACCAGTTGACGCCGCCTCGCGACCAGATCCGCAAGTGCTTGTGCATCTGGCCCAGGCAAGTGGCGCGCTTCCGGGCGGATGCGCTCAGCAAACAACGCGATAACCTCGGCATCGAGCGCATCGGTCTTCGCCAATCGCCCGGTGGCACGAGCGAAATCCCGAATCTGACGCGGATTAACAACGGCGAGCGGTAGATCGGCAGCGGCAATTGCGGCTGATACCGTGAGTTCATATCCTCCGGTCGCTTCGATCACGATGAGGCCTACGGATCGGCAGCGAAGGGCTGTCAGCAGTTCGTCCAAGCCTTTGCCGTTACGGGCGACCGCGAACGCGTCGCCAGACGGCAAAACATGGACATCGAGACGATCCTTCGAGACATCGATGCCGACGAAGCTCGGCGGCGCTGGAGGTTGTTCCATGACCCGTCCTTGCAAATCCGGGCTCGCACTGCGGCCCAAGCGACTGTTCGGGCTCCCTCTGGAACCGACGGGCGGGGCCCCATGCTCAGAGGCGGGCTCAATCACCCAAGGCCTGTACGGCTCCCGTCCGTCGACAGCTTCCCCGGCTCAGAGCCGGTCGGCAACCGTGAGATACAAGGCCTGGTCGCAAGCGCGAGCTTGTCGGCGCGATGTGTGGCGAGTGGCAGGTGTCGATCCGGCGGGCCTGTGCGGTCCTGGAGTTCGACACCTCAAGCTACCACTACAAATCGTGCCGGCCCGACCAGGCCCCCCTGGCAGCCCGGATCAAGGCGATCTGCGAGACCCGCGTTCGTTATGGCTATCGCCGTGTCGACGTGCTGCTGCGGCGCGAGGGCTGGCATGTCAATCAGAAGCGGATTCGAAGGATCTACAATGAGTTAGGCTTGCAACTCCGTAACAAGACGCCCAAGCGTCGGGTCAAGGCGAAGCTGCGCGAGGACCGCGCGCCGGCGACGCGGCCCAACGATGTCTGGGCGATGGACTTCGTCCATGACCAGCTCGCCACCGGCCGCAAGATCCGGGTTCTGACGGTGGTCGACACCTTCTCGCGCTTCTCGCCGGCGATCGATCCCCGCTTCAGCTACCGGGCCGAGGACGTCGTCGCCACGCTCGAAAGGGTCTGCGCGAAACTGGGCTATCCGAAGACGATCCGGGTCGATCAGGGCTCCGAGTTCGTCAGCCGCGATCTCGATCTGTGGGCCTATGCCAAGGGCGTCACCCTGGACTTCTCGCGGCCAGGCAAGCCGACCGACAATGCCTTCATCGAGGCGTTCAACGGCCGCTTCCGCAGTGAGTGCCTGAATACCCACTGGTTCCTGACGCTTGCGGATGCGGAGGAAAAGATGGAGACTTGGCTCAGATACTACAACGAGGATCGGCCGCACGGGGCCATCGGCAACAAGCCTCCGATCCTGCTGCAAAATCCTGGCGGAGCACCCAGCCCACCGCCGTGATCGAAGGCCGGAAACTCCAGCCTCCGGCGATCCAGCAAATGGTCTCGGATCATCAAACTCAGGATTCTCCTCAGGTCGGAGGAGAAAAGGGTCTCAGGTCAGTGAGCTTGAGCAGGCCCTCGCGCACCCGCTCGCCCTCATAGGCGGCTGCATCCGTCACCAGCCAGCGACGGATCCGGCCATGCTCGCGGTCGATCGCGATATGGTTTTGATAACCGAAGGCGGGAATGGCGATGTCAACCGGCGGCATTGTGCCGTCCGCCTGCCGCCTGGCCTTGGTGAACTTGAGGGTCCAACGCGCGTCACGATCCCTCTGCCTGAGCCTGGCCCGACGTTCCTTCCAGGCCTGGGAATACGCCCGGCCTTGATCTCGTCCTTTTACGCTGCCTGGGTGCCGCAACAGTCTGAAATCGACAATCTGTCCGGCCATGGCGATGCGGACGCAGAACGCGAATCGCGTCGTAAGCCATGGCTGGGCCGTCAAGGGGTGGCTCCCAAAAGCTACACCGCCATAAGGGACGCAATCCTTTGTGATTTGGTATGAGTTTATTTTTTGCGACCTCGCTACCTTTCAGATACCAATCGATGACGAGAATGCGGATTTCTGAATGAACGCCTCGGCTGGTGCCTGGCCAGGTCGCTAGGGTGCTTGTCTGTTTCGGGTCAATGTTAGGGAATTCATATGCAGAACGCTAGAATTGTTGGCGCGATGCCTAACTACGCTAAGTATTCAATAAGGGTAGAGCATGTAATTCTTGTGCTCTTGCTTATCCTTGCGATGTTTTTTCGCAATTGGGGGATCGGCGCCGATCTTCCCTACCTCTATGACATTGACGAGCCAGTATTCGTAGATCCTGCCCTCAGGATGGTATGGTCGGGAGACCTAAACCCTCACTGGTTCGGACATCCTGGGTCCACGGTCATCTATATTAATGCATTGATCTATCAAACTATAAGATTAGCAGGGCAGACTATCGGCGCTTTTTCGGATTTGAGTGGATTTAAGTCATTTTATTTAGCTGACCCAACATTGTTCTATCTGATTCCAAGGATATTTTTTGCTTTGGTTGGAACTTTTAGTGTGTTGCTCGTATACCTGATCGCGAGAACACTGTACGGAGTGGCGCCCGCACTGGTGGCGTCATTAGCATTAGCTTTGTCACCTCTACATATCGAGTTTTCTCAAAAGATCAGATCTGATGTACTTGCTAGCGGGCTCATACTGCTCGTGGCATATTTTTCTCTGCGAATTTATCGCACTCGATCACTTAATGCCTACGTCTGGGCAGGCGCGTTCGCTGGCATATCGGTCGCCACCAAATATCCATCGATCTTGGCCGTAATTATGATCGCCCTTGCGCATTTTCTCGGAGGCGGAAATCAATTCAGGAACTTTTCGAAACTCGTAGTGGCTGGAATTTGTACTGTTGTTGCTGTTTTTCTAAGTTCTCCTTATTTGTTTTTGGATTATCAGACTACGCTCGGCAATATCGCCGGGGAGGCCCGTTCTAGTCATCTCGGGGCAAACGGCGGAGGGTTCTTAGGTAACGTATGGTGGTACATTCAAACCGCCCTGATCCGATCCGTCGGCTGGCCAGCACTATGCCTATCTGCACTAGCGGTTGTTGTTGCCGTCAGGAATCGTAATAGAAAGACTATTATACTTATTTCTTTCGCATTTATATATTTGTGTTTTATTGCTGCACTCTCGATAAGATGGGAGCGCTGGGCCGTCCCGTTGCTACCTTTTTTTGCGATTCTAACGGCAGGCGGATTAAACGCAGTTTCGGTCTTTGCATGCGCCCGTTGGCCGGTTCTCTCCGAAAAGGCCCTAGTCTACCTAACAGGAGTTTTAATTCTACTCCCAATAGCGGCCATCGCCGTTCAAGGGGCCCGCTACCGTACGTTGCCCGATAGTCGCACGGCAGCTCGTGACTGGATTGTTGCCAATATTCCTAAAGATAGCCGCATTCTTGTCGAAAGCCATGGGCCTCAGCTTCCGCGCGGCCAATACCAACTTTTCGATGTTGCCTGGAACGGAAACTTCGCGGCAAGAGACCTCGCTATTCACCCTGCTGCCAATGCCAACACTGCTAATATCACACCAATTAGTAACGTAAGCACCGTCGACCTGAAGGCTCTGTCAGAGCTGAAAATTGAGTATGTGGTGCTATCAGTGATCTATGATATTTACCAGCAAGAAGCAGCAAGATACCCAGAAAATATCGAAAACTATCAGCGTTTTCTTCGTATCGCGCATCCTGTTGCTGGATATTCAAGAGACGGTCAACTTCAGGGACCGAATATTAGAATATTTCGCTTGTCCGCTACGCGGTAGCACGCGACCGAAATCAAATAGCTTTGGGGCAGAACAAAGAAGGCCGCCTTGGGCAGTTCGAACAACCTCGCAGACTTGGCGTTCTCAGGTTCGTAGTTCTTAAGAGTGAATTCCGAACTGATTGAATCATCTGGGATTCGCACAGACTGCCCGCCGGATCGGAGACCAGCTTGTATGTCGAAGGTTCTGTCTGTCGATCTTCGGGTTTGGGTTCTGGCTGCGGTCGCGCAAGGTTTGACGCACCGGGAGGCTGGTGCATCGGTGTGAGCGCGGCGAGCACCAGCCGGCGGCGCAAGCTGGACACCCGCAAGAACCTACCGGTTTCGCTGATTTCGTGATTCAATCTCTCATCGGCACACGAGGCGGGGGAGACGATGGGAACAGCGGTCGTTTTTCGGGTTGTCGGAGCATCTGGAGCGATTGAGTGCGATCGGCGATCCGCTGGAGACGCTCGAAGCGACGATCGATTTTGAGTATTTCCGGGGCTGGCTGGTCGAGGGCCTTGGCTATGGGGACGGGGCCAAGGGCGGACGTCCAGCTTTCGACCCGGTCTCGATGTTCAAGGCGCTGATCCTTCAGGCGCAGCACAATCTCAGCGACGCGAAGATGGAGTTCATGATCCGGGACCGTCTGTCCTGGATGCGCTTCCTGCGCTTTGATCTTGGCGGTCCGACACCCGACGAGAACACGATCCGGCACTTCCGCAACAGGCTGACCGAGAGCGGCACGCTGCGGCGGGTGATGAAGGCCTTCGACTGGCAATTGCAGAAGAAGGGCTACATCCCGATGTCGGGCCAGATCGTCGATGCCTCCCTCGTGCCGGCACCCAAGCAGCGGAACACGGACGCGGAGAAGGAGGCGATCAAGGCGGGCAAGACGGCCCGGGAGATCTGGCCCGATGAACCCAGCAAGGCGGCGCAGAAGGACGTCGATGCGCGCTGGACGCTCAAGATCGGCGGCAAGATCCGGTATCGGCCCGACGGCACGCCCTTGGCGCAGATCGCCTTGCCCGTCTTCGGCTACAAAACCCATATCGCGATCGACCGGCGCTTCGGCTTCATTCGGGAGAGCGCGGTGACCTCGGCAGCCCATGCGGATGGGCGGATGCTGCCGCGCCTGGTGACGACGCAGAACACCTCCTCCGAGGTCTGGGCCGACAGCGCCTACCGATCACAGACGAACGAGAAAAGTCTGGCGGCGAAGATGCTGGTCAGCCGCATCCATCGCCGCAAACCGCCTGGACGGCGGATGCCGCAGCATGTCGCGCGCGCCAATGCCGGCAAGTCGGCAATCCGGGCTGCGGTCGAACATGTCTTCGCCCATCAGAAGAACAGGTTCGGCCTGTTCATCCGCACCATTGGCCTGGCTCGCGCCGAGGCAAAACTGACCCTGGCCAACATCGCCTACAACTTCGACCGGCTGATCTTCCATGAACGCGTCAGGGCCATGGGATGAGTCTGCCCGAAATCCAGGATCGGCGCTGAAATTAGCCCTAAATGCCGCTCTCTCAGGCAGCCTGACGCCGATCATCATGCCGCCAAGGCGCCAAGGCGCCAAGGCGCCGAGCATGCCGAAAATCAAACGGTTCTTGCGGGTGTCCAGCTGCGATCCGGAACGGACTTCGACCCGCTGAGGAGATCTCTGAGAGGGGCCTGGCTTACGATCTAGTTGCCAAGATTGCTCGGGAGCATGGAGTGGGAGTAGATGCGGTAGAGGTTGCCCTAGCAGCGCTCAGACGCGGCAAGGGCTCAATGGCCCAATTTTCTCATCCCGAGTTTGGGGGGATGGCCCAATGGACTGCCGGCGGGATGAGCATGGTCGGTGACATGTTCAATGCCGGGACAAAGGCAAAGCTAGATGGAGTTCTCCACGATCTGGCTGATGCGCTCCGGCGCGGCGAAGTTGAGATGGATGAGGCGAGGGCCGCCACAAGCGGGTTGGCGCAAGTGAGCGAATTGGGCTGGCCTGCTGAGTTTGGCCGCCCGGCGACGGCGGGCAGCCAAAACGACATGCGGTACGCGTTCTTCCCGACAGCCCGCCGCCTGGTCATCGAGGACGGAACCAAACGGACAGTTTATGACACGGGGGAGCACATAATCTCCGGAGTCTCCCAACAGCAGAGTTCCGATCGGACGCTGACGTTCCAAAGCCAGCTCGGCGTGGTAGATATCGGAGACCTCCCAATTCTGCGTTAGCGCGAGCGGATGCTCGTGCAAGGCCGAAGCTGAACGTCTTGCTCTGGAAAAGCCTATAATCCAGCCCATCATCAGGCGCGCCAAACGAAGGCGTCTCGCCAGGACGGCGAAAGCTCAACGACGGCGAGCCAGAGAAGCTGAATTTGTTGGAACCGGGATATTCGGGGCCGAGTTTTGCCGTCCCACCGACCGATACGATCCACCCGGACGCCGGCTGCTCAGCGTAGATGCGAACGGCCGGGTCGGCAGCCAGAGCGGCAAAAGCTGTCGCCACAAGCATAACGGGCGCGATTAGTGGAACTTTCAAATACGACAAATCGCCCGCTCCTCGCTGGTGCGCTGCACCATTGGCACATTCTGTTTGACCTACCAAAGAGACACTTGCTCGGGCGCCCAGCATGCCGCGGTTCAATCTGTTCGCGGATGCGAGCGCGGCAGTCGTGGGTGTCGTTGCCCATGGCCTGATCCCTGTCGAGCGGCTTTCGCTCAACTCGGCGGCGGAGAAATTTCAGGTGCGACAATTTGGCCGCGACGTTCGCGTGCGAGCGCTGAAATGCGTAGGCAGTCGACAGAAAAGTTGGCCTTTATGTTGGCCTACGAGGAAATATAGAAATTAAATACCATTTAATATCAGATATTTCTGAGACGATTCCGAGTCCCTCTCCCGCTACCATCTTCCTTCACTACCATTTTCCCTGAGAGCGTAGGCCTTCAAGCGAAGGCCGTTCTTCGACGCCGATTCGGCCGTTCCCGCTCGCGGGCACCCACCCGGCTGCCTGGCCCAAATCCGCCTCTTCCCGCTCTGGCGCAAACGATCATGCGGGATGAGATCTCGCGCCGAATTCCGCCCGGGCTCTGGCGCCGATGCCATTGCGAATCTGATCTTGGAGAGGGCCAGCTAACATCCGATCAATGTCATGTGATTGTTCATGTCACACATCGGAATCTTGGGAGGTACACCAGAGAAGTCGCCATTCGGCCAGACCACACACTGGTCCAAAATCGCTTGGACACTTTTCGGAATAAACCGGAGCCTGAGTGTGTTGATCGAATTGAGCTTTGAGTTATGGTTTAGAACCAAAAAAATATGGGAGGAAATAATGATAACTGCGATAGCCACCGCGTGGTTATTTTGCGTTGCAATATTTCTTGAGCTCGCCGACCGGGCGCCTGCCATCGACTGTTGAGGAGGCGTCGCCTGCTCCGCTTAGAGTGTATCGCTGGCGGCAGCCCGACAAATTGGAGTGACCATGGCGCGCAAGAGCGTGCCACGGCCTGATATATTCCGCCGGATTGGTCAGCTTCGCTGAAATCCGAAGTATGATCCGCGGCGGCCGCCGACGCTCCGGGCGACGACAAGACCGCACGCTTCCATCGCCGGATCGGCGGCCATCAGGCCGCAGCGAAAGCCGCGTCGACGATCTGCCGCGCCTCGTCCTGGATGCGGGCGAGATGGCCTTCGTCGCGGAAGCTCTCCGCGTAGATCTTGTAGACCTCCTCGGTGCCGGAGGGTCGAGCCGCGAACCAGCCGTCTGCGCTCGTGACCTTGAGCCCGCCGATCGCCGCGCCGTTGCCGGGCGCCTCGCTCAGGATCGCCGTGATCGGCTGGCCGGCGAGTTCCTTCGTCGCGATCTGCTTGGCCGAGAGGGTTTTCAGCACCGCCTTCTGGCTCGCCGTCGCCGGCGCGTCGACCCGCGCGTAGCATGGCTTGCCGAGCTCGCCGGTCAGCTTGTCATAGAGCACGCCCGGATCATCGCCGGTCTTCGCGGTGATCTCGGCGGCGAGCAGGCCGAGGATCAGCCCGTCCTTGTCGGTCGTCCAGACCGAGCCGTCCTTGCGCAGGAAGGAGGCCCCCGCGCTCTCCTCGCCCGCAAAGCCGAAATCGCCCGAGATCAGCCCGTCGACGAACCATTTGAAGCCAACCGGTACCTCGACCAGCCTGCGCCCCAGCTTCGCCGCGACCCGGTCGATGATCGCGCTCGACACCACCGTCTTGCCGATGGCGGCATCCGCCCGCCAATCGGGGCGGTTGGCGAAGAGATAGGCGCTGGCGGCAGCAAGGTAGTGATTCGGGTTCATCAGCCCGCTGCTGCGCGTGACGATGCCGTGCCGGTCGGCATCGGTGTCGTTGGCGAAGGCGACGTCGAACCGGTCGCGCATGCCGATCAAGCCGGCCATCGCATAGGGCGAGGAGCAGTCCATCCGGATCTTGCCGTCCCAATCGGCGGTCATGAACCCGAATGTCGGATCGACCTCCGTGTTGACGATGGTTGCCTTCAGCCCATAGCGGTCGATGATCGGCTGGTAGTAGTCCAGCCCCGCCCCGCCGAGCGGGTCGATGCCGATCGAGACGCCGGCCTTGGCAATCGCCTCCATGTCGACGACATCCGCGAGATCCGCGACATAGCCGCTGATATAGTCGTGCCGCCGGACATGCGCGCTCTTCAGCGCCTTGTCGTAGGGAATGCGGCTGATACCGGCGAGCTTGGCGGCGAGAAAGGCGTTGGCCTTCTTCTCGATCCAGCCGGTGGCGTCGGTGTCGGCCGGGCCGCCATGGGGCGGATTGTACTTCAACCCGCCATCGGCTGGGGGGTTGTGAGAAGGCGAGATGACGACGCCGTCCGCCTTCGCCGAGGTCCGGCCCCGATTATAGGTCAGAATCGCGTGCGAGATGACCGGCGTCGGCGTGAAGCCGAGCTTCTGGTCGATCATCGTGGTCACGCCGTTCGCCGCGAAGACCTCCAGCACCGTCTCGAACGCATTGCGCGAGAGCGCGTGGGTGTCGATGCCCAGGAAGAGCGGCCCGTCGATGCCCTGCTCACGGCGATAAAGGCAGATCGCCTGGGCGATGGCGAGAATATGCGCCTCGTTGAAGGATTTGGAAAAGGCCGAGCCGCGATGGCCCGAAGTGCCAAAGGCGACCTGCTGCGAGCGCTGCGACGGATCCGGCTGGTCGAAATAGGCTTTGGTCAGAGCCCCGACGTCGACGAGCATGGCGGGTTCCAGCCGCTTTCCGGCGAGCGGGCTCACTGAATCAGTCATGAAAGGTCTCGGGTTGGAAGCCTGCGGAAAAGGCCGCCGTTATAGACGGCGGCGGCCGAAGAGTCGCGGCCGAAAAAGGCCTGAGCGCGGCAGGCGGGCGCAACCGAAGGCGGCCCTTCGCTCGAAATTCGCGTCGCTTCACGGCGCACGCAGCGTCCATCCACCCCGCCAGAGGCCGGCGCGCTTGGCTTGGGCTTCTCTGAGCTCGTCCGCGAAGCTTGCTTCGCCATCCGGCAATGGCCGCGCCCAGCCCTGCAGAACCAGCAAATGCGCGATGTCGCCTCCCGGCGCGCCGGCACTCGCCTCGATACGGCAATCGGCGGCGATGGTTCCGTCCGCGAGGGCGCGGCGGGGTTGGCAGAACAAGCTGCGCCCGGCGACCAGATTGTGCAGCGCGGCACGAGCCTGCAATCCGCAGGACCAGCGCGTCTCCCCGTCCAGGCAGACATCGCCAGCACGAGGACCGTCGACGCGCGCGAAGCGGATGACCTCCTCCTTGAATTTGAAGCTTGTGCCGTCGACCGAACGCAAGGGCGCGGCAACCTCGATGACAGGCAGGTCGCTCAGGTCGTCTGGGTGCTTGCGCCGTATGACCTCGACGGCCGCAGCTTCCATGCGGGCCGCGAGCTTTTCCTGTAAGGGCGGCGATCCCAAGGATTCCGGCATCCCCGTCGCCACGGCGGCGCCCGCTTGCGGATCGGCGAGCCTGCTCGGTTCTCTCGTCAGAATCAGCATCAGAGCTGCGCACGCAACGACGATTCCGACGGTCAGAAATAAAGAAGGCAGCGCGACGCCCGTTTGCCTGAAACGCTTGCGCAAGCGGAACACGAACACAGGTGTCTTCACATCGAATTCCCGTTTCGCACCATTCCAGCCTATGGCGTCATGCTATCGCCAAGCATCTCCGGCAATGTCGTGCGCAAGTGCGAAGAAACGTCAACCGGCGCGACATGCCCGGGCGCAAATTTGCGCCCGCTCGCGCGAAAGACGGTTCATGCTCGCACTTGCGTCAAAGGCAGGCTATTATTCGCAGTCGCAAGATGTTTCCTTCTGGAGTTGACGATGAAGATCGTGATGGTCGGATCAGGTTATGTCGGACTGGTGTCCGGAGCCTGTTTCGCTGATTTCGGCCACGAGGTGGTCTGCGTCGACAAGCAGGAAAGCAAGATCGCGGCGTTGAAGAGCGGTGATATCCCGATCTTCGAACCCGGCCTCGCCGATCTCGTTCGCAGCAATGCCGCCGCCGGACGATTGTCCTTCACGACCGACCTTGCCGGCCCGGTCGGCAGCGCCGATGCGGTTTTCATCGCGGTCGGCACCCCCTCTCGCCGCGGCGATGGCTTCGCCGACCTGTCCTATGTCTACGCGGCCTCCCGCGAGATCGCGCAGGCGCTCGGCAGTTATACGGTGATCGTCACCAAATCGACCGTGCCCGTCGGCACCGGCGACGAGGTCGAGCGAATCGTGCGCGAGCTCCGGCCGGATGCCGAGTTCGCGGTGGTGTCCAATCCGGAGTTCCTGCGCGAAGGTGCGGCGATCGAGGATTTCAAGCGGCCCGACCGCATCGTCATCGGCACCGAGGACGAGCGCGCCCGCACCGTGATGGCCGATATCTACCGGCCGCTCTACCTCAACAGCGCGCCGATATTGAACACCAGCCGCCGCACCGCGGAGCTGACGAAATACGCCGCCAACGCCTTCCTGGCGACCAAGGTCACCTTCATCAACGAGATGGCGGATCTCTGCGAACAGGTCGGTGCCAACGTCCAGGACGTGGCGCGCGGCATGGGTCTCGACAACCGGATCGGCTCCAAGTTCCTCCATGCCGGCCCGGGCTATGGCGGTTCCTGCTTCCCGAAGGATACGCTGGCTCTGATCAAGACCGCTCAGGATTACGGCACGCCCTCGCGCATCGTCGAGGCTGTGGCGGCCGTGAACGACCAGCGCAAGCGCGCCATGGGCCGCAAGGTCGTCACCGCCTGCGGCGGCTCGGTGCGGGGCAAGACGGTCGCGGTCCTCGGCCTCACCTTCAAGCCGAATACCGACGACATGCGCGACTCGCCCGCCATCTCCATCATCACGGCGCTGCAGGACGGCGGAGCGACGATCCGCGCCTTCGATCCGGAAGGCATGGAGCCGGCCAAGGCTGTCCTGCCGGGCGGCGTCACCTATTGCGGCAACGCCTACGAATGTGTCGAAGGCGCCGACGCGACGGTCATCGTCACCGAATGGAATATTTTCCGTGCGCTCGATCTCGATCGGGTCAGGACGCTGATGAAGACCCCCGTGCTGGTCGATCTGCGAAACATCTATCGCGGCGAACAAGTCCGCGAAAAGGGTTTCGTCTATGCCGACATCGGGCGCGGCGTGCTGGAAGCCACCTCCATCGACAATGAAGACGCGGCCTGAGGCCTGTATCCGGGGGGCGAGGTCATGGTCTCATTTCCTCTCCCCGGCTCGGGGAGATCCACTACGGCTGGGCCATTGCTGACGCGGCGTGCTGCCTGCGCCGGCTTGCTGGCGGCCGCCAGCCCCCTCAAGGCCGCCGCGGCGGAGGGCGACAGCCTCGCACAGATAGCCGCGCGCAAGGGCATCCGCTTCGGCTCGATGGTGAATGCCAAGCATCGATGACGCCGCGCTGAAGGCCTTGATCGCGCGCGAATGCGTGATCGTCGTGCCCGAGAACGAGATGAAGTGGCGCTTCGTGCAGCCTACCAAGGGGCATCTCAATTTCGGCCCGGCGAATGCGATCGTCGATTTCGCCGCCGGCAACGGCATGGCGCTGCGTGGCCATACGGCCGCCTGGCACAATGCCGTTCCCAAATGGGCAGCCGAGGAAATGACTGCCTCCGGCCGCTTCGCACCGGCGCTCGCCTATCTCGAAGCGGCGATGACACGCTATCGCGGCCGAATCCTGGAATGGGATGTCGTCAACGAGGCCATCGACCCCCGCAGCGGACGGGCCGACGGCTTGCGCGATTCGGTCCTCCTGCGCACCGGCGGGCCGGGCTTCATCGCCGATTGCTTCAGGGCAGCGCAGGCGGCCGACGGCACCGCGCAGCTTTTCTACAACGATTTCGGCATCGAGTATCACTGGCCCGATATCCTCGCGCGCCGCACGAGCCTGCTCAAGCTGCTCGAAGGCTTGAAGAAGGAAGGCGCCCCGATCCATGGCCTGGGCATTCAGGCGCATCTCAAGGTCGGAAACCGCTTCGTCGAATCGAGCTGACGCTCCTTCCTGAAGGAGGTCGCGGGGCTGGGGCTGCGCCTCTCGATCACCGAGCTCGACGTCGACGATACCCGTCTCCCGGGCGATCCCAGCAAGCGCGATTCCGCCGTATCCGATCATCTCCGGCAGTTTCTCGACGTCACGCTCGACGAGCCGGCAGTCAGGACGCTCCTCACCTGGGGCATGTCCGACCGCTATTTCTGGCTGAGCAGCTTCTTCCCCCGCTCGGACGGCCTGCCGTCCCGCGGCCTGCCCTACGACGCCGAGATCGTACGAGGTCGATGCGCGCAACGCTGGAACAAGCGTTGCTCTCGACGAGAACAAGATCGTGGGAACGTACCAGTGCGGAACATGTCTGTCCCGGTTTTACTACGCCCGTCCCGGAGCATCTCTCGAACTCAGGTTGTCGTCGAGCCATGAACAGTTTGCTGCACTCATTCTCGGCTGCCCACACCGTCCTTCCGCCGTCGCCCCGCAGCGATTATCTGTCAGTCGTCATTCCCTGTTTCAACGAGGAGGAGGGTCTCGGCGAAGCCCTCAAGCGGGTCGACGCCGCCTGCATCGCCGCTGCCGTTCCGGCCTATGAGATCATCCTGATCGACGATGGATCGCAGGATCGCACCTGGGAAATCATCTCGGCAGCCGGCCGAGAGAATCCCCACATCGTCGGCGTCAGGCTCGCCCGCAATTTCGGGCACCAGCTCGCGCTCTCCGCCGGTCTGACCATCGTCACGGGCGACCGTATCTTCGTGCTCGATGCCGATCTTCAGGACCCGCCGGAACTGCTGACCGACATGATGCGGCTGATGGATGAAGGGGCCGATGTCGTTTACGGGCAGCGCCAAGAGCGCGAGGGAGAAACCGCGACCAAGAAGCTCACGGCCAAGCTTTTCTACCGCTTCCTCGCGAAACTCACGGACATCGATATCCCCGTCGATACCGGCGATTTCAGGCTGATGAGCCGCCGCGTCGTCGAGCTGCTGAACAGCATGCCGGAGTCTAACCGCTTCATCCGCGGCATGGTGAGCTGGGTCGGCTTCAAGCAGGTTGGCCTGCCCTATCGGCGGCGCGAGCGCTTCGCCGGGACGACCAAATACCCGCTCAAGAAGATGCTGCGTCTGGCCGTGGATGCCATTACCGGCTTTTCCATCAAGCCCCTGCGCGTCGCCTCCTATTGCGGTGCAGCATTCGGCCTGGCCGGCTTCATTCTGATGATCTACGTGGCCCTGAGCTGGTTCGACAACAGCACGATTCGAGGCTGGACGAGCTTGATCAGCATCGTGCTGCTGCTTGGAAGCGCCCAGATCATCGTGCTCGGCGTGATCGGCGAGTACATCGGGCGCCTGTTCATCCAAGGCAAGGGCCGGCCGAACTTCATCATCAGCGACGTGACTGGCGGTGGCGACAGCGTCCGCGCCCTACCGCGCTAGGCAAGGTATTCGATGTCCCCGCTCGTCCTGACCCTGCTCATCGCCTCGGTCTGCTGCGCTGCTTGCGGCCAATTGCTTTTCAAGGCCGGCGCCAGCGGCGCCTCCACACCGATCGATTTCGTCAACCTGAATGTCATCGTCGGCTTGTTCTGCTACGGCATAAGCACGCTGATCTGGATCTGGGCCTTGTCGAAGGCCAACCTGGTCACGGTCTTCCCCTTCACAGTAATGACCTTCGTCCTCGTCTATGTCGGGGCCGCCGTCATTTACAGGGAGCCGGTCACGACACTCGGCCTGGCCGGAGCAGGCCTGGCAATGCTCGGCTTGTTCATGATCGTCCGCAGTTCAGCCTGATCCCAGGCGACCCGTTTCCGAAGGGGCATGCCGAGGAGGAATGCGTCCGCGCGACCGACGCATTCCTCTGCGTCATGACGCCGCGGAGGACGGCTCAACCGCGTGCATAGATGTCCTCGATCCGGACGATGTCGTCCTCACCGGTGTAGCTGCCGACCTGCACCTCGATGAGATCCAGATCGATGCGACCGGGATTGGCGAGCCTGTGGACGCATCCGATCGGCAGATAGATCGATTCGTTCTCGTGAACGATGCGCACCTGGCTGTCGACCGTCACCTCGGCACTGCCGCGCACGACCACCCAGTGCTCCGAACGGTGAAAATGCTTCTGGAGGCTGAGCTTGCCGCCGGGCTTCACCCGGATGCGCTTCACCTGGAAGCGATCGCCGATATCGATGCGCTGATACCATCCCCAGGGGCGGTAGCCCCGCAGATGCTCGCTCGCCTCGCGGATGCCGTCCTTTTTCATCTGCTCGACCAGCGTCTTGACCTTGCCCGCCTGCGCCTTGTCGGCGACCAGCACCGCATCGCGCGTGGCGATCACCACCATATCCTTCAGCCCGATCGTGGTGAGCAGCATGTCGTCGCTGCGCAGCAGCGATCCTTCGGTTTCCATCGCCACGACCGGCCCTTGCGCGATGTTGCCCCGCTCGTCCTTGACCATCACATCGTGCAGGGCATCCCAACTGCCAATGTCGGACCAGTCGAACCGGGCGGCCAGAACACCGGCATTCGCCGTCTTTTCCATGACCGCGTAGTCGATCGAGATCTTGCGGACGGTGCCGAAGGCGGCCGCATCCAAGCGCAGGAAATCAAGGTCGCGCTGCGCCGCATCGACGGCGGCCCGCGCGCCCTCGATCACCTCCGGCGCGAAACGGGCGAGCTCTTCGAGCATCAGCGCCGCAGGGAAGACGAAGTTGCCGCTGTTCCAGAGCAGCCCGGCTTCCACATATTCGCGCGCCTTCGCGGCATCGGGCTTCTCGACGAAGCGCTTGAGCCGCCATGCATTGGAAGCCGGCAACGGATCGGCCGGCTCGATATAGCCATAGGCGGTGGACGGCGACGTCGGCACGATACCCAACGTCATGATCAGCCCCGTCGCGGACAATTGTCCCGCCACGGCGCAATCGGCCCGGAAGCCCTCGGCATCGACGACGACGTGATCGGCCGCGAGCACGAGCGCCAATGCGTCGGGATCGCGGCGCTGCGCGAGCAGTGCACCCACGGCGACAGCAGCGGCCGAATCCCGCCTCTCGGGCTCCAGCACGATCTCGCCTTGAACGCCGACGGCTTGCATCTGCTCCGCCGCCACGAAGCGAAACTCATGATTGGTCACGACGATCGGTGCCGAGAATCCCTCGAAGCGGACGCGCAGCAATGTGGCCTGAAAGGTGGAGAGGCCGTCATCGAGAAGCGAGATGAACTGCTTGGGCATCGTGTCGCGCGAAAGGGGCCAGAGCCGCGTGCCCGATCCTCCAGCGATGATGATGGGGCAGATCTGCGATGACGGCATTTCACGCTTCTCCAGCGGCACGGGGAATGTCGACAAAGCATTAGGCTCGCAGATTGCCCAGCACAAACCATGCCGTACTGCCGGCACAGGATTTGCTCATGGTTATTACGATCAGCTGGCGGTCCGGCCGGAGGAGGAAGCCGGTCAAAAGGCGTAGTGACGACGCTTGTGGCTTCTTCACTCATGCACAAGGTGACGCACGTTTACCCAGTGTCAGAATTCCTCGCGGCGACAGGCCCCATTTGAGGAGACGGCCAGCATGGTGGCAAGCATTGCCGTCAAGTCGGGGGTCATCGGCTCCGCCCGCCTGCGAACCGCGGGACACTGTAGCTTCCACGAGACTTAACGGCTAAGCGGAACCGGGGGTGGGATCATGCGTCGCCTAGCAGTCGCGTTTGCGCTTCTTGCCGGAACCGGCGAGGTCGCGGCGGAGCCGGCCTTGGCTTTCATGCACGGCACCTGGCGCGATGAGCAGCACGTCCTGCTGATCGATACCGATCGCATGCAGGCAAACACCGATCCGGCAAAACCGTTTCAGCGCGACGCGCTGACCTTTCGCAATCTCGCCGGCCGAATGGTCGTGTTCGATATCGGCTCACGCCGGTATATAGGTTTGTTCGAGGGCAATGAAATGCAGCTCAGCGGCGGCGAGCTCGAAGGCGTCGTCAAGCTGCGGCGCGTCATGGGACCCCGATTGAAAGGCCCTTTTTAACAGATCGACCATCACATCCAGTGAGAGACGGTCACCGGGACGAGGTACGCATGTCTTCCCTGAAATTCGGCACTTCCGGCCTGCGCGGCCTCGTCAGCGAACTGGTCGGACTGCCGGCTTACAGCCATGTCCGCGCCTTCTGCGCCATGCTGCGCGACGATGATGCGGCAGGTCCCGCCGGCGAGGTGCTGATCGGGCAGGATCTGCGCTCGTCGAGCCCTCTCATCGCCGCCCAATGCGCGCAGGCGGTTGCCGATGGCGGCCTCGTTCCCGTCGATTGCGGCGCCTTGCCGACGCCGGCCCTGGCTCTGGCCGCGATGAAGCGCGGCGCGCCCGCCATCATGGTGACCGGCAGCCACATTCCCGACGACCGCAACGGGCTGAAATTCTATCGGGCACAAGGCGAGATCGACAAGACCGACGAGGCGCGCATCCTGGCCTGGCATGCCAAGCTTGCCCTGACAGCCGCTCCCGATGTCTCGGTCGAGCCCGCGCGGAGCGAGGCCATCGCCGACTACCGCGCGCGCTATGTCACCTTCTTCGGCAGCGATGCCCTCGCCGGCCTGAGTGTCGGCGTCTATCAGCATTCCTCGGTCGGGCGCGACGTGATCTGCGATGTGCTCACCGCGCTCGGCGCGGCCCCCGTCGCGCTCGGCCGCAGCGACCGGTTCATTCCCGTCGACACCGAGGCTCTGCGGCCGGAGGATGAGGAGCTGGCGCGGCAATGGGCCCTGCAAAACCGGCTCGACGCGATCGTCTCGACCGACGGCGACGCCGACCGGCCGCTCGTCGCCGATGAGGCCGGCCGCTTTCTGCGCGGGGACCTCGTCGGGGCGCTCACCGCAAAATTCCTGGACGCAGACGCAATCGTGACTCCGGTCACCTCGAACTCCGCCCTCGACCGGCCCGGCTTGTTCGAAAAGGTGCTGCGGACCCGCGTGGGCTCCCCCTATGTCATCGCCGGCATGGCAGAGGCGAAAGTTGACGGCGCACGGGCCGTGGTCGGTTTCGAGGCCAATGGTGGCGTGCTGCTCGGCTCCGACATCAGACGCGACGGCCGGTTGCTTGCCGCCCTGCCGACGCGCGACGCGATGCTGCCCATCCTCGCGACGCTAGCCACGGTCAGGTCATCAGGCAAGAAGCTGAGCGCTATCGCCGCCGAGGCGAATTTCGCGGTGGCCCTGTCGAACAGGCTTCAGGAGATTCCGCAGGACAAGACTGCGGCCCTGATCGCCAGGCTCGATGCGGAGGATTCCGGCTTCCGTGATGCCGCCTTCGGGATGCGCGGTGGCGTCGCCGCGCGCGATCGGCGCGACGGCTTGCGCCTGACGCTCGCGGACGGCGCGACAGTGCACTTCCGCGCCTCGGGCAACGCGCCCGAACTGCGCGTCTATGTCGAGGCGGCCGAGCAGGCGAGTGCCGAAGAACTGCTGGCCGAAAGCCTGGCCTTCGCCGCGACGCAGACGCGCTGAGCGGGTTTCCCGGGACGAAAGCAGCTTAAATCCCGCTGCGTGGCGAGGTCGTGCCTCGATCGACGGCCGGGACCGCAGAAGTGCTTGCCCGCAGCCCGGGCTTGGCTTGCCCGGGCTGTTTCCAGCGGATTACCGCCAGTCGATCAGAAAACCCGTTCGATGAAGAGCTGCGCCGAGCTTTGCCTGCCGGAAAGCCCTGCGGCGAGCGCCAGCCCTGTGATGTCTATCCGTTGCCAGGCAACCGACCCCTCGAGGCCGAGGCGCAGGCCTTTCGCCGGCTTCCAGATGACGTTGGCCGCCAGCCGGTCGATCCGCACCTGGCCGGTTGCATCGCCGACACGCGGCAATGTCAGCATGTACCGGCTGATATAGGCATTGCTCGACCATTCGTCGGTCCACTCCCAGCCGAGCGAGACGACGCCGGACCAGCCGCGCGAGGTCTGATCCCCCGACAGGAATGGCAGGGCCGTGCGCCGGTCGAGCTGAGAGCCGATATAGGGCGCCGCGTTGACCGCTCCGGCGATCTGGCCGGAGAGCGTGAATGACTTGTCCAGCAAATCGCCTTCCCAGGTCGCGCCGATGATCGCGGCGCGGCCGGAGAGGCTCGCGGCACCGATGCGCGGGACCTCGCGCAAGGCCACGGCACCGTGCAGTGTCAGCTCATCGCCCTCATAGACGAGACGAGCCACGCCGTCGGGCACACGGCGCCCCGCGCTCGCCTGCGGAATGCGCTGGTCGGCGGCGACATCCTCGGCGGACAAGGAGAGACTGATCGTGTCCGTGAGCGGGCGCTCGTAGCCGATGAGCGCGACGGTGCGGCTGGGAATTCGCGCGATGAAGGCGAATTCGTCGCCGGCCCAGAAATCGAAGCGCGAGCTTGCCAGCCCGGCGCTGAACGCTCCCAGCGTGACGCTCGCCTCACCGATGGTGATGTCGTTGCCACCTTCGCTGTTCGTGTCGAACGAGAATTCGAAAGCGGCCGCCAGATACTGGCCGTTCGCGAGCGACTGGCCGCTCTCGATCCGGAACGTCGTGCTCAATGGAAAGCTCGTCGCATTCTGCGGCACCAGCCCCGTCGCGCGCGCCGAGGCATTCGCCCGATACTCATCGCGTTGCAGCCCCGCATTCACCGTGCCGGAGATGGCGATGCAACTGCCCAGGCCGGGCGAGACGAAGCCGGAGGGCGGGCGATCCTCCTCGTCCTCCTCCTCCGTGTCGTCTTCCTCGTCGTCATCATCCGCAGCCTGCGCATCCGCGGCTTTGAGAGAGACGGCCGGAGGCTTCGGAAAGACCGGGGCGAGGTCGGGAGCTTCGATCTTGCAGCTTCGCAGCAGCAGCGGAGGTCTGCCGGCGGCCCGTGCCTCTCCGGCAAACGTTCCAAACCAGATCAAGATGCACAATCCCGCCGAACACGAGGCCGGGGCCCACAGGTCCCGGGTGCCCGGCTTGGCAATCATGCGCATCTGGCCCGAGTACCGGACCCGCTTGCTGGCAGCACTTGGTTTCAATCTCTGATCGCTTCCAGGGCTCGGCCTGTTTTGGATCTTTCGCCAAAGGATGGAATGGCGCGACAGGCCTTTCTCAACGACAGGGCAACCATGCTCTGCTCCCCGCGATTGACACCAATGTTGCTGTACACCTTGATCTCAAAACACGCCGAAGGCGACAATAGACTTGCCCGCATCCTCCATAGGGCATCGATCAGAACGAACAGCATTTTTCGATTTGGACGTAGTGCCCCGCGTCGGAGCACATCCGTGACCGGCGACTTCGGCAAGGATGATGATGGTTGCGACGCGGCAGTGTTTCCAACCGCGTGGTGCCGAATTGCCCCTCCGCCCGGCCCGCCGCTGTTTTTCCGTTTGTGGACACGTGGGAGATGACAGATGCAGAGAGGCAAAAGACTGGCCGGCCTGGGAGCTCTCCTTATGGCCCTGCCGTTGCTGAGCAGTGCGGCGCAAGCAATCGATCGGCTGGAGGGAGCCTGGGCGACGAGCGCAGCGAGCTGCGACGAGGCCTTCGTCAAGCGCAAGGGCAAGCTCGCGCTCAAGCGTTCGGCTGAAGGCTGGAGTGCCTTTATCGTACGCGGGAACCGCATCGACGGCGCGAATGCCACCTGCCGGGTGGTGTCCGCCAAGCAGAATGGCGACGTGACGACCGCGCTCCTCAGCTGCGCGGACAAGATCATCTTCGACACCATGAAGGTCTCGCTCCGCTTCAAGGACGACGGCACCTTCGTCCGCTTCGATCCCGAATTCCCGGAGGTGGAAACCAGCTATCACCGCTGCGACCGCTGACAGCGTTCGCTCGACCCAAGGACTAATGGCTAAAGGAGAACGCGGATGCGGAACGCTTTCAGGTTGCACCTCCGGACCACGGTCGCTCTTCTGTCGATCACGTGCATGCTCGTGCCGCCGGCAACGCCGGTTCTGGCCCAGGCCGGGCAGCCCGCGAACGCGCAGACTGCCGGCGCGGCACAGGCCGGGATCGCCTGGCCCCGCGTCATCGACGACGCAGCGCGCAGCATCACCATCTATCAGCCGCAGATCGAGCGCTGGCAGGACGATATGCTGGAGGCCCGTGCCGCCGTCGCGGTCGACAAGCCCGGCACCGACGCGCAGACGCTCGGCGTCGTCTGGCTCAAGGCACATACGGCGATCGATCGTGAGAACGACCTCGTGACGCTCGATAATATCGAGGTCGTGAAGGCGAGTTTCCCTTCCGATCCGGCCAATGCCGATGCCTATGCCGCCGCGCTGCGGCAGCATGCGGGCGGCGGATTGCGTACGATTTCGTTGTCGCGGCTGCAGGCAAGCCTTCAGGTCGCCGAGGCCGAGACGGCGACCAAGGCCCTGCCCGTCAGGAACGATCCGCCGAAGATCATCTTCAGCGAAACGCCCGCAATGCTCGTCCTGGTCGACGGCAAGCCGCAGCTGCGCCAGGTCACAGGCAGCAAGCTGCTGCGCGTCATCAATACCCCGGCCTTGATGCTCTTCGATGAGGGCAGCGCCACTTACTACCTGCGTGCACTCAGGAAGTGGTGGTCGGCCAAGGCGCCCGATGGAAGCTGGGCCGTTGCGGCAAGCCCGCCGGCAACCCTGGCCGCCGCTCTGAAGGCTGCCGGATCCCGCGCCAACCTGATGGACGAGGCCCCGCCCGAGATCGCGGATGCCATTGCGGGCGGCAGCCTGCCAAAGCTGGACGTCAGCCTCGAGCCCGCCGAGCTGATCCATGCGACCGGCCAGCCCGAATATGCGCCGATCCCCGATACGCAGCTGCTCTACGTCAAGAACACGGCTAGCCAGATCATCGTCGATGTCGGCAACCAGGATCATTACGTCCTGATTTCAGGTCGCTGGTTCCGCTCTCTGGCCTGCCCCCATCAGGTGGCCCGGTTCTAATCTAATGCATGGTGGGCTTGTCGGCCACGGTTGAGATGGCCGGCGAAGCGGGTTGGGTTTTCGTAGGCGGCCAGACCACAGCGACCGGTGCTGGCGGCTTGTAGCCGAGCGAGGAGTGCGGGCGCCGGGTATTGTAGTGCTGACGCCAGCCCTCGATGACGATCCGAGCCTCGGCGAGGCTGTAGAACAGCTCGCCGCTCAGGAGTTCGTCGCGCAGCTTGGAGTTGAAGCTCTCGCAGTAGCCGTTCTCCCAAGGACTGCCAGGCTCGATAAAGGCTGTCTTCGCGCCGACCGCTGCGATCCAATCCCGCACTGCTTTGGCGACGAACTCGGGACCGTTGTCCGAACGAACATGCCCGGGCACGCCGCGCAGGATGAAAAGATCGGACAGGACATCGATGACGTCGGTGGCTTTGAGTTTCCGGTCGATCCGGATCGCAATGCATTCCCGGGTGAACTCGTCGATCACGTTCAGCATGCGGAATTTTCGACCGTTGTGGGTGCGATCCTCGACAAAGTCGTAGGACCAGACATGGTTGGGGTGTTCCGGCCGAAGCCGGATGCATGATCCGTCATTCAGCCAGAGACGGCCTTTCTTCGGTTGCCTGGCCGGCACCTTGAGCCCCTCCCGCCGCCAGATCCGCTCAACGCGTTTGACGTTCACCGCCCAACCGGCGGTCTCCAGCATGGCCGCGACCCGGCGGTAGCCGTAGCGGCCATACTGGGTGGCGAGCTCGACAATGTCGGCGGTCAGCGCCGCATCATCGACGCGACCCGTCGGCAGTTTCCTTTGCGTAGATCGATGCTGCCCCAGAACCCGGCACGCCAGCCGCTCCGACACGCCGAACTTTATCATGGCGTGGTCGATGCACCGGCGACGACGGGCGGGGCTCAGATGGGGTATTCGGGGCGCCTCGCGCGGTTGAAGCAGCGGCATAGTGGCGCTCCGATCCAACGCGGGAGTCCCACCATGAACCACCAGCACCATGTCGGCCTCGATGTCTCCGTGAAAGAGACCGCCATCTGCATCGTCGATCCGCACGGTAAGGTCGTGCACCGTACCACCGTCGAGAGCCATCCTGAGGTGATCTGCAAACACCTCATCGGTCTCGGCCACAGCTATGCTCGTATCGGCCTGGAGGCGGGGCCTCTCTCGCCATGGCTCTACGCCGGCCTGGTCGAAGCTGGGTTGCCGGCGATCTGCGTCGAAACCCGTCACATGCACGCCGCCCTTTCGGCGCGCATCAACAAGACCGACCGCAACGACGCGATGGGTATCGCTCAGATGATGCGTGTCGGCCTATTCAAGCCGGTCCACGTCAAGACGCCAGCCAGCCAGCAACGCCGCCTGCTCCTGACCTCGCGCAAATTGCTTCAGCGTAAGGCCTATGACATCGAGAGCGACCTACGAGGTCAGCTGCGCAATTTTGGCCTCAAGGTCGGTGTCGTGGGAGCTGCCGGCTTCGAGCAGCGCGTGCGAGACCTCGTGCTCGATCTGCCCTTCGTCGCGGCTGTGGTCCTACCGTTGCTGGAGGCTCGCTCCGCGTTGCGGACCCAACTCGCCAAGCTGCACAAGATGCTGCTGGACCAGGTCCGCATCGATCCGATCTGCCGACGGCTGATGACCGCACCCGGCGTTGGGCCGGTCGTGGCGCTGACCTACCGCACATGCGTCGACAACCCGGCCCGTTTCGGACGATCGCAATGCGTCGGGGCGCATTTCGGTCTGACGCCGCGGCTTTACCAGTCCGGTGAGACGATGCGGGGCGGGCGGGTCTCGAAGTGCGGGGACACGATGATGCGCGCTGCGCTCTATGAAGCCGCGCTCGTGCTGCTGACCAGCCCGCGCGGCCCGTGGTCCTCCCTGAAGGTCTGGGGGTTGGCCGTGGCCAAACGCCGAGGCATGCAGAAGGCGCTCGTGGCCGTCGCTCGCAAGCTGGCCATCGTGTTGCACCGCATGTGGCGCGACGAGACGGACTTCCGCTGGTCGGCCGCATCCGCCACGGCGGCCTGAGGCCCGCGCTTTAGCATCACGCAATACCGAGCTCCTCCGGCGTGGAGGGGGCCCTGCGGGGACGATGGGAGCGGGCGAGACCGAGGAAACTCGAGCGTCGGTTCTGCCGAGCGCGCGGCTTAGATGGCTCCGCCCACTCCCTCTGATCCCATCATGAGGCGGCACAGGCCGACCTCGGAGAGAAGCAAGAGCTCCGCAGGACCGTTCGCGCGCCGATCCAGGATGCGCACGCAAGGGAGTTGACCTATGAACCCCGAATAGAGAAGTAGTTTCCCGAGGCAGCTTCCTTGAGGATCAGCTTCTCCAACGTCAGATCCGAGACGGCTTTGCGCAGCCGCTCGTTCTCCTTCTCCAGATCCTTCAGACGCTTCACCTGGTCGGACTTCAGCCCGCCAAACTCCTTGCGCCAGCGATAATACGTGAACGCCGTCACGCTGATGGCCCGGATCGCCTCCGCGACCGGGCGCCCCTGGGACAACAGCACGTCGACCTGCCGCAGCTTCGCGACGATCTCTTCAGGCTTGTGCTTCTTCTGCGGCATCGCGGGCATCCTCCAAAGGCTCAAAAAGCCTACTTCAGGGAGGGCCACTTTTCAGGGGGCAGGCCACGCCCATATTCTCTGCCTGGCGAGGCGATAATTAGTATTTTGACGCGATGGAGACACCTGAAAAGCGGGCCGGTGTAACCCGGCTCTTGCTCCGCTGGCCCCACCGCCGCGCGGAGCTTCTACGGGCGGCCAAGCGGCCCGCTTTTGCGAGCCTCTGCGAGAGCTACGCGCTCGCTTGGGAAGCGGCGCTGCACTGGGCCAAGATTCCGGGAAACCGGGCCGCTGAGATAGCCGAGGAGTACCGGCTGATCCTTGTTAAGCTTGAGCAGGATATCGCCTTGCTCTGCTCGACTGCGCAGCGAACGGTCAAATGAATACCCGCTCCGTATCTCGTAAACGGGGAGCTCATCAGCGTCTTCCCGAAGCCCCCTGTAGGAGCCGTGCCGCAGCTTGCCGTCGGCGGTCCATGCGCGAAACTCGATTTCCGCCACCAGAGCCGACGTGAGCTAGCGATAGGCCTGTCGTCTGCCCTTCAGGCTGACCGCGGGTTGTCAGATAACGAGTTCGTCCATCTGCTTGCGGAGCGCGGTCGCGCCGTCGTGGCTGAAGCCGATACCGACGCTTCCGACATAGACCGGTGGTGCCCCCTGGCTCACCGCAAGAAGCAGCCGGCCGACCCCGCCTTCATAAGCACGCGCAAGAGAGCGGGACGATGGGTGAGAGGCTGAGCATCATCAGCACGAAGTGTGAACTGACGGACGGGCTGCGCGTTGTCCGGTAAAAGAGGCCGAGAACAAATGGCCGAGAAGCGGACAGCACCGTGGACCGATGAGCAGGTTGCCGCACTCAACTTGTTTCAGGTCGAAAACTCGGTCCATCTCTTATGCGGCGGTGACCGAACCGACGACGCACATCGGGCTTATCAAGCTGAGCATGGCGGTAAACTCGGGCAGCTTGTCGCGATCAAAGACGGGCTGGTCTGCCCCGTGTGCGGATATCGGCTGCAATGGGCGCACGGTTTCTGGCTTCCCCCGCCGCCTTCGAGCCCTGCAACGCCGAGCGAGGGGCAGATCATTGAGCCCGACGATTACGGAGAATATCTGCGCAAGGAGCGCACGCACAGTCGCTATGGTTACATGCAATGGCAGCTGGCCAAGGCCGCGAACAAGCGCGCCGACCGGGCTGAAGCCCGCGCCCTAGCCGCCGAAGTCGCGCTCGCTGCGGCACGGGAACGGGTCGAGCAAGCTATTCGCGATTGCCTGTCACTCGATGAGAACGGCAATACCTGCGAGAAGGCCGTGGCCATCGCAGCCATCCGCTCTCACGAGCCCCCATGATCCGCGAAACGCCCAAGCGAGACCGGCACGCCTTCAAGCAAAGATGGGGCGACGTGCAGCGGCAGTGCGCCGATGTCGTTGAAAAAGTCGTCGTTGCTGCGGGTGTGAAGTCCTGATTCAGTCGTCTTGGGCGGAGGGCGGCGCGATGATGGGTGAACGGCGGGTGGCGCAGGAGGCGCTGTTCTACGAGTTCAGTCTTGAGCGTCACGTGCCGGACGATCATTGGGTGCGGTCGATAGACCGGTTCGTCGATCTTTCCGAGATCCGCGCACATCTGCGGCCGTTCTACAGCGAGATGGGTCGGCCCTCGATCGATCCGGAGCTGATGATCCGGATGCTGCTCATCGGCTATTGCTTCGGCATCCGTTCCGAGCGGCGCCTGTGCGAGGAGGTGCACCTGAACCTCGCCTATCGCTGGTTCTGCCGGCTCGGGCTTGAGGGCGACGTTCCCGATCACTCGACCTTCTCGAAGAACCGGCATGGCCGCTTCCGCGAGAGCGATCTTCTGCGTGAGCTGTTCGAGACGACCGTCCGGCGTTGCATCGAAGAAGGGCTCGTGGGCGGAGAAGGCTTCGCGGTCGATGCCAGCCTGATCAAGGCCGATGCGAACAAGCAACGTTCCGCGGACGCCTCAGAGCTGGTCGACTGGCACGATCTCGCCCGGACGCGTCGCTCGGTGCGCGAATATCTCGATACGCTCGATGAGGCCGCCTGGGGCGCGGCGAGCGAGGCGAAGCCGAAGTTCGTGTCGCGCGCCGATCCGGCCGCGCAATGGACCGGCGCTTTGAAGGGGCATGCCTTCTTCGCCTACGCCACCAACTACCTGATCGACCTCGACCACGCCGTCATCGTCGATGTCGAGGCCAGCCGCGCCATCCGGCAGGCCGAAGTCGGCTCGGCCCGGACCATGCTCGACCGAACGCAGGAGCGTTTTGGCCTCTGGCCGGCCAGGCTAGCCGCCGACAGCGCCTATGGCTCGGCCGAGAACCTCGCCTGGCTGGTGCATAAGCGCGGGATCGAGCCGCATATCCCGGTCTTCGACAAATCCCAGCGCAGCGACGGCACCTTCAGCCGCTCCGACTTCGCCTATGACCACGCGCGCGATCGCTACACCTGCCCGGGCGGGAAGGAGTTGAGGCCGCGCCAGAAGGCCTATCGAACCGAGCGGCCGCTCGTCGATGACGAGGGCATGATGCGTTACCGCGCCAGCAAGTTCGACTGCGACGCCTGCTCGCTGAAGCCGCAGTGCTCACCCAACATGCCCGCTCGCAAGATCCTGCGCTCGATCCATGAGGGCGCCCGCGACATGGCCAGGGACATCGCCGAGACCGACGCCTATGTCACCTCGCGGCGCGAACGGAAAAAGGTCGAGATGCTGTTTGCTCACCTCAAGCGCATCTTGCGGCTCGACCGGTTGCGACTGCGCGGACCGAATGGCGCCAGAGACGAGTTCCACCTCGCCGCAGCAGCCCAGAACCTCAGGAAGCTCGCCAAACTCAAGCCAAACGGGCCGCAGGTCAGGCCTGCCTGACCAAGCGAAGCCCTACTCTGCTAAATCCGCTCCCCGCCAGCGCCGATCTCAGGGCCGACTTTTTCAACGGTATCCGCCAGTTGCGGATATTGGCTCATCGCCGAAAGCGAACGCTCAAAATTTGAGACGACAGTCTGCGCAAACTGACCACTCGTATCCACCGGGATCAGACCCCGTGCAACGGAGATCGCGAGACACAGTAGCCTTGGCTCACTATTGTTCGGCTTAGCGTACGATTTTGAACAGCTCTCTGAGCCCTACGTTCCGTGACAGGATAAGTGTCAATCGATCGTAGAGAAGCTCCTCGCCTGAAGACCGCGTCCATCCGGGCATCCCCCCGGCAGAGAGAATCTTTGATCGTGGACACGATCGCGGGTCATTGTCCGCCACTTCCCCCTTGAGCACATTTGCGCCGCTCACTGGTCGGGCCGTCCCTTCATCCCCGTTTCGAGAACCGTGATTAGGCTCTGGAGGAGAGCGATCGCGCCCGAAATCGGCCTGAACTAGCTCGTGGTCGAATTGTCGACGAAGAAGGTCGGATCGGATTGGCGGGCCAACGGCTCTCGGCACAGCGGTCAGGACGAGGATGCGCTTACCGCTGAGCTGGGTCGGGCATGATATCGACCAAGGACTGCTATAAGCATGAAATTCATCAAGTGCGGGCTTCTGGCTGATTCTAAAGGGTTTCTCGGCGAAAAAATCGCCGTTTATGGACTACAGCAAGATCAGGGGCATTTCGCCTTTTGCCTACCCGTGGGGAACCGATCATCGATCGAAGTTTCTCTTTGTTGATCTTGCAAATTGGCACCGTGTTTCGGAGACGGGGTCAGCCATCGACTAATGGTCCTTAAGGTCAATATCCGCGCCCAAGCGATAGGGTCAGAGTTTCGGTGCTCATTCCTCGCCCGACACGGAAGCCGAACGTGGAA
This sequence comes from Bosea sp. NBC_00550, assembly GCF_026020075.1. Taxonomy (NCBI): domain Bacteria; kingdom Pseudomonadati; phylum Pseudomonadota; class Alphaproteobacteria; order Hyphomicrobiales; family Alloboseaceae; genus Allobosea; species Allobosea sp. NBC_00550. The sequence goes on from NZ_CP102772.1 coordinate 2,494,197, forward strand.
ATTCTCTGGTCAGATAAACCTCGCCTTCAATGGGCAGCAACGATGCTGGTCATTGCTGTCGGACTGGCAGTCTTCGCCTTCCTTGGCTGGCGGCGAGACTCTAACTAGTAGCCGGCGACGAAGGCTGAGCAGATATTCAAACATCCTGACGGCGAGAGCGTGGCAAAGAAAAGCCTGACGATCTGCATCGGCAGGCCTATGTCGCAATCGCTATACTCCAGTTTGTGCGCTCCAAAAGCCGGCAGGCCTGCACGGCATTCCAAGGGCCGCCGCCCGACGTTGCGATGTTTCGTTCATTCAAGGCTTTTTCGATCTTTCTGCGTGTCGAGGCCAAGGTCGGAGCGTTCCTGCCGGAGGGCCGAGACGGGGCAGGCGCAGCGAATTTGCCTTCGGGCATTGCGTTGCACTTTCATCTACGGAGGCACGAGATGTCCGTGCCGTCTGCCATGCGGGCGAAGCCGACTGACCCACCCCGATATCCGACGTCACCGACGTGTGCGATGCCCCTGGTAAGGCTGGCGGCATCGGGAAGCCTCGAGTGCGAATGGGAGCCGGCAGCAATTCTGCATGTACGCTTCACATCACTTTGCGTAGGCTCGGAATGAAGTCGCGTCGCTAAAAGCGGGTTCAAGTATGACGAGAGTGTTGTTGAGGCTAGGGTGAGTCGTGACGCAAACGTCTGATACTGGGCAGAAGGTGCTACAACCCGATGCGGTGCGAGCGCAGCTCTCTCGTGTTCTGGCGAGTCCTGATTTCGAGGTCCCCGAGCGCCTACGGGACTTTCTGCGTTTCGTCGTCGAAGAGTTATTGGCTGGCCGTGGCCAACGGATAAAGGCCTACACCATCGCGACGCACGTATTTGGCCGTGGGCAAGATTTCGATATACTCAATGATCCCGTCGTGCGCATCGAGGCCAGTCGACTACGCCGAGCCTTGGAGCGCTATTATTTATTATCCGGGCGTATTGACCCCATCTGCATCGACATTCCCAAGGGCGCATACATCCCGAACATCACGGTGCGGCATCCAATCACACCACCACAAGAGTTGTTGGGACTGCATCCGAAAGTTGCGAACTCAGAAAACCCTCCTCGAAACCCCCGAAACTGGCTGCGGAAATTGGGCGTGCCGGTGGCGGCGGTTATTAGCATCTTGTTGGTAATCGCCCTAAGCGGCCTGGTCACAGACCCGACCAACTCATCACAATTGGCAACCAGTCCCAACGTTGCGCTCGTCGTTTCACCTTTCGAGAATCTGTCGGGAGCCGAAGGGTCGATCTACGCTGCCGGTATATCTGATGAACTGCTCAATCAACTCGTACGGTTTCGGGAACTAAGATTGTTTGGCCGTGACGCGGGGAGGCAGTCTCGGCACGAGATTCCCGCTGAGCAGCCGTTGGAGGTCCAGTACCTGCTCGAGGGCGGGGTTCGTGTCGCGGGACAACGACTTCGAGTGTCTAGCAGACTGTTGGATGGCCGGACGAAGGAAATTGTCTGGAGCGCCGTTTACGACCGAGACTTGGGCGGAACTCAAAATATCGACGTCGAGTCTGACATCGCAGCGAAGGTAGCGGCGGCTGTAGCCCAGCCTTATGGAGCGATATTTGCCCCGATCTCGGGCGATGCATCGGCGAGAATTCCGGCAGGTGCCAAGCCGCATTTGTGTGTCTTGCAGTTCTATCGCTACCGAAACGAGCCCTCACGGGAAGAGCATCGGCTAGTTCGGGACTGCCTTAAAGAGACGGTAACGCGAAATCCGGACTATTCGACGGGTTGGGCGATGCTGGCCTATCTCTTCCTCGACGAGGATCGGCTTGGGTTCAATTCTCAGGAGGCGGCGCCGGCGGCGAAAATACGAGCTCGTGAGGCGGCCCAGCGTGCCGTGCGCCTCGATCCGAATAATGTTCGTGCCCTTCAGGCGCTTATGGCCGTTCTGTTCTTTAGCAGGGAGCCCGACGCCGCTCTGCAAATTGGCGAACAGGCCCTTGTGCTGAATCCAAATGACACGGAAATTTTGGCAGAATTTGGAAGCCGATTGGCACAAGCTGGCGACAGAAGGCGCGGCGTCGCGATGATTGAAGAGGCGGTCGACAGAAATCCCAATCAAACAAAATATTACATCGCGATACTTGCGCAAAATTATTACCTTATTGGCGACAATACGCGTGCTTTGTACTGGCTCCGCCGCGCTAATATGCAGCGGTTTGCGAATTATCATTTTGTTGCTGCGCTCATATTTGCGCGTGCTCATTTGCAGCAGGAGACAAATGCGAGTGTTCACGAGTTCATGAGGATGCGACCTCGCTTCATCGAAAACATTGAAGCTGAAATCGCCACGAGAAACTATAACGCTCAAGATCGGCTCACTCTGATCGAAGGCGCAAGGCAGGCGGGATTTCCCGTCAGCGCCGCGATCAATTGATCGAAGGCGCAAGCGTACGACGGATGCCCCCGTAGAGGTCGTCGGGTTCAAGCGTCGTGTCGGGCATCCCTTCAAGCTCGGAATGGCCAGGCTACGTCAAAGTCGCCACCCTTCACCGCCATCAATCGTAACAAACGGACCACCGATGGTAGCCACCGGCGATACTGGCCCTAAGGTCAGTAGACAATGGGTTCTTGTCGAAGTCCGTATTGCCTTCTCTCGATCTTCGGACAATGAAGGAAAGAACTATGCGTACCCTGATTTTAGCGACCACAGCCCTCATCGGCTGCTTCATATCGAGTGCCAACGCCCAGGTGGAACTGAAGACCTACGCCGACGCAAACGGCTACATTGACGTACAGAAACTGACATGCGCTCAACTGGCCGGTACTTTTCAAGAAGATGCAAGCCTTTTGATGACGTGGTATAGCGGCTGGTACAACGGCCTTGGCAAGAAGCACTTTATCAACGTCCCTCGCGCCAAGGAAGCCGAGCACGAAATCATCGTTTATTGCAAAGATAACCCGAAAATTACGGTAATCAAGGCGATTGGCTTAGTGTTCGACAAGATGCGCAAGGATCGAGGCATCGTAATCGCCAAATGACGAGGCGTTAACTCGATCTACTCGGCAACTGCATGCAACAAACGCTTGCCGGGGGCACTAAAGAGGCCCTGAACTGGACGCCTCTAGGAAGCCTTTCGATCCCCGCGGAGACTCGCGACGAGGTGCGCCTCTGCCTAGCGCAGACCGGGAGTGACCTGGAGGAGTTGCTGAGAGCCTTCCAGGGCCCCGGATGTTTTGGGCCAAGTATCTGAAAGCCCTTAGTCTCCGCGAGGGCCGCGGCTTCCCCCCGTGAGTGGCCCTGCCTATCAGAGTGGCGATACCCAGCCGAGAAGCGGGTCGAAGAAGGCTGTTGAAGATCGCCGCCGCGGAGAGTGGGCGGGCTCGAACCCGCGACCTCCAGCTTAGCGGGCAAGCGCTTATCCAAATGAGCTATCACTATATTGCCCCTTGCGGGACTGTCCGGTCGCAGTCAGGGCTAGAGTAAGTCTCAGGGTCTTCCTGGAGGCCTCCACTATGCCATCGCAGTACGTTCTCTACCGCCGCGTCTCTACCGAGGAGCAGGGCAAGAGCTGCCTGGGCCTGGAGGCGCAGGACCGGGACATCCGACTGTACCTTGAAACCTACAGCCCTACGCCCTGGGAAGTGCTGCGGAAGTTCACCGAGGTCGAGAGCAGCGCCAACGGTGACCGCCCAGAGTTGGCCAAGGCTATAGAGTTAACCCGGAAGACCAGGGCCACAGTCCTGGTGTCGAAGCTGGACCGCCTGTCGCGCCGGGTGTCTTTGATCGCTTCGCTGATGGAGGACAAGCTGGTCCCCTTTCGGGTCGCTTCGATGCCCCACGCCGACGCTTTGCAGCTTTGCATCTATGCGGCCCTGGCCGAACAGGAGCGGCAGTTCATCACCCTCCGCACCAACGTGGTCTTACAGAAGGCCAACGGCTGTGGCGTCAAGCTAGGTAGCCTCCGGGACGCCACCATGAAGCGAAACGAAAGCGTGAAGGCCCAGGCCAAGGAACGGGCCGAGGCATGGCGAGGCGTCGTGGAGCCGCTCCGTGGAGCCGGCAAGAGCATCAGGGAGATTGCCGAGGCACTGAACGCCGCCGGCATCAAGACTGCTCGCGGCGGAACATGGCACCCGACGACCGTCCAGCGGGTTGTGGATCGCCTTAGGAGGCAGGCGGGGCGGCGCTCAGCTCCTCTTCGTTGCGGATGACGAGGCGAGGCATGCGGGCGCAACGATGCGCTCGATCATACGTCTCCCTCATGCCGGCGCATGAAGCGGCGCCAGCGTTCATATTCCTCGGGCGTGAAGCGGGCCTTCTAGCTCAAGCTAGAGCGACTTGACCTTCGCAATTGCGGCCTCCCGCGTCCACTCCCGCCCGTGATCACTGCTGGTCTGGGGTAGGTCGAAGACGCTGATGCCCCAGGTCCAAGGCGCGCAGCGTTCCGGGGCGTTCGCGTGTCGTCGACAATCACGGCGATCCGCTCGCCCTCGTCGTCAATGACATGCTGGTACGCCTCACCGTCCGGATACGCCCCACCGAGATCGCCGCCGCGTCGAAGTCTTGCCGTCGTGCCTCAGACGGCTCGGGAATGGCCAGACTCGCGGAGATCACGGTCCCGGCCTGTGGACGTCGGCCGCAAACGCCGCTCATGGACGCCCCGAGCGGAGTGCGTTCGGCCGCGAGCGCATCACCGCGCTCATAAGCGGCTCCAGCACATCCGGGGACCGGACTTTCTGCAAACACGACAAAATCGCTTTAACTACAATTCCGCATCAGAGGTATAAATCGTAGATCGCTGACAGAAGTGCATTTGACGCAGTTCGCTATCGTGCCCATTATTCCCTTCGGGAATGCCCGTAGATTTTCCTTGCCTTCTCCTGTCTATACATTCGTCGCCTATGTCTTCCGTGGTCCAGGGAGAGTTTGATGTCGGCTGAAGAACGCGGGCTCGCGCGGTTCATGATTAGGTTCCCCGAGTTCCGGTACCGGTTCGCGCAAATGCAGGACGGACGTTTTCGCGGCATCTGCGAGGAGTACGAGCTTGTCTCAGAGGTGATAACCAAGTGGTCCCAGGCTGACCACTGCGCCATGTTTAGCCTCAATGATTACTGCCTGCTCGCGGCCTCGATCGAGAAGGATGCCATGACAATGGCTAAGGCTGATGTCGCGCGAGCGGCGGTCATAGAAAAGCCGCAAGCACTTTAGTCTATTCACAACTTGTGGACGAACCCGGGAGGCAGGCGTAACCTCGCCCGGCCGTTGAGAAGCGGTCGAAAGCCACCGGCCAGCGCCAGCCGCCCAGCCCGGTGGCGTCTCGCTGCCGGCGCCGTCCGCCTCGCCGACGTTCGGTGATATTCCGATATTCGGACGACCGCTTTTCCAGGCGGTGCGCAAATGAGCGCTTTCGCCCCGCTGCAGACGATGAAGCCCAAATTGCGGGACGCCCGTCGCTCCGCCTAATGCACCGTTGCTGCGGGTCGTAAGCGGGAGCTTACTGCCTCAGTGATCCTGGACGCGAGGCGCGTCTCGAGTTCGAAGGCGCTGTTGGAGTTCAGATCGGCCTCATAGCTGCCGGACCAGACGATTGCGGTCGTTTCACCATCCAGAAGGAGGCTGGTGATCCTGACCTTGCTATCGCTCGTGCGGACCACACCCTCCAGGATGTGCCGCTTGCCCGATGACCGATCGCTCCGGACAGCCGAGAGGGACGGAACCAAAGCAGACAAATCCTCGCTGCGAAATACTGTCAACTCACCACGCGGAGCAAGCTGTGAGAGCAGCTCGTCGGTAAGCTGTGCTGCAAAAGCCTCGGTTTCGGCCGTCCCGGTCAGACTGACGAAAGGCTTCACGACAACCGCTGATCGCAGGAGGCTCGCTTGTTGCGTCGGGGCCGATCGCTTTGCCATCACCATTGTGGCCACCAATGGGATGATCGCGAGCGCCGCAGTGACACCGACTAGCCAATTTCGCCACAGCCACCCGCTCGTTCGCGGGCGGGGTGGCTCGTCAGGCGGAAGTGCGGGGGGTGAAAGCGGCTCGGGCGCCTCCTGATCGTCCAGCCTCCAGCGGAAGCTGGGCACATAGCCCCCTTTTGGAATATCGATCACGAGCGGGTCGGTACTGCCTTCAAGCAGGTAATACCGCTCCAACCCACGCCTGAGCCGCCCCGCCTCGATGCGAACGACGGGATCGCTCATAACGTCGAAATCTGCACTCCGGCCGAAGACTTCGACTGCGATCCCATACGCCTTGATGCGGTCACCGTGGCCCGAGAGCTTTTCTTCGACCACATAGGACAAAACCGGCGCACCCGCTCGGGCGCATCAAAATCGCCACCTCCTAAAATGCGACGCAGTTGGGCGCGGACATCCTCTTGGGACATCACTGGAACGGCGTGGGATACCCAGACGCCGTTGGAACTCGTCGACTGGGTCACGGTCGATTGCTCCGGCCACTCAAACGCTTACGTCTACCGTGATCGGATGAAACGAACGACGCAACCGCAAATCTCAGAATCACGGAAGAACGTGTCCCCAAGGCCAATTGCCGGAGAGTGCCTCAAGGCGCAAAATTGGCCTTCGAAACGAAGTACGGGACCGTTCCAAAGCGGCGCCCTTACCTGGCGAGATCCGCACCATGACCCGGATCCAGGAGCGCGGGCGCGCCCGTCTGAATAGCCTGCTGCCGGTTTCGTGGACACCGAGATTGGGTGTTTCATGAAGCTGGAGGTGGCGTATGAGGCGAAGACAGTTTGGGCGTGAGTTCAAGATCGAGGCGGTGCGACTGATCAAGGATCGCGGGGTTAGTGTGGCGCAGGCGTCTCGGGATTTGGATGTCCATGAGAACCAGCTGCGCAAATGGGTGAAGCTCTTCTCGGCCGATCCTGCGCAGGCCTTTCCCGGCCACGGTCAAATGAAGCCGGAGCAGCTTGAGATCGAGAAGCTGCGGCGAGAGGTGGCCAAGCTCAAGGCGGAGCGCGACATCCTTAAAAAGGCCGCAGCCTACTTCGCGAAGGACGTGACATGAGGTTCACGTTCATTGCGAAGCACCGGGGGATCTGGCCGGTGGCATGGCTTTGCGAAGCGCTGGATGTGTCGCGCTCGGGCTTCCATGCCTGGCTCAACCGATCGCCGAGCCGGCGTGCACGCGACGACGAGGAGATTGGCAACAGGGTCCGGGCAAGCTTCCTTGGTTCGGATCGGATCTATGGTGCCAGGCGTGTCAACCAGGCACTCCAAGCGCTGATGGTGTCTACGCCAGAATCCCGATCCGCGACGAGTTCGGCCGCGACCAGATTCCGATGTTTCGCTCGTGGAACCCGGACCCGGTGGGAAATCACGACGCCAACCTGCGTGCGCTCGACCCGATCCTCGCCAAGATCGTTAGAAGGGCGCAAGCCAGCCTTCCGAACCTGCGCTTTGTCATTGGCTCGGGCCGGCGTGACCAAGATCAACAAGGTCAGGCCGTGGCATGGGGATGGTCGAGGACAAAAAGCTCTTCGCATCGCTCCGGACGGGCTGTGGATCTCTGGCCGCTCGACCGGGAGGGGCGTGTCGTCTTCGATTCGACGCTTCAGAGCCAGATCGCTGCGGCCATGAGAAAGGCCGCCTCGGACACTGGGGTCCGGCTTCGCTGGGGCGGTCACTTTGGTCGCTACAAGGACAATGACCGGTCGCATTTTGAACTGGCGGCGAGGCGTCATCGCAGATGACGGCAACTGACGCGACCTGTCAGGACGCACACAGCCGACTAGAGGCACGGTTTCCAATGACCTAGGTGTTTAGTCCCGGCATTTGGTGGATTGGATCGAGGGTGAATCGTTTCCGGCTCTGAAGTCCAGCGCTTGCAGATGAACTCGTAGGGCGTGAGGCCTTTGAGGGTCTTCAGGCGCCGGCCGAAATTGTAAGCTGAGACGAAGTCCTGGAGGTGACGATCGAGCTGGTCGTGGCTGTCGTAGTGATAGCGTTTGACGGTCGCGTCTTTGATCGTCCGGTTCATTCGCTCGACCTGCCCATTGGTCCAGGGATGGTTGATCTTGGTGAAGCGGTGCTCGATGCCATTCTCGCGGCAGCGCATCGCGAACATGTGGGTGATGTAACGGGCCGTGGGACCGTTGGCGTAGCGCGGCGGGAAGCGGAATTGGATGCCGTTGTCGGTCAGGATCGTATGGACCCTGTAGGGAACGGCTGCGATCAGGGCGACGAGGAAAGCTGAGGCCGTCACCCGGTTGGCGCTCTCCACCGGTTGCACGAAGGCGAATTTGCTCGTCCGATCGATCGCGACAAACAGATAGAGCTTTCCTTCGGCGGTCTGGACCTCGGCGATGTCGATGTGGAAGAAGCCGATCGGGTAGGACTTGAACCGCTTCTTCGGCTCCTTGTCGCCCTCGATCTCCGGTAGCCGGCTGATGCCGTGCCGTTGCAGGCAGCGATGCAACGACGAACGGGTCAGATGCGGGATCGTGGCCTGAAGCGCGTAGAGGCAGTCATCCAAAAGGCAGCAGGGTATGTCGTCGAAAGGCGACGATGATCGCCTCTTCCTCGGCTGACAGAACCGTCGAAGCCGGCTGCTGCGGGCCCGTCGGCAGATCAGCCACCGAGGCCCGCTTCTTCCACTTCGCGACGGTCTTCTGGTTGATGCCGTAGCGCTTTGCCAGAGCCCTCAGGCTCGCTTGACTATGCTGTATCGCTCGACGGATCGCCTCCGTCGTTGTGGCGCTCCCGTGCAGAACCTGGCCCATAGTGCCTCCTTCCATCCGATGGAAAAGATCGCACCATCAAAACCTGGGATCAAACACGGCATCTTCTGGGTGCTTCGGTCGGGTGCGCCCTGGGCGGATGTGCCGGCTCGCTACGGCCCACCGACGACGATCTACAATCGCTTCAACCGCTGGCGCAAAGCTGGCGTCTGGGATCGGCTGATGGACGCGATCACAAAGGCTTACGACGGCGACGTCCAGATGATCGACACCTCGGTCGTGCGGGTCCATCAACAGGGTGCGACCGGAAAAAGGGGGGGCGAGATCGTTGTCTCGGTCGCTCGCGAGGCGGGCTCACCACCAAAATCCATGCCCTCGTCGATGCGCAAGGGCGCCATCCAGCTCAAGCTGACCGCGGGGCAAGCTAGCGTGCCCGCTCACCTCGCCTCTCCCGACATCGAGAAGATCTTCAGCGCCTGCTGGTGGCAGTTCAGCCATAGGCCTTCGCCCGGCTTGGCATCCTGCCCGCCGCGTTGCTCGATGGTGACAAGGTCTCCGTTAGCGAGCTTGCAATGCACGTATAGCGTGCTGCCGAGATATTCGGCGAATTCGACCTGAGCCGGCAGCGAATTATCCTGCCTGTCCGTGATCGACCAATGCTCGGGCCGGATTCCGAGCTTGATCGCTTCTTGCGGCGCGGCGGGCATGGGGCGGTTGAGCTCGATCTCCGTTCCCGCGATGTTGACCCGGTTCGCCGTCAGGCAGGTTCCGTCGATGATGTTCATGCGCGGCGAGCCGATGAAGCCGGCGACGAAGAGGTTGGCGGGGTTCTCGTAGACCTCCCGGGGCGAGCCGACCTGCTCGATCCTGCCGTCGCGCAGCACTACGATGCGGTCGGCCAGCGTCATCGCCTCGGTCTGATCGTGGGTGACATAGATCATCGTATTGCCGAGCTCGCGATGGAGCCGCGCGATCTCGACGCGCATGCTGACGCGAAGCTCGGCATCGAGATTGCTCAGGGGTTCGTCGAACAGGAAGACCAGCGGCTTGCGTACGATCGCACGCCCGATCGCGACGCGCTGCCTCTGACCGCCCGAGAGCTGGCCGGGCCGGCGGTGCAGCAATGGTCCGATCTTGAGGATATCGGCCGCCGCCTCGACCTGCCGCCGGATCTCCGCCGCCGGCGTTCGGGCGATCTCCAGGCCGAAAGCGAGGTTCTCGCGCACGCTCATATGCGGGTAGAGCGCATAGGATTGGAAGACCATGGCGATGCCGCGCTTGGCCGGGTCGAGATCGGTGACGTCCCGGCCGGCAATCAGGATGTCCCCGTCCGTTACCTCCTCCAGCCCGGCAATCATGCGCAGTAGGGTCGACTTGCCGCAGCCGGACGGGCCGACGAAGACGACGAACTCGCCGCCTTCGACCTTGAGGTCGAGGTCATGGATGACCTCGACCGAACCGAAGCTCTTGCGCACGCCCTTGAGTTCGATGGTGGCTTTTTCCTGTGCCGGGTTGTGCTGCGCGCTCATCGGCCGCCCCTGATCCAGACCAGCATCTCGCCGGGTTCGCGATTATCCCAGAGGTGATAGGGCACGAGGCGCGCCGTCGTCGCGGCATATTCCGGCGGATGGGCATCGTAGAGCCAGCCGTCCCGTCGCGGCCACTGCTCGCGCCGCACCGGGAGATCGATCGCCATCGCCCCGCCGAGATTCGGCATCGGAACTGTCCTGGCGCCGGAGAGATCCCCCGGCGCGATCAGGGCGTTGAGGTCGGCGGCATTGTCGACCTCTTCGACGCAATAGATGAGCGGCCCGCGCGCGATCGCGACACGGCCGAGATCGGCCTTCACCGCCGGGTGGGCATGGAGCGCGCGCACAGGCATCGGCAGGTCGAGCGCCAAGCTGTCGCCATCCTTCCATTCGCGGGCGAGATGCACATAGCCGTCGCCGTTCTCCACCATCGGCACCGCCTCGCCGTTCAGCGCGACGGCGGCCTGGCCGCACCAGCCCGGCATTCGCAGCGACAGGGTGAAGCGCGCCGGCCGATCCAGCCCGATGGTGATCGCGACCCGCCCGTCAACCGGATAGTTCGTTTCCTGCGTCAGCGTTACGGCCGTCGCGCCGACGCTGAGCCGGGCCGTGCTGGCGCCGTAGAGATGCACGGCGATGCCGTCCGCCGAGACGCCGTACATATAGCTGCCGATCGCCGTCACGGTGCGGGCGATGTTCGGCGGGCAGCACGGGCAGCGATGCCAGGTCCAGCGGTGATGGCCGCCGCGGCTCTCCAGCGGATTGTCGTAGAAGAAACGCGAGCCGTCGATCGAGAGGCCGGACAGGGCGCCGTTGTAGAGGGCCTGCTCCATGATGTCGGCATAGCGCCGGTCCGGCCCGCGCCCGAGCATGCGGCTCGCCCACATCATCAGTGCCACCGCCGCGCAAGTCTCGGCATAGGCGCTCTCATTGGGCAGGTCGTAATAGTCGGTGAAGCCCTCATTGCTGGCTGCCGGCCCGATGCCTCCGGTGACATACATCTGCTTGGAGGTCAGATCCGCCCAGAGCCCCTTCAGCGCGTCCGTCAGGCTGTCGTCGCCGAACTCGGTCGCGACATCGGCCATGCCGGAATAGAGGTACATCGCCCGCACTGCATGGCCGACGACCTTGTCCTGCTCGCGCACCGGCAAATGCGACTGGTTGTAGAGATAGGTCTTGTGGCGCCACTGCGTCGGATCGACGCCACGCTCGGCAGCCTCGATGTCGAAATAATGCGGCTGCTGCCCGCGCTGCTGGACGAAGTAGCGCGCGAGGTCGAGATAGCGCTGTTCGCCGGTGGCGCGGCCGAGCCGGATCAGAGCCAGTTCGATCTCCTCATGGCCGCAATAGCCGGGCTTCTGGCCGGGCCTGGGGCCGAAGGTTGCGTCGATATGGTCTGCATAACGGCACATCACGTCGAGCAGCTTGCGCTTGCCGGTGGCGTGGAAATAGGCCACCGCCGCCTCCATCAGATGCCCGGCGCAATAGAGCTCGTGGCAGTCGCGCAGATTGGTCCAGCGCTGGCCCGGCTGCATCCGGACGAACCAGGAGTTCATGTAGCCGTCCGGCTGCTGGAGCCCCGCGAACATCTCGATGATCGCGTCCATCTTCGCTTCGAGATCGGCATTGGGCTTGCGATAGAGTGCATAGGCCGCGGTCTCGATCACCTTGGCGACGTCCGAATCCCAGAACATCTGGACATTCACTGTGTCGGGCGTGCCGTCCGCACGCATGTGCCAGGGCATATTCACCGGCGGCACCGGCCGGGCCGGGTCGATCTGCTCGAACATGCCGGCCGCGACGCAGCGCTCGTAGAGGATCATCGCCGTCCTGTCGGCGACGGCGTCGATACGCTCGCCCCAGAAGCCGCGCATCTCGACATCGGGCACGGCGGGGGGCCGGAAGCCGCTGGCCCTGAGCTGATCATGGGAAGTCATGGCGTCACCGCTTCTGTTGATGTCGTCGGAGAGGTTCACTTGACGGCGCCCGCGGTGAGCCCGCGGATGTAGTAGCGCTGCAGTAGCAGGAAGAGGGCGAGGCACGGCGCCATCATCAGCATCACGCCGGACTGCACCGCGCCCCAGTCGATGGTGCCGAACTGGCCGGAGCGGACCGCGGCCATCATCACCGGCAGGGTGTATTTCTTCTGGTCCGTCAGCAGGATCAGCGCCGCCAGGAACTCGTTCCACGAGGCCAGGAAGGCGAAGATCGCGACCGTTGCGACCCCGGGCAGAACCAGCGGCAGCATCACCCGGCGCAGCATCAGGAAGACCGAGGCGCCGTCGACACGCGCCGCGTCCTCGATCTCCTTCGGCACGGCGTCGAAGGCGTTGCGCATCATGAAGATCGAGAAGGGCAGATGCAGCGTCACATAGATCAACACGATGCCGGGCAGCGTGTTCTGCAGGCCGAGCTTGGTCAGGATCAGGAAGAGCGGCGTCAGGATCGACTGGAACGGGATCATCACCGTCGAGATGATCAGCACAAACAGCACGTTCTTCAGCGGGAACTTGAAGCGCGAGAAGCCGTAGCCCGCCAGCAGGCTGATGATCACGGTGACGGCCACGGTCGCGGCCGCGACGGTCAGGCTGTTGCCGGCATAGGTCCAGATGCCGACGCCGTATTTCGCCAGGTTCTCGTAGCTCTGGGTGCTGAAGCCCTCGACCGGCCAGGGTGGCAATGGCGGCCGCGCGGCCTCGGCCGAGGGCTTGAACGAGACCAGCGCGCTCCAGGCGATCGGCGCGACGAACAGCAGCGAGATGAAGAGGCCGATCGCGTGGTAGCGCGTGGCGGCGAACAGCCTGCGGCGGGCCGTGGCGGCCTTGCGTTCGGACATCACGCACCCTCCGGCGTGCGCAACAGGCGCAGTTGCACGACACTGATCGTCACCAGGATCGCCAGCAGCACCATCGACATCGCCGCGCCATAGCCGAGGCGGAAGGAGACGAAGGACTGACTGAAGATCCAGTAGACGGCGGTGACAGTGCTGTTCTGCGGCCCGCCATCGGCGATGATGTAGAACTGGTCGAAGGCCAGCACCGACCCGGCCACCGAAAGGATCAGTGCCAGGGCGATGGTTCGCCTCATCAGGGGAAGGGTGATGCGCCGGAAGCGCTGCCAGGACGAGGCGCCGTCGATCCGCGCCGCTTCCTGCACTTCCGTGGAGATGCCCTGCAGGCCGGTGAGCAGGATGATCATGTTGAAGCCGGCCGTCTTCCAGACGACCATGACGATGATCGACCAGAACGTGGTGTCGAACGATGCGAGCAGGTTGACCGGCTTCTCCGTCAGCCCGAGCCGGTAGGCCAGCGGCGAGAACAGGCCGACATCGACATTCATCAGCCAGGCCCAGAGCAGGCTGGCCGAGCCGAAGCCGACGACCACGGGCAGGAAGATCGCCGTGCGGTAGACCTTGATCATCGGCCGCGCCTTCTCGGCGAAAAGCGCCAGCGGGAAGGCAACCGCGAAGATCGCGATGGTGACGATCACCGTGTAATAGGCGGTGAAGCCCATCGCATTCCAGAAGCGCTGGTCGTTCATCAGGTTGAGGTAGTTGGCGAGGCCGATGAAGCGCGGCCGGCCGAGTAGCGGCCAGTTGTGCAGCGACATCCAGAACGCCATTCCGAGCGGGACCAGGAAGAACACGATCACCAGCAGCACCGCCGGCGCCACGAACAGCAGCCCGGCCAGCTGCTGTCGGCGCAGGCGCGTGCCGCGTCGCCCACTGGATCTTTGCTTGGCGGGATTTGACTGGGTCATGTCATATGAGCCGGCGAGGTTTGGGGGCTGGTCGCAGTCACCGCGCCGTCATCCCGGACAAAGCGGAGCGGAGATCCGGGAGCCATGCCTGAACCCGTTTCGCGTGCGTTCCGGCATGGATCCCGGGGCAAGGCCCGGGATGACGGCGTGTTTCCGAGTGAAATCAGCGTGGTCGGAACGACCGCGGTGAACGATGGGCGAGGATCACTTCCCCGACTGGTCGATGATCGACTGCATCGTCTTCTCGGCCTTGACGAGGGAGCCCTCGACATCCTTTCCGAAGAAGACCTCGTTGAGCATCTGCTTCCACGGGCCAGTGCTGCTGTTGATGATGTCGTTGTAGACCGGCGAGGACGGCGTCCGGCCGATCTTCATCGCCTCGGTCGCGGTCAGATAGCGCTGGTCGAGCGACTTCACCGCCTCCGCCGCGACATCCGCACGAGTCGGCAGGCTGCCGAGCTTGGCCAGCAGGGTCTGGCCTTCCAGCGAATAGACGAAGCTCAGGAACTCCTTCACCGCCGGCATGTTCTTGCGTCCTGCGGTGACGACGAAATTGTCGCCGCCCGCGAAGGAGGCCTTGCCGCCGGTCTTGCCGGGCAGGAAGGTCACACCGAACTCGACATTCGGATAGTTCTTGACCAGGTTGCCGATCGCGAAGGCGCCGATCGGCGACATGCCGATGCGATCCGTGGCGAAGCCGCCGAAGAAATTGGGGCCGGCATCGGTGCGCGCGCTCTCAGGCACATAGCCCTTGGCGACGAGGCCTCGATAGAGCGCCACCGCATCGCGCATCTGCGGCGTGTTCAGCGTCGCCTTCCTGGCGCCGTCCGCGAGGATCTCGCCGCCCGAAGCCCAGACCAGCGGCATGAAGGTGAAGGCGTTGCAGCCGCCGCAGGCGCCGGAGAAGTAGAAACCACGGATGTCGCCGCCGATGGCGTTGACCTTGCCGGCATATTCCTCGATCTCGGCCCAGTTGGTCGGGCCCTTCTCGGGGTCGAGCCCGGCCTGCTTGAACAGCTTCTTGTTCCAGAGCATCACGGAGGCATCGGCCGACATCGGCGTGCCGAAGATGCGGCCCTCATAGCTGCCGGCTCCAAGGTGAGCCTTCGAGAGCTGGTCGAAGAAGGGAAAGCCCTTGACCAGATCGGTCAGGTCCTCGAGCTGGCCCGAGGCGGCGAAGGCCGGCGTATAGACCAGATCCAGCGAGAGCAGGTCCGGCGCCGAGCCGCCGGCAGCCGAGATCGCGTATTTCTGCACCATCTCGGTATTGGGCACGATCTGCAGCTCAATCTGTGTCTTGTGCGCGGCGTTGAACGCCTTCACCAGCGAGGGCATGAAGGCCTCGCTGCTGGAGCGCGACCACATCGTCAGCTTCTGCTGTGCCAGGGCTGCGCCGGCCGATGCCTGCACGGCAACGAGGGCGAGCAAGGCTGCCTTGAATCCCTTCATCTGCGTTTCCTCCGGTTGTGGCCTTGGTTTTTGTGACCGTTCTTGTTGCGTATGATCTCGCTAAGACGAGCGTACGATCAGGCTGCAGGGCAGCTTCCAGACTCCCGTTTCGACCGCTTCGCCATTGACCAGGCGCACCAGCGCCAGCCCGGCCTGTCGGCCCAGTTCCTTCAGGTTCATGTCGACCGTCGTCAGCGGCGGGCGCGTTTCCTTGGCGACGATCTCCCAATTGTCGAAGCCGACCACGGAGACGTCGCCGGGCACGCTCACCCCGCGCTCGCGCAGCGCGTCCACCACGCCCCGTGCGATCTGGTCATTGCCGCAGAAAATGCCGTCCGGCTTGTCGGCGCCGGACCACAGAGCCTCGACTGCCTGATGGCCCCAATGCTCGGACCAGGAGCCGAACAGGACCTTCGCCTCGGTCGCTGCCCCGGCCTCGGCGAGCGCCTGCGTGCAGGCGCGAGCCCGTTCATGCACGACATCGAATTCGCACGGGCCGGTGACATGGACGATGTGCCGCCGCCCTTGCGCCAGAAGATGGCGCACTGCCGCCCCCGCACCCTGGCGGTCATCCGGGACCAGCGTGACGCCATCGCTCGGGCCGGCAGTGAGCGCATAGACGACGGGCACGGACAGATGGGTGAGATCCACCGGCAGCGGCTTGTCGATGCGCTTCCCGGTTGCGATGATGCCGTCGACCTGTTTGTCGAGCATGGCATCGACATGGATTCTGGCGAGGTCGGGATTGTCCCCGATGGCGCACAGAAAAACCGACACACCGTGGTCGATCAGCCCCTCCGAGATCCCGGCCATCAGCGGTAGCGTGAAGCGCCCATAGGTGTCGTTCGTCAGCAAGCCGACGCTGAAGCTGCGCTTGCGTGTCAGGCTTCGCGCGAGGGAGTTCGGCCGAAAGCCGAGTTCCCTCGCGACCCGCTTGATGCGGTCGCGCGTCTCGAGCGAAACGCGCCCCGTGTCGTTGAGCGCCTTCGAGGCCGTGGCGGTGCTGACGCGCGCGGCCTGCGCCACGTCGTAGATCGTCACCCGCTCGCCCGACACCGCGCTTGACACGCCCCACCTCGATCTGAGAAACCGGTTTCTCAGACGGTTATCAGAGAATAATAATATGAGAAACCGATTTCTCAATCTCTCATGCGGATTTTCTGGCCTTCGTCGGCGCCCTGGGCTTGCGCCCTTTTGGTTCCGTGCCAAAAGGCCTTGGCGAGCTGGGCCGAGCGCATGAAGCCAATCCGTCTCGCCTTGGTTGGGCTCGGCAAGATCGCACGCGACCAGCACCTGCCGGCGATCGCGGCCACGCCTGGAATCGAGCTCGTCGCTGTGGCCAGCCGCAATGCGCGTCTGGACGGCGTCGATTGCGTCGGTACGGTCGAGGAGCTGCTGGCCGATGTCCCCGATGTCGATGCCGTTGTACTATGCACGCCGCCCATGCCCCGCCGCGACCAGGCGCGGGCGGCGCTCGCTGCCGGAAAGCATGTCCTGCTGGAGAAGCCACCCGGTGCTGGCGTGAGTGAGCTCGCCCCCTTGATGGCGCTGGCGGAGAAGCGGGGCCGAACGCTTTTCGCCGCCTGGCATTCGCGCTTTGCTCCGGCCGTTGAGCCGGCGCGTGACTTTCTGGCGCGGCATCGGGCCCGGCGTGTCACGATCCTCTGGAAGGAGGATGCGCGCGTCTGGCATCCGGGGCAGGACTGGATCTTCGAACCTGGCGGCCTCGGCGTGTTCGATCCAGGCATCAATGCGTTCTCGATCCTGACGGCGATCCTGCCTGAGCCGGTCTTCGTGGTCGGCGCTAGACTGGATTTTCCGGCCAACCGGGAAGCGCCCATCGCGGCCGAGCTCAAGCTCGCGACCGCTTCCGGTCTGCCGATCCATACGGCGTTCGATTTTCGCCAGAGCGGCGAGCAGATCTGGCCGATCGCGATCGAGACCGATGCGGGGAGCCTCGTGCTGAGCGCGGGAGGAGCCCGGCTGAACCATGATGGCCAGGTTCTCGTCGACGAGCCGGAGCGGGAATATCGCGGCGTCTATCGCCGCTTCGTCGATCTGGTCCGCTCCAGCAGCAGCGACGTCGACACCGGGCCGCTGGCGCTGGTGGCCGACGCGTTCATGCTCGGCCAGCGATCCTTCGTCGATGATTTCGCATGGTGAGAACGGGGTTGTCCGAGATGTCAGAGCCGGTTTCGCGCGATGTCTTCGGGGTCCTGCCCGACGGGCGCGCGGTCGAGCGCATCACGCTTCGCGGCGAGGCCGGTTTCGCGGTCTCGATCATCACTTGGGGCGGCGCCGTGCAGGCTCTCTGGGCGCCGGACCGCAACGGGCAATGTGACGACGTGGTCCTCGGTCACGACGCGCTGGAGCCCTATCTGGCGCGGCGGGATTTCTTCGGAGCGACGGTCGGGCGTAATGCCAACCGCATCGCCGGCGCGGCCTTCACGCTCGACGGCGTCCGGCATGGGCTCGACGCCAATGACGGCAGGAACACCCTGCATGGCGGCGCGAATGGTTTCGACCGGGTGCTATGGAGCGTCGAGAACATCGATCGCGACCCGGTGCCGTCGCTCACGCTCGGCCATGCGAGCCCGGATGGAGAGGGAGGTTTTCCGGGAGCGCTGGCGGCGCGGGTCCATTTCCGGCTTACGGGGCCGCAGGAACTGACGATCGCGTTCGAGGCGACGACCGATCGCCCGACCATCGTCAGCCTGACGCATCACGGCTATTTCAACCTCGGCGGCGCGGTCGCCGGCGGCGACATCCTGGATCACGAACTGACGCTGTTCGCCGATCGCTATTTGCGGGTCGATGCCGGTCTGATCCCGCTCGGCGCACCAGCCGGCGTCGCCGACACGCCGTTCGACTTCCGCGCGCCGCGGGCGATCGGCGCCGCCATCAGCGCCGACGACGAACAATTGCGGCGCGCGCACGGATACGACCATTGCTTCGTCCTTGGCGACGAGGTCGCCGTCGCGCCGCGGCTCGCCGCTCGCGTCGTCGATCCGGACTCCGGCCGCGCCCTCGACCTCATCACCGACCAGCCTGGCCTACAGTTCTACTCCGGCAACTTTCTCGATGGCAGTTCGGGCGGGAAAGGGGAACGCCTCTATCGCCAGTCCGACGCCTTCTGCCTTGAACCACAGGCCTGGCCAAACGCACCCAACCGGCCGGACTATCCGTCTACGAGACTGGATCCAGGCAAAACCTACCGCCACAGCACGACATTCCGCTTCCATACTGTCTAGGTTTGGCACCAACTGCGTCATTGCCGAACTGGGCCGATACCGTTGAAAAAGTCGGCCCTGAGATCGGCGCTGGCGGGGAGCGGATTTAGCAGAGTAGGGCTTCGCTTGGTCAGGCAGGCCTGACCTGCGGCCCGTTTGGCTTGAGTTTGGCGAGCTTCCTGAGGTTCTGGGCTGCTGCGGCGAGGTGGAACTCGTCTCTGGCGCCATTCGGTCCGCGCAGTCGCAACCGGTCGAGCCGCAAGATGCGCTTGAGGTGAGCAAACAGCATCTCGACCTTTTTCCGTTCGCGCCGCGAGGTGACATAGGCGTCGGTCTCGGCGATGTCCCTGGCCATGTCGCGGGCGCCCTCATGGATCGAGCGCAGGATCTTGCGAGCGGGCATGTTGGGTGAGCACTGCGGCTTCAGCGAGCAGGCGTCGCAGTCGAACTTGCTGGCGCGGTAACGCATCATGCCCTCGTCATCGACGAGCGGCCGCTCGGTTCGATAGGCCTTCTGGCGCGGCCTCAACTCCTTCCCGCCCGGGCAGGTGTAGCGATCGCGCGCGTGGTCATAGGCGAAGTCGGAGCGGCTGAAGGTGCCGTCGCTGCGCTGGGATTTGTCGAAGACCGGGATATGCGGCTCGATCCCGCGCTTATGCACCAGCCAGGCGAGGTTCTCGGCCGAGCCATAGGCGCTGTCGGCGGCTAGCCTGGCCGGCCAGAGGCCAAAACGCTCCTGCGTTCGGTCGAGCATGGTCCGGGCCGAGCCGACTTCGGCCTGCCGGATGGCGCGGCTGGCCTCGACATCGACGATGACGGCGTGGTCGAGGTCGATCAGGTAGTTGGTGGCGTAGGCGAAGAAGGCATGCCCCTTCAAAGCGCCGGTCCATTGCGCGGCCGGATCGGCGCGCGACACGAACTTCGGCTTCGCCTCGCTCGCCGCGCCCCAGGCGGCCTCATCGAGCGTATCGAGATATTCGCGCACCGAGCGACGCGTCCGGGCGAGATCGTGCCAGTCGACCAGCTCTGAGGCGTCCGCGGAACGTTGCTTGTTCGCATCGGCCTTGATCAGGCTGGCATCGACCGCGAAGCCTTCTCCGCCCACGAGCCCTTCTTCGATGCAACGCCGGACGGTCGTCTCGAACAGCTCACGCAGAAGATCGCTCTCGCGGAAGCGGCCATGCCGGTTCTTCGAGAAGGTCGAGTGATCGGGAACGTCGCCCTCAAGCCCGAGCCGGCAGAACCAGCGATAGGCGAGGTTCAGGTGCACCTCCTCGCACAGGCGCCGCTCGGAACGGATGCCGAAGCAATAGCCGATGAGCAGCATCCGGATCATCAGCTCCGGATCGATCGAGGGCCGACCCATCTCGCTGTAGAACGGCCGCAGATGTGCGCGGATCTCGGAAAGATCGACGAACCGGTCTATCGACCGCACCCAATGATCGTCCGGCACGTGACGCTCAAGACTGAACTCGTAGAACAGCGCCTCCTGCGCCACCCGCCGTTCACCCATCATCGCGCCGCCCTCCGCCCAAGACGACTGAATCAGGACTTCACACCCGCAGCAACGACGACTTTTTCAACGACATCCGCCATTTGCCGACATTGAGGGTCTGCTCGGAAGCTGACCTCCGAATCGCAATTGCTTCAGGACCGCATTCGTCGAGAGCGGACGCTTAGCTGGAGGGATCGGCGCGTCCGGTATCCCACCAAACCCGCTCATTTTCCGTGGCAAGGCAGCCTCGAGGCGGCGAGCTTGAGCGCTTGATCGATTTGCTCACTGAGCTCTCGGGTGCCCCACGGTTAGCCATCGTCGTCGCTTCATCCCGTTCCAAGGCCAGTAATCAAAGTCTGGACCAACGCGATCGCTCCCGAAATCGGCCTGAACTGGCTGGTGGCTGAATTGTCGACGAGAAAGGTCAGTTCGGCGTGGCGCGCCAGCGGGCTCTCGGGCACATCCGTCAGGACGAGGATCCGCTTGCCGCTGAGATGGGTGTCGAGCGTGATGTCGACCACCGACTGGGTATAGGGCGTGAACGCGATCGCCACGAGAAGGTCGCTCGACCGCATGGTGGCGATCTGTTCGGCCGCCATCCCGCTGCCGAAATCGAGCAGGCTGCACTGCCGCTCGCAGCGCGTCAGCCCATAGGCGAGATAGGTCGCGATCGGCCGGGATCGCCGCAAGCCCGCAATGTAGACATGCTCGGCCTGCCGCAGCATTTGCGTCCCCTTGTCGAGCGCCTCCGGCGAAACGCTCCGACGCAGGTCCTCGAGCGAAGCGATCAGCGCATCCACGCAGCCATTCAGCAGGGCGCCGTAGTCGTTCGCCCGCTGCGGGGCGGCCTGGCGTGCAAAGACCTCCTCGCGTGCGCGAGGGGCGCCTTCGATCAGGCGTAGCCGGAAGACCCGCTGCATCTCGGAGAAGCCGCGATAGCCGAATTCCTTGGCGAAGCGGATCAGCGTGGATGGCTGGACCTCGAGGTCGCCGGCGATGCCGACCACCGTGTTCAGGGCGAAGTCGCTGGGCTTTTCCAGCGCCGACCGCGCGATGCGCTGCAGATGCGGGCTCAGCTGGTCGAAGCGGTTGCGAAGACGCTGGCGAAGGGCCTCGAAGGTCTCCTGCGTGGCATCGCTCGTGGAAGCGGTTGCCGTCGGCTTATTGAATGAATTTTCGTTCATTCATTCTCCTACCTCACTCTAGAGGCCGGGAAAAGCGTTGAATTTGCACGGCCCGTTGCCATGACAGAAAAAATATTCATGCTCTGTGAAAATTAGTTCTGACTTTCGATCGGGCAAGAGACGGGCACGAGCCCGTCCGTTTCGGGGAGGACATCGATGTCGAAGATTCAGGTTTCGCGACGCGGCCTGTTGGGCGCCGCCGGCGCCGCGTCCACGGTCTCGCTGTTTGCCGGTCCGTGGAAGCACAATCGCGTCTGGGCGCAAGGCGCGGCCAAGCCGATCCGGATCGGCATCACGGCCGATGCCAGCGGCATGTATGCCAACTCCGGCGCCAGCGACAAGCGCGGCATGATGATGGCGATCGCCGAGGCCAATGAGCGCGGCGGCGTGCTCGGCCGCAAGGTCGAGTTCGTCCACATCGACACCGAGACGACCGCCGCCACCGGCAGCCGCGTGGCGGAGCGCATGATCAGCCGCGAGCAGTGCGGCTTCCTTGTCGGCGCGGTCCATTCCGGCGTTGCCAACGCGATCAGCCAGGTCGCCCAGAAATACGGCGTGATCTACATCAACACGAATTCGTCCTCGCCCACCGAGGCCGGCCAAAACTGCCACCGCGTCAAATTCGTCTTCGATGGCAACGGCACCAATTTCGCCAAGGCCGCGGTCAAGAGCGCGATCGAGCGTTTCGGGCCGGACTGGATGCTCCTGACCAATGATTATGTCTGGGGTCACGACACCGCTGCGGCGACCAAGGCCCTGCTGAAGGAATATGGCGGCAAGGTCATGGACGAGGTGCTGATCCCGCAGGGCACGCGTGACTTCACCTCTGCCCTGCTGAAGGTGCAGCAGCGCAAGCCCGGCGTCGTGTCCGCTGCGATCGGTGGCGACGACCAGAAGGCGATGCGCCAGCAGGTGGTCCAACTCAAGATGGGCGACAAGCCGGCCTGGATCAACAGTCAGCAGGACTGGGATGATGTCTACGGCCTGCCGATCGAGAACCTCTTCGGCGTTTTCGGCACGACCTGGTACTACCGCCTCGATCTCCCGGGCGTGGCCGACTTCGTCAAGCGCTACCAGACGATGTATCCCGAGACGGCCATGCGCTCGCCCGGCAACCTCTTCTACAATGGCTACATGTCGATCCGGGAACTCCTCGGAGCCATTGAGCGGGCCGGCACGACCAACAACATTGCCGTGATCAAAGCGCTGGAAGGTCACAAGATTTCGGCCCGCGACCGTATGCAGCATTTCGATGCGACGATCGACGCCCAGACGCATCAGGTCCAGCAGACGATCTACCTCGCCACGGCCAACAAGGCGCCAAAGGAGAAGGACGACATCTTCGACGTCCTGAGCCAGGCCAAGGCGGAGGATGTCCGCGACACGGATTCCGCCAAGCTCTGCAAACTCGAATCCTACGAGCAGACGCCGACCTTCGACGCCTGACCCGTCCCCCCATCCGCGGCCGCACTAGCGGTCGCGGGTACGGCATCGTTGCATCCGGACGGAACACGCATGATCGATCTACTGCCCCACATCATCAACGGCCTGACGCTCGGCCTGCTCTTCGCCCTGATCGCGCTCGGCTTCACCCTGATCGTCGGCGTGATGGAGGTGATCAACCTCGCCCATGGCTCGCTGTTTGCGATCGGCGCCTATTTCGCGCTGACGGTGATCGGCGGCGGCTGGTTCGCGGGCACGCCCTTCGGCGCCTGGTGGCTCAGCCTGCCGCTCGGCCTGCGCTATGTGCTGGCGCTGGCGATCGGGCCGGCACTGGCGGGGCTTGCCGGCATGCTGCTCGAGCTGTGCCTGCGCGCGACCTATGGCAAGCCGCCGCTCTACGGCCTGCTGCTGACCTTCGGCGCCGCGCTCGTCATCGAGGAACTGATCCGGCTGGTCTGGGGCACGGGCGAGCAGAATCTGGCGCTGCCGCAGGCCATCAATGGCGCCTTTCTGCTGAACGACATGATCTTCTCCACCTACCGCTTCTTCGCCGCCGGCTTCAGCATCGCCGCGATCCTTGCCGTCTGGCTGTTCCTCGAACGCACCTCGGCCGGCGCCGTGATCAAGGCGGGCGCGCATGACAGCGAAATGGTCCGCGCGCTCGGCTACGATCTCGCCAGGCTGAGGCTGCTGGTCTTCGGCTTCGGCGCCGCGCTGGCCGGGCTTGCCGGCGTGGTGATGGTGCCGATCTGGGGCCTGCGCCCGCATGTCGGCGTTGATATCGTCATCCCCGCCTTCCTCATCATCGTCATCGGCGGCGTCGGCAGCTTCTGGGGCGCGGTCATCGCGGCGCTTCTGGTCGGCCTCGCCATGGGCATCACCGGCGCCTATGCGGCCGCCTGGGCGACAATGTCGATGTACCTACTCCTCATCGCCGTCCTCGGGTTCCGCAGCCGCGGCCTGCTCGGTCGCAAGAGCGCGCTGGAGAACTGACCCCATGATCTCGCTCTCGGACATTCCTGCGCGCCCGTCGGCCTGGATCACGCTGCCGATGATCGTCCTCGCTATACTGCTGCTGGCGACGCCATGGCTGCTGCCTGCCGTTGGGCTCTATCAGTATCTCGGCATCGAGATCGCGATCTGGGTCGCCTTCGCGCTCGGGTTCAACCTGCTGTTCGGCTATACCGGCCTGCACTCCTTCGGCCACGGCGCCTATCTCGGCATCGGCGCCTATGCCTTCGGGCTGTTCCAGCAGCATGTCGCCGTCAGCCTCTGGGGCGGCCTGCTCGCAGCCGTGCTGGCGGCAGGCATCGCCGGCGCGCTGGTCGGGGCGTTCCTGTCGCATCGCCGCGGCATCTACTACGCGCTGCTGACGATCGGCTTCGGCCAGATCTTCTGGTTCCTCGCCATGAAGCTGCATCGCGTCACCGGCGGCGAGGACGGCCTGCTCGGCATTCCGCGCCCACCGCTGACGCTGGGACCCTGGCAGGTCGCCCTGACCGACAATCGCGCGCTGTTCTATTTCGCCGCGGCACTGCTGATGATCGTTGTCGTGCTGTGCTGGCGGCTGGCGAATTCACCCTTCGGCCGCGTGCTGCAGGCCATCCGCCAGAACGAGACCCGCGCCCGCGTCGTCGGCTACGAGGTCTGGCGCTTCAAATGGGCGGTCTTCACGCTCTCGACGATGCTGGCGGGCCTCGCCGGCAGCCTGCTCGCGATGGCCCAGCAGAGCGCCTATCCGGACGTGATGAGCCTGCACCAATCCGGCCTCGTCGTGATGATGGTGCTGGTCGGCGGCGGCTTGGTCAGCTTCTGGGGGCCGTTGCTGGGCGTGGTGTTCTACTTCGTCGCCCGCGACGTGCTGGGCGGCCTGACCGAGACCTGGCTGCTCTGGTACGGCCTGATCTTCATGGCGATGGTGATGCTGCGGCCCGAGGGGCTGGCGGGCATGCTGCACGGCCTCGCGCGGCGCAACCCGCCGCTCAAGACCACCGCAGCACCGGCCCCCGCGACGGAGGCCGCGTGATGGCTCTTTTCGAAGCCCGCAACATCCACAAGCGCTTCGGCTCGCGCGTCGTGCTGGAGAACATCTCGCTGTCCTTCGAGGCCGGCCAGGTCAGCGGCATCATCGGCCCCAACGGCGCCGGCAAGTCGACCTGCTTCCATGTGCTCACCGGCCAGCATAAGCCCGACCGAGGCGAGGTCATGTTCGACGGCCAGCGCATCTCGGGCCTGCCGCCGCAGCGCATCGCCCGGATGGGCGTCTCGCGCTCCTTCCAGTTGATGAACCTGTTCGACGACACGGTCGTCATCGAGAACGTCATGCTGGCGCTGCCCGCCTTCAGGGCGCGCCGTCTGCACGCGATGGCGGCCGTCTTCTCGGACCGCGCCCTGATCGACCAGGCGCTGGCTGTGCTCGACCAGGTCGGACTTGCGGGACGCGCCTGGGATGCAGCCGCCTCGCTCAGCTATGGAGACCGCCGCGCACTGGAGATCGCGGTGGCGCTCGCCGCCGAGCCCCGCATCCTCTTCCTCGACGAGCCGACCTCGGGGCTCGGCGTGGAGGCGACATGCCGCCTTGCCCAGCTCGTGAAGCGGCTGCGCGACCGCTACACGATCGTGATGATCGAGCATGACATGCGCTTCCTGTTCGAGCTCGCCGACAGGATCTCGGTGATCCACTGGGGCCAGGTCATCGCCGAGGGAACCCCGGAGCATCTTGGCGACAACAAATGGGTGCGGCATGCCGGATCGGGGATTTCGCTGATCCAGCAGCTTCGTCATGAGGAAACCCGTTACTGGCGCTACCATGGCACCAAACCGCGCCTCGACAAGGCAACGCGCCTCGAGGCGCAGACAGCCCGTCTGGAAACCGGACAGTACCTCCTTCCCACTGAAGCGCACTGGTTGTCGGAATTCCGGCGCGAGCTGCTGGCGTTCCCCATGGGCAAGTTCGACGATCAGGTCGACAGCCTGGTCCAGTTCCTCGAATGGTCGGCCTCGCCGCGGGCAAGCGGGTTCCTTGTCGAACGCCATCCGGAAACCGGGCGCCCGTTACGGGTCAATCGACCGCAACGGCGCTACTGAGCGATACCTTCGCGCCGTCATGCAGCTGTCGCGGATCTCATGGATGCTCGTTGCGCGGGGAGGCGTGCGAACGGCGGAAATAGGGCGAATTGCATCGCCCTAACAGCATTCGACGCGCCAACCCAACATTGCGCTCGGCGAGCTCGAATCCGTGTGATGGTGGCCGGAGCTCGGGACTTCGATCGCCATGTGGCCAAGAACACGCCTTACGCCGACTGGGCTTTGGGCTCCAGCAGTCGGGCAAAGAGGATTAGACCAGTGTGCCATCGTCTTGAGCCACAGGAGGACGGCATTCAGAGATCTGGCATCGCCGTGACCACCCCTGTCGACGTCGTGGGGGGACTCTCGATCGACCTCCCGCTCGAACCGCGCATCTTGAACGAGCACCTGTTCGACATTGGGCTATGGCTGATGGAACGCGAGATCCCGCATCAAGGACGCATCTCCATGGAGCCGAAGCACCGGCGCATCCGCGTGAGTGTTTCCAACGCGAAAGACGCAATGGCCTTCAGCGATCGGTTCGTGATGCGCGTTTGATCCGGGATCGCGCGGTCTATGAGCCAAAGCCCAAGGGCGATGTACGTTAACTGGGTCTGAGCGGCGAAATTTAGATGGGCGGGCATGTCTCAGCCCTGCATCCGCTATAAGCGCCATCGATTTCCGCCAGCGATCCGACCCGATCATGAAGAGGCCTTCGCGCCGACTTCGAAGAGAAGCCAGGGTCCTGGTGGGACCTCGCCATCGCGCTGCGCTTTGGAGATGCTTGTCGGCAATCAGCCAAGGCTCTCACCGCGGGTTCTCATCCCCCGGTGAGAGCCTTGGCCTAACTCGCCCCAAAAGAGAAGGCCCGGCTTGCGCCGGGCCTTCCATAGTCTTTGCAGAATGCGACGGTGCGGGGATCAGAAGTCCATGCCGCCCATGCCGCCGCCGCCCATCGGGGGCATGGCTGCGTCTTTCCCCGCGGGGCTTGTGATCTTCGTCGCCGGTGCAGCGGCTTTAACCGATAGCCTGGCTGGCAAGTGCGATGCGGCGCGGGCCGTTAGCCGATCGCGGCGCGAACGGCGCTCGCCCCAGCCCCATCGACGTGGCGCTATCGTGGATTTGCATGCCGCTCTCGATAAGGAAGTTCGTAAAGACGGAATTGTTGGCCGGCGTGTCCGCGCGCAGGAAGCTCCCTGCATGGGCCTCGACGTGAGGGCGCGAGACGGCGATCCCATCGTCCTCGCTAGCCGCGACGATGGGGCCGAGGACATGCCCCCGGCCGAAAGGCCGGCACAGGGCGAAGGCGGCGATCTCGTCGTTCCGAATGAGGACTTGTCCCGATGACCCGGGCAGCAAGGCCTGGAAAACAATGGAGCGATCATGGCCGGTCGCAGCATGGTCGAGCCGCAGAAGGCTGTCGTAATCACTGGCAGCGACAGGGCGAACCAGGCCCTCCGCTTTGGGCGAATGCGTCGCCATTCCGGTAGCCCGTCTCTCTGGCGTCACCTGTCCCTGGTACCGCAGAATCTTCTGCTCGTAACCGTATCCGAGCGAACGGTATAGCCGCTTTGCCTCTCGCGTCGCATTGAGGCCGAAGACGGCCCCCTCGTTCAGCTCATGCGCCTTTTCCATAAGCCAGCGGCCCGCGCCTTGCTCCTGCAGCCGAGGCAGAGTGATGAGCATGCAGACCATGGCGAAATCCGCCTCGTAGCGCAGCCACATCACGGTTCCGACCACCCGCCCGATCTCGTCGACGGCGGCGAGCCCCTGTCCCAGTTCGAGCAGCATCTGCCAGTCGCTGTTCCGATGCGGCCACCCCACCGAAATGGAAAGCGCATGCAGCAACTGGGGATCGACCTGCTTGATATCGAGCAACGTGAGCTCGAACGTGTCGATCTTCAGTCGAGCGATCGTCTCCAAAGCGCGCCCTCCACCGTGTCCACGGCTTTGCCCGGCCGCAGGCTCCGGCCAGGTTACCGATCGGTTGTAAAACCAATCCGGCAACAGGAAGCACCGTTCTTTCACGACATTTCGGCAGGGAAGTGCGTCAGACGGCAACGAAAACGATCCGATCACCGGCGCACAGCCCTTATCGTGTTGCGAGCGCAGCTGGAGCCGGAGCCGTTTGTGACGCCCGAAGAAATCCTGAAGGCATTGATCCAATTCCCCTCCGTGGTGGGGCGGCCCAACGCCGCCATCGCGGGCTGGATTGCGCAATATCTCGACGATCTCGGCATCGAAGCGCAACTTCTCACCGGCCCCGAAGGCGACCGGGTGAACCTGTTCGCCACGATCGGCCCGCGAGATGTCCCCGGCCTCGTCCTGTCCGGCCATATGGACGTCGTCCCGGCGCAGGAGCCGCAATGGAGCGCCGCTCCGTTTCAGTTGCGCATGGAGGGCGACAAGCTGTTCGGCCGCGGCACGAGCGACATGAAGGGCTTTCTCGCAGCGGCGCTCGCGATCGTTCCGACGCTCGTTGCCCTGAAGCCTGCGCGGCCGATCCATCTCGCATTCTCCTATGACGAAGAGGCGGGTTGCCGCGGCGTTCCCCATCTCATCGCCGCGTTGCCTTCGCTGTGTGCCCTCCCTGTGGCAGCCGTCATCGGCGAGCCGAGCGGGCTCAGGCCGATCCTCGCCCATAAGGGCAAGGCCGCCGCGCGCGTGGAGGTTCACGGCCGGGCCGGCCATTCCTCCCGCCCCGATCTCGGCCTCAACGCCATTCATGCGATGGGGCGGGTGATCGCGGCCGCCAACGATGCTGCTACAGGGCTGAGCGGCGGCCCGCTCGATCCCGTATTCGAACCGCCCTACTCCACGATCCAGATCGGCACGATCCGCGGCGGTGACGCGCTCAACATCATCCCGGAAAGCTGCATCATCGAGATCGAGGCGCGCGCCATCGCCGGCGTTTCGCCGGCAACCTTGCTCGAACCGGTGCGCGAGGCGCTTGAAAGCCTGCGGAGCGAAGGATTCGAAACCAGCTGGCAGTCGATCGCCGGCTATCCCGCACTGTCTCTTCCGGCCCAGGCGCCGATCGCCCGGCTGCTGGCGCAAGTCACGGGCAAGGATGCTCTGGCGGCGGTGAGCTACGGCACGGAGGCCGGCCTCTACCAGGCGGCGGGTATCGACGCGATCATCTGTGGCCCGGGCGACATCGTGCGCGCTCACAAGCCCGACGAATATATCACGCGCGACGAACTCGCGGGCTATGTCGACATGCTCGAACGGCTCTGCGCGGAGTTCGCGCAGAAAGCACCCTGATCTCCCGGTCCCAAGGAGCGCGCCTTGACCTTCCTGTTCAATTCGACCGACGAGCGGGCGCGGGTTTTCGCGGCGCGTTTTGCGGAAGACATGCCCGATATCCGCTTCATCAGAAGCAGCGATCCCCACGATCCCGCCGAGATCCGCTATCTGATCACCTGGACGGCTCCGGAAAATCTCCACCACTTCTCAAATCTGGAGATCCTGTTCTCGATTGGGGCCGGGATCGACCAGATGAACACGGACGGATTGCCCACCGAGGTCCTCGTCGTCCGCATGGTCGAGGACGGCATCACCCGCATGATGCAGGAATATGTCACGCTCAGTGTGCTCGCCCTGCATCGGCAATGGCCGCTCTATATCGCCCAGCAGAGGGCCGCGCACTGGGAGCCTTACGATATCGTATCCGCCCCGGACAGGCGGATCGGCGTGCTGGGGCTGGGCATGATGGGATCGGCCGTCATCGAGCGCCTCAAACCCTTCGGCTTCCCGATTACAGGATGGAGCCGCTCGCCACGAGCGATCGAGGGCATTCGTTGCCTCCATGGAAAAGCGGGTCTCTCCACCCTGCTCGCCGAAACCGACATCCTGATCTGCCTGCTGCCGCTCACGCCTGATACCGCCGGAATTCTCGATGCGGAACTTTTCGCGAAGCTGCCCGTCGGCGCCGGCCTCGTGCATGTCGGCCGCGGCCAGCATCTCGACCATGCCGCCCTCATCGATGCGCTCGACAGCAGCCATCTGTCGGCCGCCGTGCTCGATGTCACGGAGCCGGAGCCGCTGCCGGCCGATCATCGCCTGTGGAGCCATCCCAAGGTGATCCTGACGCCGCATATCGCCAGCAAGGTCGAGGCAGCTCCCGCGGCCAGGGCCGTCGTCGAGAACCTCCGCCGTCACCGCTCCGGCCTGCCGCCGATCGGGCTGGTCGACCGCAGCCGTGGCTACTGAATCTCTCCAAACCCGAACGAAAGGAATTCCAATGTCGCTCCTCATCAAGCTCGACCTTGCTCCCACCAGCGAGCCCAAGCATTCCACGGCGGCCGCAGACCGCCTGATTTCCGGGACTCCTACGTTCAACACCTGGGCCCAGGACCAGTCCCGCGGCGAACCCGTGCGCACCGGTGTATGGGAAGCAACGCCCGGCGAAACCCGCTCGATCAAGGGCGAGACGGTGGAGTTCTGCTACATCCTGTCGGGCGTGATCGAACTGGCCGAAGAAGGTCAGCCGCCGCGCACCTTTCGCGCCGGCGACAGCTTCGTCATGAAGCCCGGCTTCGTCGGCATCTGGAAGACGATCGAGACCGTCCGAAAGATCTACGTGATCGTCGGCTGACCTGAGCTTGCCGAAGAATCGGCCGCTCGGGACCCCGCAAACAGGATTTCCGGTCGATCGAGCGGCCCTCACAGGCGCAAACTTCGGGCCGGACCGAACTACGCTCGGGCGACCGTCATCCGGAGATGCACCCTTGTCGCTGAGTTTCGATCCCGCTTCGGTCACGCTCCCGCGCGGCCATTTCATCGCCGGCGAATGGGTCGACGCCAGGGATGGAATCGACCTGCATCGCCCCTCCGACGCGGTCGCCTTTGCCGCCTGTCCCGTCGCCGACGCGGACCTCGTCGACCGCGCGGTGGGCGCCGCGAAGGCCGCGCTGGCGCTGAGCGGTTGGGGGCGCCTGGCGCCGCGCGAGCGTGCCCGCGCGCTGCATCGCTGGGCCGATCTCATCGAGGCGGAAGCGGAAACGCTGGCGCGGCTGGAGGCGATCGCCTCGACCCGGCCGATCTCCGAATTGATGGCGGGCGACATCCCCGTCACAGCGGAGCAGATCCGCTTCTTCGCCGAATTCGCCGACAAGGAAGGCGGCGACCTCGTCCCGACCGGCTCCGACAGCTTCGGCATGATCGCGACCGAACCCTATGGCGTGGTCGGCGCCATCACGCCCTGGAACTTTCCGGTCAACATGGCCGGCTGGAAGCTCGGCCCCGCGCTCGCGGCCGGCAATGCCGTCGTGCTGAAGCCATCCGAGATGACGCCCTTCGCGACGCTTTATCTGGCGGAACTGTCGGTTCGCGCCGGATTGCCGGCAGGGCTCATCAACATCGTGCTCGGCGACGGCCGGACGACCGGCACGGCGATCACCGGCCATCCCGATATCGCCAAGGTCAGCTTCACCGGCTCGACCGCCGCCGGCGCCGCCATCATGGAGAACATCGCCCGCACCGGCATCAAGCCGATGACGCTCGAACTCGGCGGCAAGAGCCCGCAGCTCGTCTTCGCCGACGCCGACCTGCCGCTCGCCGCCGCCGCCATCGCCCGCAGCGTTCTCGGCAATGCCGGCCAGGCCTGCGTTGCCGGCTCTCGCCTGATCGTGGCGGAAAGCGTCGCGGAGGAACTGGTCGGGCTCATCGTCGACCGCATGCGCGCGGTCCGGCTGGGTGCGACCTGGGATGCGGCAAGCGCCTATTCGCCGATAATCTCGGAACGGCAGATCGGCCGCATGGCAAGCATCGTCGATGCGGCGGTCGCGCGCGGCGCCACTTGCCGGCTCGGCGGCGAACGCCTCGACCACGCCGGCTATTTCTATGCGCCGACCGTGCTGGAAGACATCGACGCCACCTCGCCTGCCGTGACCGAGGAAATCTTTGGGCCGGTCCTGACCGTCCAGACCTTCCGGGAGGAAGAGGAAGGGCTCGGGCTCGCCGATCACCCGACCTACGGGCTTTGCGCCGGCCTCTACACCCGCGACCTCTCACGGGCGCTGCGCGCGATCAACAGCCTGCAGGCCGGCACCATCTGGGTCAATCGCTATGGCCGCTCGCGCGACCACATCCTCCCGACCGGCGGGTACAAGCAGTCCGGCCTCGGCAAGGACCTGGGACGCGAGGCCTATCTCGCGAACCGCAAATCGAAAAGCGTCCTGATCGCCCTTTGAGGAGTCTCCCCGTGAAATCCTACAAGATTGCCCTGATCCCCGGCGACGGCATCGGTGTCGCCGTTACCGAGGCCGCCTGGGAGGTGCTCGGACGCGCCGCGCATGGCGCGGGCTTCAAACTCGAAGGGACGACGTTCCCGTGGTCCTGCGACTTCTACGACAAGACTGGCGCGATGATGCCGGCCGACGGCATCGAGACCTTGCGCGGCTCTGACGCCATCCTGCTCGGCGCCGTCGGCTGGCCCAAGCGCGTGGCGGATTCGGTCTCGCTGCACGGGCTCCTGCTGCCGATCCGCAAGGCCTTCGTGCAATACGCGAATATCCGTCCGCACCGCCTGCTGCCGGGCGTCGAGGGGCCGCTGCGCGCGAGCGCCTTCGACATCCTCTGCATCCGCGAGAATACCGAGGGCGAATATGCCGGTGCCGGCGGGCGCGTCCATAACGGCACGCTCGACGAAGTCGCGGTCGAAACCTCGGTCTTCACGCGCAAGGGCGTCGAGCGCATCCTGCGCTTCGGTTTCGAGCAGGCGCGGAAGCGCCGCGGCAAGCTTGCCTCGGTGACGAAATCGAACGCCCAGAAATACTCGATGGTGTTCTGGGACGAGATCACTGCCTTGGTCGCGTCCGACTACCCCGATATCGAGGTCACCAACTACCATATCGACGCCATGGCCGCGCGCATGGTGATGGCGCCGGAAAGCCTCGACGTGGTGGTCGCTTCCAACCTCTTTGGCGACATCCTGACCGACCTTGGCGCCGCGATCCAGGGCGGTCTCGGCTTCGCCGCTTCCGCCAACATCAACCCCGAGCGCAATGCGCCCTCGATGTTCGAGCCCGTGCATGGCTCGGCCCCCGATATCGCCCATCTCGGCATCGCCAATCCGATCGCCGCGATCTGGTCCGGCGCGATGATGCTGGAGCATCTCGGCGAGGCAGGCGCGGCAGGCGCCGTGATGACGGCGATCGAAGCCGCCACGGCCCGTGGTATCGGCTCCGAGCCGGGCAAGCACAAGACCCAGGACATCACCGCCGCCGTGCTCTCGGCGCTCGGCTGACGGAGACTGAACCATGGCAATTCAAACCCTTCGCGACCCCGCCCTTTTACGTGAAGCCTGCCTCGTCGGCGGCAACTGGCGGGCCGCCGCTTCCGGCCGCACGCTCGACGTGATCGACCCGTCGACGCAAGTTGCCATCGGCTCCGTGCCGGATGCCGATGGCACTGACACGCGCGCCGCGGTCGAGGCCGCGTCCGCCGCCTTCGGCGCCTGGCGTGCCAAGCCGAATGCCGAGCGCGCTGCGCTGCTGGAAGCCTGGCACGCGCTGATGTTGGAGCATGTCGAGGACCTCGCCCTGATCCTGACGCGCGAGCAGGGGAAGCCACTGGCGGAGGCGCGCGGCGAAATCCGCTACGGCGCTTCTTTCGTCAAATGGTTCGCCGAGGAAGCGCGGCGCATCGACGGATCGACGATCCCTGCCCCGACCGCTGACCGACGCATCATCGTGATGAAGCAGCCGGTCGGCGTCTGCGGCATCGTCACGCCCTGGAACTTCCCGAACGCGATGATCACCCGAAAGGTAGCGCCGGCATTGGCGGCTGGTTGCACTGTAGTGATCAAGCCTTCGGAGCTGACACCTTTTTCGGCGCTGGCGCTCGGCGTTTTGGCGGAGCGGGCCGGCATCCCGGCCGGCGTCATCAACATCGTCACCGGCATGCCCGCCGCGATCGGCGCCGAGCTCACCGGTAACCCGACTGTCCGCAAGATCTCCTTCACCGGCTCCACGCGGGTCGGCGCGCTACTGATGCGGCAGGCCTCTGACGGCATCAAGCGGCTCAGCCTGGAGCTCGGCGGCAACGCGCCCTTCATCGTCTTCGACGACGCCGATCTCGATCTCGCGATCGAGGGCGTGCTCGTCTCGAAATTTCGCAATGGCGGCCAGACCTGCGTCTGCGCCAACCGCATACTGGTGCAGGATGCCATCTATGATCGCTTCGCCGACAGGCTTTCGGCCCGCGTCGCGGCGATGAAGGTCGGCCCCGGCACGCAGGCCGGCGTCGATATCGGGCCGATGATCAACCGTGCCTCGATCGAGAAGATCGAGCGCCATGTCGACGATGCCCTGTCGAAGGGCGCCACGCGCCTCGCAGCCGCGAGCGAGATGCCGAAGGGCGCGCAATACGCCACGCCGCTCGTCCTCGGCGATGCGACCACCGAGATGCAGCTCGCCGGCGAGGAGACCTTCGGCCCGGTCGCGCCGCTGTTCCGCTTCGGCAGCGAGGAGGAAGCCATCCGCATCGCCAACGACACGCCCTTCGGACTCGCCTCCTATTTCTTCACCCAGGACATTCGGCGTTCCTGGCGCGTCGGCGAGGCGCTCGAGTTCGGAATGGTCGGGCTCAATACCGGCGCGATCTCGATGGAGGTCGCGCCCTTCGGCGGCGTCAAGCAATCGGGCCTCGGGCGCGAAGGCTCGCGGCTGGGCATCGAGGAATATCTCGAGGTCAAGGCCTTCCATATCGGCGGGCTCGGCTGAGCAGGCCGCTCGCTACAACCCAGGCGACGGCAGAGCGTCATTCTCGGGCTTGACCCGAGAATCTCTGGAAAGAGGGGCGCAGGAAACCTCATCCGGCATGAGATGCTCGGGTCAAGCCCGAGCATTGACGGCTTGTTTCCAGCGCCTTACTGGAAGCGATCGAGCGCCTTGTAATAGAGCCCGACCAGCGGCAGGAACCAGGGCTTGCCGAAATGGCCGGGCACCGCCGGCCACGACAAACCCTTCAGCGGATTCCGGTCGGGCCGGCCGAGGATCGCGTCGGCCATGATCATGCCGAGATGCGTCGACATCTGCGCGCCGTGGCCTGAATAGCCCATCGCGTACCAGACGCCGTCCTCGTAGCCGGCACGGGGATAGCGATCCTTGGTCATGTCGACCAGACCGCCCCAGCAATAGTCGATCTCGACATCTCTGAGCTGCGGGAAGATGCCGGCGAGACTCGCACGCAGGATCGCGCCGCTCTTGGCGTCGGACGTCTGGTCCGAGGTCGCGGAAAAACGCGCCCGCCCGCCGAAGATCAGTCGGTTGTCCGGCGCGAGACGAAAGTAGTTGCCGATATTGAGCGAGGTCACGGCCGTGCGGTTGCCCGGCATGGTCGCCGCGACCTCGGCCTCGCTCAGCGGCCGCGTCGCGATCAGGAAGCTGCCGACCGCAATGATCCGGCGCCGGAACCAGGCGAATGGCCCGGAGGTATAGGCTCCCGTCGCGACGAGAACGTCCTTCGCCGAAATGCTTCCGCGCGGCGTCTGGAGAACATGCCGCCCTCCCTCCCGCCGCCGCTCGGTCACGGGCGCATGTTCGTGGATGACGGCGCCGTGCCGGGCGGCTGCGGTGGCCAGGCCAGTCACGAAGCGACCCATATGCATCATGGCGCTCTTCTTCGAGAGCATCGCGCCATGGAAGCTTTCGGAGCCGATCTCACCGGCGAGCTCGGCCCGGCTCAGCATGGCCGTATCGGGATCGGCCTCGCGATGCAGCACCTCGAAATTGCGGGTGAGCGAGGCGACATGCTCCGGCTTCGAGGCGAGCTTGAGCTTGCCCGCGCGCCGAAAGGAGCAGTCGATGTCCTCCTCGGCGACGATCCGCTCGATCGTATCGACGGAATCGTCGAAGGCCTTGTAGAGTGCGACGGCCCGCTCGGTGCCCAGCGCCGCCTTGGCGGCGATGAAGCTATGAGCGAGACCGTTGTTGAGATGGCCGCCATTGCGGCCCGAGGCTCCGTAGCCGACGCTTTCCGCCTCCAGCACGACGACCCTGGCGCCGGCCATGGCGAGCTGACGCGCCGCGGCGAGGCCGGTGAAGCCGCCGCCGACGACGGCAACGTCATAAGAACCTTCGACCGGCCCCTCGGCGGCGCCGGTGAAGGGCGCCGCCATATCATGCCAATAGGATTTGAACTGCATCGGCCGCGGCCTCAGAGCCCGAACACGCCGGGCAGGCCCGAGATGTCCTTGATCTCCGTATAGCCGTAATACGGATTCGCCGGCTCGTGCCCGCGATTGACCCAGACCTTGTTCTTGATGCCGAGGTCGTGGGCCGTCATCAGGTCGTAGCGGAACGATGACGAGACGTGGCAGACGTCGTCCGGACCGCAGCCGAGCATGTCGAACATCAACTCGAAGCCCTTCATGCGCGGCTTGTAGGATCGGGCCTGCTCAGCCGTGTAGACCGCATGGAAGGGCGCGCCGAGCCGCGCGACGTTATGAGGAATCTGGTCGTTATCCGCATTGGAGAGAATGACGAGTGGGATTTCCTTCGCCACGTTGGCAAGGCCCTCCGGCACGTCCGCATGCGGTCCCCAGGTCGGCACCTGCTCATAGATCCAGCGCGCATCCTCGGGACGGAAGGCGATCCCGTTCCGGCGGCAGGTCCGCTCCAGCGAATTGTAGACGACCTCTTCATAGGGCTTCCAGTCGCCGAGGATCTCGTCGAGCCGGTAGGCTGAGAAATTCGTGATGAACGTCCGCATCGCCGGCTCGTCCAGTTTGTCGGCGTAAAGCGCGCGCGCGGCCTTATCCATGGCGAAATAGATCAGCGTGCCATGGCAGTCGAAAGTCACGAATTTGGGCTTGATGACGGTCATCCGCGGAAGTCCCCTGTGGCGAAACGGTTGTGTCCGTTACCGGGATCATAGCTCCCGGCAGAACGGCGCGAGCACCGCATTGCCGGCGGCAGGAAGCACAAACTGCCGTCCGCCCATGAGGCTATGGCAGAGAGTTTCGCCTGCATCGCGGCGGGGGCGGACCTCGCTTGCCGATTGCCGGCGCCTTATCGCCCGCCGTGGCATTCCATGCGGTCGCCGCGCATTCCTACGGCCGAAGATATCGCGTCAGGCCACTCCTCAGAAGCAACTGCGCCGGCGCACCGCCTATCCATGATGCAACGGATACGAAGCGAAGCATCATGGACCAGGAAACGATCGATCTCGTCGCGTTCGACGAATGCCATCTCGATGGCGCCGTTCTGCTCTCGCGCGAGGCGGGCTGGCCCCATCGGCGCGAGGACTGGGCGATGCTGCTGGCCCTCAGCCACGGCTTCGTTGCACTCCAGGGCGATGTCGTGGTCGGCACTGCGATGTTGACGCCCTTCGGAGACGTTCGCGCGACCGTCAACATGGTCATCGTCGCAGCCAGCATGCGCGGACGCGGGCTTGGCCGGAAGCTGATGGATGCCGCCCTGCAAGCCTGTGGTGCGCGCGAATGCCGTCTCACCGCGACCGCTGACGGCCTGCCTCTCTATGAGAAGCTCGGGTTCAATGCGACGCATGAGATCCGCCAGCACCAGGGCATCCCCGCGCCGCTGCCGGCGGACGCCGCGAACGATGCCATCGAGCTGGATTGGGCCGGTCCGGAGAACTTCCCCGCGGTCGTCGCGCTCGACCTGGAGGCGCAGGGGATTGATCGCCGCCCTCTGCTCAGGCTCCTGGCCGAAGCCGGGCGAATGGTCGTGCTGCGGGAAGCCGGCCGGATCGTCGGCTACGCCGCGCTGCGTCCGTTCGGCCGCGGCGAGGTGATCGGACCGGTTGTCGCGAATACCCTGGAACAGGCGCAGAACCTCATGAGCTTCCTGATCGCCAGCCGCCCCGGCGCCTTCCTGCGCGTCGACACGGCCGAATGGCATGAGCTTTCGCCATGGCTTTCCGCACGTGGCCTCGTTGGCGTCGGCGGCGG
This sequence comes from Bosea sp. NBC_00550, assembly GCF_026020075.1. Lineage (NCBI taxonomy): Bacteria > Pseudomonadati > Pseudomonadota > Alphaproteobacteria > Hyphomicrobiales > Alloboseaceae > Allobosea > Allobosea sp. NBC_00550. The sequence continues at coordinate 2,531,958 of NZ_CP102772.1, forward strand.
CATCGCCATGCGCCGCAACGCGGTAAGCCGGCAGCCGCTCGGCCCCGCCAAACCCTTCGCTCTCGCCAGTCAGGCGCTCGGATAAGCAGGAGACCCGCCATGTTGAGCAATTCCCTGATCGAACTCGATCGCGAGCACTGGATTCACCCGGTCGCTTCCTATCGCGGCCATGAGAAGGCAGGCGTGCGCGTGCTGCGCTCTGCGAAGGGCGCCACCATCACGGACGCTTCCGGCAAGCAGCTCATCGATGGTTTCGCCGGGCTGTGGTGCGTGAATGCCGGCTACGGCCATGAGAGCATCGTCGAGGCCGCCGCGAACCAGATGCGCGAACTGGCCTATGCGACGGGCTATTTCGGCCTCGGCTCCGAGCCCGCGATCCGGTTGGCGGCCGAGCTCGCCGAGCGTTCGCCCGGCGACCTGAACCGCGTCTACTTCACGCTCGGCGGTTCCGACGCCGTCGACAGCACGGTCCGCTTCATCCGCTATTACCAGCAGGCGCGCGGCAAGCCGGAGAAGGACCAGTTCATCTCGATGGAGCAGGGCTATCACGGCTCCTCGACCGTCGGCGCCGGCCTGACCGCCCTGCCCGCCTTCCATGCCGGCTTCGGCGTGCCCTATGATTGGCAGCACAAGATTCCGTCGCATTACACCTATCGCAACCCGGTGGGCTCCGCGCCTGAAGCCGTCATCGCGGCCTCGCTGGCAGCGCTTCGGACCAAGGTCGACGCAGTGGGAGGCCCCGATCGCGTCGCGGCCTTCTATTGCGAGCCGATCCAGGGCTCAGGCGGCGTGCTGGTTCCGCCGCCCGGCTGGGTCAAGGCGATCCGCGAGCTCTGCCGCGAGCTCGACATCCTCTTCGTCGCCGACGAGGTCATCACCGGTTTCGGACGTACCGGCCCGCTCTTCGCTTGCGAGGACGAAGATATCGTCCCCGACCTGATGACCGTCGCGAAGGGGCTGACCTCTGGCTATGTGCCGATGGGCGCCGTGCTGATGTCCCAGAAGGTCTACGACGTCATCGCGGACGGCTCGGGCGCGGCCGCGGTGGGCCATGGCTACACCTATTCGGCCCATCCGGTCAGTGCCGCGGTCGGCCTCGAGGTGCTCAGGCTTTACGAGAACGGCCTGCTCGACAACGGTCGCAAGGCCGGCGCGCGCCTCATGGCAGGCCTGGAAAGCCTCGGGGACCATCCCCTCGTCGGCGAAGTGCGCGGCCGCGGCATGCTGGCCGCCGTCGAACTCGTGACCGACAAGGCCAGGAAGACGCCACTTCCCGCCGCTGCCGTGCCGGCCCAACGCATCTTCGACCGGGCCTGGGACAAGGGCCTCGTCATCCGCGCCTTTGGCAACGGCGTACTGGGCTATGCCCCGCCGCTATGCTGCACCGAGGCCGAGATCGACGCGATCGTCGAGCGGACCCGCGCGACGCTCGACGAGACATTGGCCGACCCGGATGTGCGCGCCGCGATGGCGTGAGACGGCCGAACACTCACGACAGCGATCCCTGGGAGAACATTCTTCCCCGGGGAGCCGATATTCCGCCAAGGCTGCGAATTCGGAATTTTGTGCCGCGCGGTTTTCGACATTCAGCGAATCCGGCGAGCCGACAGTGAGAAACTCGAAAGAGGCCGGCGAAGAACGGTCCGGGAACAGAGCACAACCGTTACGACCAGGGGCCAAGCAGCCCGGCGACGACGCGACTGCGCTTGCTGACGACCACGAATTCCCGCCTGCGACCGGCGGGGGAAGCGGAGAGGCGATGGCTAAGAATTTCGGCGACTTCCGCTATATGACGTTCGACGTCGTGGGCACGCTGATCGATTTCGAGGGCGGCCTCGTCGATTGTCTGGCGGAGATCGCCCGCGAGGCCGGAGCGCCCTTCGATGGCGAGCAAGCCCTCAGCCTCTACCGAGCGGCCCGGTACATGCCCGATGTACAGCATTTCCCCGACGATCTCGCCCGCGTCTACGGTTTGATCGCACCGAAGCTCGGCCTGCCGACCGACGAAAGCCATGCCCGGCGCCTGCGCGACTCCGTCAAGGACTGGCGCCCCTTCCCGGACAGTGCCGACGCACTTGCCCGCTTGTCGAAGCGCTACAAGCTGATCGCGATGACCAATGCCCAGCGCTGGGCGTTCGAGCATTTCGCCAGCGCGCTCGGAAACCCGTTCTATGCCGGCTTCACCGTCGACGATACCGGCACGGAAAAGCCCGACCCGGCCTTCTTCGAGCAGGTCTTCGCCTTCGTCGAGAAGGATGGCGGCTCGCGCGAGCAGATCCTGCATGTCGCGCAGAGCCAGTACCATGACATCGGAATCTCCCGGAAGTTGGGCCTGACCAATTGCTGGATCCAGCGACGGCACGCCCAACCCGGCTATGGCGGCACGATCGAGCCTGAACGCTTCACCGAACCCGACTTCCACTTCACCTCGATGGGCGCGCTCGCCGACGCTGCCGAGGGCAGTCTGGTAGCCTGAAGGAACCCGTAACGAAGAAGACCAACGCCGGAACAACGGCGCAAATCAGAACAGGGGAATGAGCATGACCGATAAGATTTCTTCCAGCTGGACGAGCGCCGACGACTCCTTCGTCGAAAATGCGATCCGCCGCGGCGCCAGCCGCCGCGACCTCCTGCAGATGCTGATGGCCGGCGGCCTCGCCGCCTCCGCCAGCAGCCTCGTGCTGGCGCGCGCCACCTCCGCGCTCGCGGCGACGCCGGTCAAGGGCGGCAACCTGAAGGCTGCCGGCTGGTCCTCCTCGACCGCCGACACGCTCGACCCGGCCAAGGCCTCGCTGTCGACGGACTATGTCCGCTGCTGCGCCTTCTACAACCGCCTGACCTTCCTGGACGGCGACGGCAAGCTGCAGATGGAGCTCGCCGACAAGTTCGAGACCAAGGACGCCAAGGTCTGGACCGTCACGCTCAAGAAGGGCGTCACCTTCCATGACGGCAAGCCGCTGACCTCGGCCGACGTCATCTACTCGTTGAAGCGCCATCTCGATCCGGCCGTCGGCTCGAAGTCGAACTCGCTTGCGAAGCAGATGACGGAGTTCAAGGCTGTCGATCCGCTGACCGTCGAGATCACGCTTGCGGCGCCGAACGGCGACCTGCCGACCATCCTGTCGACGCACCACTTCATGATCATCGCCGACGGCACCACGAACTTCGCCAAGGCGAACGGCACCGGCGCCTTCACCTGCGAGTCCTTCGAGCCCGGCGTGCGCTCGATCGCCGTCAGGAACAAGAACTACTTCAAGTCCGGCGGCGCGAACCTCGACTCCTTCGAGTTCTTCGCGATCACCGACGACACCGCGCGCGTCAACGCGCTGCTCTCGGGCGATATCCAGATGGCCGCCGCGATCAACCCGCGCTCGATGCGCCTGGTCGAGAGCCAACCGAACGTGGTGCTGTCGAAGACCACGACCGGCAACTACACCGACCTCAACATGCGGCTGGACATGGCGCCCGGCAACAAGGCGGATTTCGTGGCGGGCATGAAATACCTGCTCAACCGCGAGCAGATCCAGAAATCGGCGCTTCGTGGCCTGGCCGAGATCGCCAACGACCAGCCCGTTCCGCCGATGAACGTCTATCACAACAAGGACCTGAAGCCGAAGGCGTTCGACCCCGAGCGCGCCAAGTCGCTCTTCCAGAAGGCGGGTGTTCTCGGCCAGTCGATCCCGATCGTCGCCTCGGATGCCGCCGGCTCCTCGGTCGACATGGCCGTGCTGATCCAGCAGGCCGGCAACGCGATCGGCATGAAGTTCGACATCCAGCGCGTTCCCTCGGACGGCTACTGGTCGAACTACTGGCTGAAGGCCCCGGTCCATTTCGGCAACATCAACCCGCGGCCGACGCCGGACATCCTATTCTCGCTGCTCTACGCCTCCACGGCGCCTTGGAACGAGAGCCAGTACAAGTCCGAGAAGTTCGACAAGATGCTGCTCGAGGCACGCGGCTCGCTCGACGAAGCCAAGCGCAAGCAGATCTATGGCGAGATGCAGGTGATGGTCGCCGACGAGGCCGGCACCGCGATCCCGGTCTACATCTCGAATGTCGACGCCATCTCGAACAAGCTCAAGGGCCTGCTCCCCAATCCGCTTGGCGGGATGATGGGCTACGCCTTCGCCGAGTACGTCTGGCTCGAAGGCTAAAGCCCTTTTCTCCTGCGGGCCGGGCGCGTGCGTCCGGCCCCCCTTTCGTGTCACACTCCACCTGGAGGTGTCAGCTGCGGGAGCGTCGATGAACCTTCACCTGTGGTCCCTGCTGGGCGGACGGCTGCTCGTCGCGTTGCTGACGCTGCTGATCGTCTCCTTCGTGGTGTTCTGCGCCACCCAGATCCTGCCCGGCGACGTGGCGGAGGTGCTGCTCGGCCAGGCGGCGACGCCTGAGGCCGTGGCGGGCTTGCGCGCGGCGATGCATCTCAACGACCCGGCGATCCTGCGCTTCTTCCGCTGGCTCGGCGGCATGCTGACAGGCGATCTCGGCATTTCCTACGCCAATAACCGGCCGATCGCGGAGCTCATCGCCGGGCGCCTCAGCAATTCGCTCCAGCTCGCGGCGGCAACCGCGCTCTTCTCGGTCCCGATCGCGCTCGCGCTCGGGATCACCTCCGCCATGCTGCGCGGCTCGCTTTACGACCGCTCGGTCACAATGGCGACGATCACGGTGATCTCGGTGCCGGAATTCATGATCGCAACCGCCGGCGTGCTGATCTTCGCGGTCTGGCTGAAATGGCTGCCGGCGCTTTCCTTCGCGCGGGATATCCACTCCTTCGGCGAGATGCTGCGCATCTACGCGATGCCGGTCTTCACGCTCAGCTTCGTCATCTCGGCCCAGATGATCCGCATGTCGCGCGCCGCCGTCGTAGAGGCGCTCAACACGCCCTATGTCGAGATGGCGCAGCTCAAGGGCGCATCGCGCCCGCGGGTCGTGCTGCGCCATGCGCTGCCCAACGCGCTCGGCCCCATCGTCAACGCCGTCGCGCTGTCGCTTTCCTATCTGCTCGGCGGCGTCATCATCGTCGAGACGATCTTCAACTATCCCGGCATCGCCAAGTTGATGGTCGATGCCGTGGCGACACGAGACCTACCTCTCATCCAGAGCTGCGCGATGATCTTCTGCGTCGTCTACCTGCTCCTGATCACGACGGCGGACGTCATCGCCATCCTGTCCAACCCGAAATTGCGCTGACCATGGCCATCGACGCAGCCAATACGACAGCCGCCAGCCCGCGCCGAGCCGGGTATCGGTTCAACCTCACGGGCTGGATCAGCCTGATCATCATCTTGGCCTGGGCAACGGTCGCGATCCTCGCGCCGTATGTGACGCCCTATGGCATCAGCGACATCGTCGACACAGACTATTTCGGCTCGATGAGCCTGCAGTTTCCGCTCGGGACGGATTATCTCGGCCGCGACATGCTCTCGCGCATCATGTTCGGCGCGCGCTACACCGTCGGCATCTCGCTGGCGGCGACGCTGATCGCCTGCACCATCGGCGTCACGCTCGGCATGGCGGCGGCCGTAACCGGTGGCTGGTTCGACACGGTGCTGAGCCGCTTCGTCGATGCGCTCAGCTCGATCCCCAGCAAGCTGTTCGCTCTCGTCGCCGTTGCCGGCGTCGGTTCCTCGATCCCTGTGCTGATGCTGATCCTCGGCATCATCTACACGCCCGGCTCCTATCGCTTCGCCCGGGCGCTCGCGGTCAACGTCAACACCACGGATTTCGTCACCGTGGCGCGCATCCGCGGCGAGAGGCTGAGCTACCTGATCCGCGCCGAAATCCTGCCCAACATCGCCGGGCCCGTGCTGGCCGATGTCGGGCTGCGCTTCGTCTTCATCGTGCTGCTTTTGTCCGGCCTGTCCTTCCTCGGCCTCGGCGTGCAGCCGCCGGAGGCCGACTGGGGCTCGCTGGTGCGCGAGAATATCGGCGGGCTGCCGTTCGGCTCGCCGGCCGTGATGGCGCCTTCCTTCGCCATCGCCAGCCTGACGATCGCGGTGAACCTGCTGATCGACAACCTGCCGCAGAAGATCCGCGACCGGAGCGAATGATGAGCCCTCTCGTCGAAATCCGGAACCTCAAGGTCGAGGCGACCACCGATGCCGGCCGCCGCGTCGAAATCATCAAGGGCGTGAGCTTCGAGATCGCGCCCGGCGAGATCGTCGCGCTGATCGGCGAGAGCGGCTCGGGCAAGACCACGATCGCGCTGACCCTGCTCGGCTACACGCGCGCAGGCTGCCGCATCACCGGCGGCAGCGTGCGCATCGACGGCCGCGACATGGCCGCCTTGCCGGAGAAGGAGCGAACAAAGGTCCGCGGCGTCACGGTCTCCTATGTGCCGCAGAGCGCGGCCGCTGCCTTCAATCCGGCGCAGCGGATCATGGACCAGGTGATCGAGATCACCCGCATCCATGAGCTGATGCCGCGTGCCGAGGCCGAGGCCAAGGCGGTGGACCTGTTCCGTGCGCTCTCACTGCCCTCGCCCGAGACGATCGGCGGGCGCTATCCGCACCAGGTTTCCGGCGGCCAGTTGCAACGCTTGTCAGCGGCCATGGCGCTCATTGGCGATCCGAAGGTCGTGATCTTCGACGAACCGACGACCGCCCTCGACGTCACCACGCAGATCGAGGTCCTGCGCGCCTTCAAATCCGTGATGCGCCAGAGCCGGATGGCCGGCGTCTATGTTTCGCACGACCTGGCGGTCGTCGCCCAAATCGCCGACCGCATCGTCGTGCTCAAGGGCGGCGTCATCCAGGAAGTCGGTGCCACCGCACAGATCCTGTCGGCGCCGAAGCACCCCTACACTCAGGAACTGCTCGCCGCCTTCGCGCCGCCCGGGCGCGTCCCCGCACAAGTGGCGAGCCCGGAAGGCGCGGCTCCACGCCCCGTGCTGGAACTCGCATCCATCAGCGCCGGCTACGGCAAGCTGCAGGCGGACGGAACGCCGCTGATCCTGGCCGTCGACAAAGTCAGCTTCAAGCTGGAGCGCGGGCGCAATCTCGGCATCATCGGCGAATCCGGCTGCGGAAAATCGACGCTCGCCCGCTCCATCGCCGGCATCATCCCACCCTCGTCCGGCACGATCGCCTTCAACGGCAAGCCAATGGCACCGCGGGCACAGGACCGCAGCGTCGATGAATTGCGCAAGCTGCAGATCGTGTTCCAGTCGGCAGATACCGCGCTGAACCCGGCCAAGTCGATCGAGGACATCCTGGGCCGGCCGCTTGCCTTCTACCACGGCCTGCGCGGCGCCGCCCGCGATGCGCGCATCGACCGGCTGCTCGAGCTGGTGCACTTGCCTCGCGCCCTGAAGCACCGGCTGCCGAGCGAATTGTCGGGCGGGCAGAAGCAGCGCGTGAACCTGGCACGAGCGCTGGCCGCCGATCCCGAACTGATCCTCTGCGACGAGATCACCTCCGCGCTCGACACCGTTGTGGCCGCGGCCATCATCGAGTTGCTCAAGGACCTGCAGCGCGAGCTCGGCCTGTCCTATCTCTTCATCAGCCACGACCTGACGACCGTGCAGGCGATCTGCGACGAGGTCGCGGTCATGTATCGCGGCGTGAAGGTCGAGCAGTTGCCGGCCGACCAGGTCGGCAAAGCCGGCGGCCACCCCTATGCGCGCCTGCTGATGTCGTCGGTACCCAAGCTCGACCCGGCCTGGCTCGACAAGCTCGAACGTGACCCGGAACTCGTCGCCGCCTTCTCGAAGCGCTGATGCGGCCCTAGCTCGCGGCCGTGATCGGAAAGAGGCTCGTCAGCGGCATATGCGGCTTCACGATTGGTGATTTCAGCACGACGAAGCTGAAATATTTATCGATGCCGATATCAAGGTCGATCAGCCGTTCCATCAGCGTCTGGTATTCGATGATGCCGCTGGTCACGAACTTGACGAGATAGTCATAGCCGCCCGAGACCAGATGGCACTCGATCACCTGGTCGAGCTTTTCGATGGCGGCCAGGAAGCGCGCAAAATCGATCTGCCGGTGGTTCTTGAGGGTCACCTCGGTGAAGACCGTCAGCGTCTGGCCGAGCTTGCCGATGTTGATGCGGGCGGAATAGCCGGTGATGTAGCCGTCCTGCTGCAGCTTCTTGACCCGCATCAGGCACGGGCTCGGCGACAGATTCACCAGCTCGGCCAGCTCGACATTGGTGATCCGACCGTTCTTCTGCAGCTCGTAGAGGATCTTGATGTCGATCTGGTCAAGCTTCATGGGTGGTCCCCCTCGATCGACAAACAAGCCACGCTGCGCCTCGCGGCCCGGCGCTCCCACAGCAGATCATGCCGCAAACGATGCGCAGTGTCTAACAGGTGCCGGGCGCAGGCGATGTCAGAATTGGCCTGTCGAAACCGAAGGAAATGCCGTGGCGATCCGATCTGCGGTGCACACCCCCGGCGGTCAGCCGATAATCTCGCCTCCGCAAGGGAGACCGTGATGCCGGCGCCACTGTTCGAAATCGAAACCAGCCCCGCTTTGCCGGAGAGTGCCGATGTCGTGGTCATCGGCGGCGGCATCGTCGGAGTCTGCGCCGGCTACTATCTCGCGCGCCGCGGCCTGAAGGTCGCTCTCGTCGAGAAGGGCCGCATCGGCGCCGAACAGTCGAGCCGCAACTGGGGCTGGTGCCGCCAGCAGAATCGAGACGCCCGCGAACTGCCGATGGCGACGGAAAGCCTCACGCTTTGGGATCGCCTGGCAGGAGATATCGGCGAGGATTTGGGTTTTCGTCGTTGCGGTCTGCTTTATTTGAGCGACGACGACGCACAGCTCGCCGGCTGGGCGAAGTGGCGCGATTTCGCGGTCGGCGAAGGCGTCGTCACCCATATGCTCTCGTCCGACGAAGCCTCGGCTCGCGGCAGCGCGACCGGCAGGCGCTGGAAGGGTGGCGTATTCTCGCCGACGGACGGCACGGCCGATCCCGTCCGAGCCGCCCCGATGATCGCGCGCGGCATCCTCAAGGCAGGCGGCAGCGTGCATCAATTCTGCGCCGCGCGCGGCATCGAGACGGAGGGCGGGCGCGTCTCGGCCGTGGTGACGGAAAAAGGCACGATCCGCACCACGACGATGGTACATGCCGGCGGCGCCTGGGCCTCCTCCTTCCTCAACCAATACGGCATCCGCTTTCCGCAATCCTCGGTGCGCCAGTCGATCATGTCTGTCTCGCCTGGGGTGATTGGTCTTCCCGATGCGCTGCACACCGACGAGATATCGGTGACGCGTCGCAGCAACGGCGGCTACACACTGTCGATCAGTGGCAGGGCCCGCGTCGACCCCACGCCGCAGCAACTGCGCTTCGCCCGGCAGTTCGTGCCGATGTTCCTGCGGCGCTGGCGCAGCCTCGCCATCGGCGGGCTCGAAGGCTGGAAGGCCGGCCACGAGACTCTCGGTCGCTGGAAGCTCGACGCACCGACCCCGATGGAGGCGAACCGCATCCTCGATCCGACGCCCGATCCGCGCCAGATCGCAGAGACCCATGCCCGCGCCCAGCGCCTGCTTCCGAGCCTCAAATCCGTGCCGGTCGCGGCGCGCTGGGCCGGCTATATCGATTCGACACCGGACGGCGTGCCCGCCATCGGCGAACTCGCTGGCCTGCCCGGCTTCATCCTCGCGGCGGGGTTCAGCGGCCATGGCTTCGGGATCGGCCCGGGCGCCGGCCATATGATCGCGGATATCGTCACCAGCGCGAAGCCGATCGTCGATCCCACTCCCTACAGGCCCGAGCGACTGGAGGGTTCCGCCTTCGGGAAGGTGGCGGAATTCTAGCGGCCGCCCTACCCGGATCGGGCCGCATAAGTCCGTCTTATGGGTTCGACACGAATTCGTCTTGTCGCTCGCTCCGGCAGGTACGGATGCTGCATAGCCTGGTCCGGATAACCGGGTGTCCACGAAGCAAAAAGGGGAACGGGATGATCGGGTTCAGAACAACGGTTGCGGCGCTCGGTATGATGGTCGCTGCTGCGACCGCGCAGGCGCAGACGGTCTACAAGGTTGGCTCGACACCCACCGGCACGCCCTTCACCTTCCTCGACGCGAAAACCAACACCATCCAGGGCATGATGGTCGATGTCATCGAGGAGATCGGCAAGGATGCCGGCTTCAAGGTCGAGATTCAGCCGATGCAGTTCTCGACGCTGATCGCATCCCTGACCTCCGGCAAGATCGATATCATTTCCGCCGCCATGTACGGCTCCCCTGAGCGCGCCAAGGTCGTGGACTTCAGCCAGGACGTCTACGCCTATGGCGAGGGTCTGGTGGTCCAGTCCGGCGACGCCAAGGAATATGCCGGCTTCGAGGACCTCAAGGGCAAGAAGGTCGGCGGCCAGATCGGCACGCGCTATATCGACGCCCTCAAGGCATCGGGCGCACCGGCCGAGGTGAACGCCTATGACAGCCTGCCCGACATCCTGCGCGACGTTTCCAATGGCCGCCTCGATGCCGGTATCGGCGACTATCCGATCCTGGCCTACAACCTCGCGCAGGGGCGCTTCCCGCAGTTGCGGCTGGTCAAGTCCTACAAGCCGTCGGTGCCCGGCCCGATCAATATCGCCGTCAAGCAGGGCAATGCCGAGCTGCTGGCGAAGATCAATACCAGCCTTGCGAACATGAAGAAGGATGGCCGCTTCGACACGATCCTGAAGAAGTGGGGTCTCTGAGCGCGCTCGATATCATCCACATCCAGCCATGACGCATTTTCTCAGCCAGGTTCCAACGTACCTGCCGATCCTGATGCAGGGAGTTTACCTCACTCTGCTGGTCACGCTCGGCGCCTTCGTCCTCGCGACGGCGCTGGGCCTGGTCTGGGCCTTCATGCGGGTGAGCGGCATCGCGCCGCTCGCCTGGACGGCGCGCACGATCATCGTGATCGTGCGCGGTATCCCCGGCATCGTCACCCTGTTCTACATCTACTTCGTGCTGCCGGATCTCGGCCTGTCGCTGAGCGCCGTGCAGGCCGCCATCATCGGCCTCGGCATCGCCTATTCGCCCTACATGGCCGAGGTCTTCCGCGCCGGCATCGAGGCGATCGACCGCGGGCAGACGGAGGCCGCTTTGTCGATCGGCATGGGCTGGGGCCTGTTGATGCGGCGCGTCGTCCTGCCCCAGGCGATCCGCGTGGCGCTGCCTCCCTATGGCAGCACCATGATCATGCTGCTGAAGGATTCCTCGCTCGCCTCGACGATCACCGTCGCCGAGCTCTCGCTGCAGGGCAAGCTGCTGGCATCCTCCACCTTCGAGAACACCACGATCTTCACGATGGTCGCGCTGATCTACCTAGCGATGAGCCTGCCGCTCACCGCGTTCAACGGCTGGCTCGAACGACGCATGAGGCAGGCCCGATGAGCATCATCGAACTGCGCAACATCAGAAAATCTTTCGGCACGCTCGAGGTCATCCACGATGTCTCCTTCTCGGTCGAGAAGGGTGAGGTCGTCTGCATCATCGGACCGTCCGGTTCCGGCAAGTCGACGCTCCTGCGCTGTATCAACGGTCTGGAGACCTATCAGGGCGGCGAGATCGCGGTACACGGCGAGCGGGTCAATACCGGCTCATCCAGCATCCGTCAGGTGCGGACCCGTGTCGCCATGGTTTTCCAGCGCTTCAACCTGTTCCCGCACCGGACAGCGCTGGAAAACGTCGCGGAAGGCCCGATCTTCGTGAAGAAGGAGCCGCGCGAGGAGGTTCTCGCCCGCTCGCGCGACCTGCTCACCCGTGTCGGGCTCGGCGCCAAGCTGGATGCTTATCCCGGCCAGCTCTCCGGGGGCCAGCAGCAGCGTGTCGCGATCGCGCGCGCGCTCGGCATGAAGCCCGACGCGATCTTGTTCGACGAGCCGACCTCGGCTCTCGATCCGGAGCTCGTCGGCGAGGTCCTTGCCGTTATGCGGTCTCTGGCCGACGAAGGCATGACGATGGTCGTCGTCACCCACGAGATGGGGTTTGCCCGCGAAGTCGCCGATCGCGTGCTATTTCTGGACGGCGGCGTTCTGGTCGAACAAGGCCCGCCCGACGCAGTGCTGAGCCGGCCGCAACATCCGCGAACGCAGGATTTCCTGCGGCGCATCCTGCCCTCGTGAGGACATACGCATGGCTCGCCTGACCGGCCCGTTCTTCAGCGATGATGCGGTCGACACGCCGTATTGGTGGGGTGCGGCAACGCCTGCGGCACAGCCTGCGGTCGAACTGCCGACGCAAAGCGAAGTTACCGTCGTCGGTGCCGGCTTCACCGGGCTCAATGCTGCGCTGACCTTGGCGCGCGCCGGCAAGCAGGTCACCGTGCTGGACGCGGAAGCTCCCGGCTGGGGCGCCTCCTCCCGCAATGGCGGCATGCTCGGCCCCGGCTGGGCCACGTTCGACACCGCGATGGCCTATGGGCCCGACAAGGCGCGCGCCATCGTCGAGGAAAGCTTCCTCGCCCTTCAGCACGTCAAGGATGTGGTGGCGCGCGAGGCCATCGCCAGTGATCTCGCTGTGGTCGGCTATTTCCGAGGAGCGATGACGCCGCGCCTCTATGAGGCAATGGGGCGCAATCTCGACCGCATCGGCAAGGTGATGCCCTGCGATGCCTATCTGGTCCCGCGCGCCGAACAGCAGGGCGAGATCGGCACCGAGCTCTACCACGGCGGCCTCGCGATGCCCGGTTATGCCGGCCTGCACCCGGCCCGCTATGTCGCCGGTCTCGCCGAAGCCGCGCGCCGGCTCGGCGTGCAGATTGTCAGCGGCGCCCGGGTCACGGCGATCTCGCCGCAGGCCGGCGGGTTCAATCTCTCGGTGGGCGAGCGAAAGACTGCGGCGAAACAGCTGCTCGTCGCCACCAACGGCTATACCGGCGCGCTTCTGCCCTTCCTGCAGCGGCGGATCATCCCCATCCGCAGCGCATTGATCGCGACTGGCCAGCTGCCGGCCGAGGTAATGGACCGCCTGATGCCGAAGCGGCGTATGCTGGCTGGCAGTCAGCGCGTCGTGACCTATTACCGCCCCTCCCCAGACGGCACCCGGATTCTCTTCGGCGGGCGCGTGCTCAAGGTGACCGGCGAGAACGTCGCCCACGCCAATGCCGCGCATCTGCGCAAGCAGATGCTGCAGGTCTTCCCCGAGCTGGAGCGAACCCCGATCACGCATTACTGGCACGGCCAGACCGGCTTCACCTTCGACAAGCTGCCCCATCTCGGCGAGCAGGACGGCATCTTCTACGCCTGCGGCTATAACGGCACCGGCATCGCTCGCGCGAGCTGGTTCGGCCACAAGATCGCGCAGCGCATGCTCGGCGACGCGGAGCAACCCAGCGCCTATGCCGACCTGCCCTTCCGCAGCCGCCCGCTCTATTACGGCAAGCCCTGGTTCCTGCCGCTCGCGGTGCTCTTTTACGAAATGCGGGATCGCTGGGACCAGCGATAGATCACGGGCGAAGCCCAACCGCGCTTGAGGCTGGACATCCGCGCCACCGGCGGCGATGTCTGCGCTATCGCTGTTGATGGGACGACAGATGCGGGCGCGCCAACTCGAAGTCTTCTGCACGCTGATGCGCTGCGGCACGGTGACCGGCGCCGCCGCGATGCTGAACATCTCGCAGCCGGCCCTGAGCCAGATCCTCCTCCATGCCGAGGACCAGCTCGGCTTCAAGCTGTTCAACCGCGTGCGCGGGCGCCTGGTGCCAACGCAGGAGGCCGAGGAGCTCTATTCCCAGGCCGAGCACATCTTCGGAGAGCTCGATGCGCTCCGGCGCCGAACGGTCGACATGCGGCATGGGCGCACCGGCCTCGTCCGGCTCGCGGCGTCCGCCCCACCGTCCATGTCGATCGTGCCGAGGGCGCTGACCACCTTTCGGGAAGCCCATCCCGAAATCGTCGTGCGCTCGCTGATCGCCTCGCAGACGGCCATCGTCGAGATGTTGCGCAATGGCGAGGTCTCCCTCGGCATCGCGATGAACAACCTGCCGCATCCGGGCATCCACGCCGAGACGGTCGGGCGCGCCACGCTGGTCTGTGTCATCTCGACGGAGCATCGGCTGGCAAGGCTCGACAGCATCCGTTTCGCCGATATCCGTGACGAGACCCTGATTTCCTACCGGGCGGATACCTTGCCCGGCCGGTTTCTGGCCGCCACCGCGGAAGCCGAGGATTTCGTCTACGCCCCGGCGATCGAGATCGATCTCTCGATCACGGCCCTGCCCTATGTCCGCGACGGGCTGGGTATCGCCATCGTCGACAGCCTCCTGCCCTGGGAGCAGTTCAACGGTGTCGTGACTCGGCCTTTCGAGCCCAGGATGGAAGTCCCGATCGCGATCCTGACCAGCAATGACCGGCCACTCTCCGGCAGCCATGAACTGATGCGCGACTGCCTGCGCGCAGCCTGCCGGGATTTCAACCGCGCCGCCGGCACCTGAACGCGCGGCATCAGCCGTCGGCTGCAGCGTCCTGAATCAGCGCGCCGATCAGGGCCGGCCTCACCGGCGCCTGCCCGCGCAGCCGGCCCGCTGCCGCGGCGCAGCCATGGCCCGCGCTGCCGGCGACGATTTCTGCCGCGGCCAGTTCGCAATAGCGGCCCTGGCAGCGCCCCATGCCGGCGCGCCCGAGCGATTTGACGCGATTGACCTCGCCACCGCCGAAATCGACGGTCCGGCGCAGTTCGCCGGCCGTCACGCCTTCGCAACGACAGACCATCGTCTCATCCGGCAATCCGACCGCAGTCTCGGCGGGCCAGGGAAAGGCCGCAGCGACGCCGCGTGCGAAGCGGTTGAGCCGGGCCAGCCGACGCTTATCCGCCGCCATATCCGGTACTGGAAAACCGAGATCCTGCAGACAGGCCGCCGCTGCGAGCCGCCCCGCAACCTCTGCCCCATCGGCGCCGAGAATCCTGAACCCGTCCCCGGCGAGATAGACGCTGCGTCCCGCGCGTCCCATGGCATCGGCTTTCGGGAGCCATTGCCGCCAGGTTTCCTCATAGGTGAAGTCGCAGCCGGCCAGGTCCGCGAGGCGCGTCTCGGCCCGCAGGTGCCAGCCGAGGCCAACCGCATCGCAGGCCGTACGCTGGCTCCGGCCCGCTTCGTCGCGCCAGAGCACGGCGGCTGGACCGCGCTCATCCGCCTCGACGCGATCCAGCTGGACGCCGGCATGATAGAGCCGACCAAGGCTGCGACGCATCATCAGCCCGCGCAGGGCAAAGAGCGGCCTCGCCGAGAGACCGGAGAAGCCGCGCAATTGCTGGCGCATGGGCGCGGTATCGAGGACCGCCGCGACCTGCCCTCCGGCCTTCAGCAATTGAACCGCAAGCAGGGTGAGCAGCGGGCCGGAGCCAGCCAGCACGATGCGCCGTCCCAGCGCCGCCCCTTGCGCCTTCAGCGCGATCTGCATCGCGCCAAGCCCGTAGACGCCGGCGTTCTCCCAGCCTGGCACGGGCATGACGCGATCCATCGCGCCAGTGGCGAGGATCAGCCGGTCATAGGAAATCCAGCGCGAACCCATGCCATCGAGCGCCTGCAACCGCTCGGCCGTGATGGCGATGACCGAACTGCGGGGATGATGAACGAGGCGGCCCGCCGCCGCCAGGGCATCGAAGGTCTGGTGCAGCGCGACGGCCTTGGCAGCCTCCGAGCCATAGAGGGCCTCGGGCGGGCGCGTGAAGCCCTGCGGCGGACGGCGATAGATCTGGCCTCCGGCACGCTCGCCTTCGTCGATAACGATGGGCACCAGCCCTCCGGCGACCAGCGCCTCGGCAGCCCGTATCCCGGCCGGGCCAGCCCCGACGACAACGACCCGCGGTCCTGCGGCCTCCGTCATGGCCACTCTACCGGAGCGTCGGACAAGAGGCGCATGCCTTCGATCAGCGGCGTCGAACAGGCGCGCAGCCTCGGTCCATCCTCCTGCCAGATCCAGCAGTCCTGACAGGCTCCCATCAGACAGAAGCCTGCACGGGCCTCCGGGCCGAATTCCGAGCGGCGCAGAGCCGGCGCGACCGAGAGCACAGCGCTGAGCACGGTGTCCCCCGTCAAAGCCCCCCGCTCAGCTCCATCAAGGAAGAAGCGCAGCGGGGCGCGATCCACCTCGGCCAATCGGACCAGACGGCCAGCCCCTGCATTCGCGGCTGCGCTCATTCGGCCGCCTCGGCGTGGACAAGCTCCGGCTCCGGCATCTCGGGAAACCGCGCCCGCGCCGCAGCAAAAGCCTCTTCGACACCATCAGCGCCAGTTCTTCCCTTCATCCGTCGGAAAATCTCGGTCTTGGCGAAGAAGCGCCAATGGATCGGCAGGCCGGCAAGCAAGGCCGTCAGCCTGTCATAAGCGTCCCGCGTCCACTGCGCCTCGTAGCCGTCGCGCTCCGGGCCGAAATGGAAGTGGCCCGATACCGGCGCGCGGTCGGCGCGCCGTGCCTTGGTCGCTTGCTCATCCAGGACTTCGCCCTGCATGACGACGCCATAATCCCGCTCCGCCGCTTCCGGCGAAACATAGCCGCGCACGACATCCTCCGCCACGCGCCATGCCTCCCGGTCGAAGGGATGACCACGGCCGCCGCCGCCGGCCGAGCGGATCTCCAGCACGTCACCGGGCTGCAGAACAGCGGTGTCGATGTTGCCGAGCCGCCGCTCCTCCGGCTGGCCTGGATTGACCACCATGTCGGAGAGGCCCGCCGCCTTGCCGCCCAGCACGCCCCAAGGCCGGAAGAAGCTGCGGTCGCGATTGCGGGCGGTGATGCGGCTGTCCGGCGCGAAGACGCGGAACGCCATGTCGGTAGCCAGCCCGCCGCGCCAGCGCCCGGCGCCGCCACTGTCCCTGGCCAGCCCGTATTTGACGAACTCCACCGGTGTCTCGGTCTCGGTGATCTCGATCGGCGTGTTCTTGAGATAAGCGGCATCCGCCCCCGAGCCATTGGTGCCGTCGCGATGCGGCATGCCGCCGCCGCCGCCGACCACCGGGTTCACCGCGGCGATGACAGTCCGGCTCGTGCGCTCGTCCGTCGTCATCACGTTGATGATGCAGTTGTTGCCGGCGGGCGCCGCCGGCAGCCGCTCCGGCACAGCCTGCGAAAACGCCCCGAAGATCACCGAACGAAGCCTGGCGCAGGTGAGCGAACGCATGCCGACCGCAGCCGGGAAGACGGGGTTCAGGACCGTCCCCTCCGGCGTGATGCAGGTGAACGGGCGCGTTAGCCCGGTATTGAGCAGGATCTTCGGATTCAGCGTGTAGAGGACGTAGTAGACCCCGACGAGCAGGATCGTGTGTCGCGGATTGCCGCCGCTTGGCACGTTGAGCGAGGAGCCGAGTTGCGGATCGGAGCCGGTGAAGTCGAGCACCGCCTCGTCGCCCCGGATGGTCAGCTTGAGCTTCAGGCGGCAGGGATTGGCCTCGACTGAATCCTCGTCGGCATAATCGGCGAACTCCCAGGTGCCGTCCGGCATGCCGCGCAGCACCTCGCGCGCCTGCGCCTCGGCATGGTCGAGCAGGGCGTCGACGCCACCGAGGAAGGCCTCGCGGCCGAACTTCTCGATCATGGCCAGCACCTTGCGCTCGCCGGTGTTGAGCGCGCCGACCAGCGCCTTGATGTCCCCGATGTTCAGGTCCGGCTTGCGAACATTGGTCGTCATGATCCGAAGGATCTGCTCGTCGAAGACCCCTTCGTTGACGAGCTTCATCGGCGGAAAGCGGATGCCCTCCTGATGGATCTCGGTAAGCGCCCGTGACAGCGAGGCCGGCACGGCGCCGCCCATGTCGGTGTTGTGGATATGGCCGCCGGTCCAGGCCACGATCTCGCCCTCGTGAAAGACCGGCTTCCAGAGATGGGTATCGGGTGCATGGGTCGCGACGAAGCAGGAATAGGGATCGTTGGTGAAGGCGACGTCGCCCGGCTTGTAATCGTCGACCATCGCGAGCGCCGGCGCCCAGGACAGGCCGGGATACCAGGTCGCGCCCAATTCCATCGGCACGGCGAAGGTGTCGCCGCTGCGGCTGATCAACATCACCGTGAAATCCTCCGTCTCCTTGACGAAGGCGGAATGGGCCGTGCGGTGCAGCGTATGCGCCATGTTCTCGGCGGCGGCACGCGCGTGGTTCGCGAGCACCTGAAGCTTCATCCGGTCAAACATCGGCATCACTCCGCGAAAGTCAGATGAAGGTTGAGATGGCCGTCGATGCGGGCCGTCGCCCCGGCGGGAATGGCAACCGTGGTGTCCTCCTGCGCGACGACGGCCGGGCCCGCGAAACGGCTGCCGGGCGGTAGATCGGCGCGACGGTAGAGGCCGACGACCCTCCGCGCCCCCCCGGTATGAATTTCGAGCGTGCGTTCCGGCGTCGCGGCCGCATCGATCTCGCTGGCCTCCGGGAAGGTGAGGATAGGTCCCGCACCGATGGCCGAGAGACGCAGGTTCACGATCTCGACGCGACCATGAAGATCATCGAAGTCGTAGATTCGGGCATGTGTTTGATGAAACTCGCGGGCGATGGCCGCCGGGTCGCCGGATTCGAGCCAGGCGGGCTGCAAGGGGACCTCGATCTCGTAGCTCTGCCCGACATAACGCATATCCGCCGAGAATCTGAGATCGGCCGGGCCGGCATGGCCCTGTGCCGCAAGCCAGCGGCGCCCTTCCTGGACCATGGCGGCGGCGGCGGCCTTCAACTGCGGCAATACCGCAGCCGAAAGCTCGGCGAAGAGCGTCCGGACGAAATCGCCGCGCAGATCCGCGACGAGGCCGCCCAGTGCCGAGACGACGCCCGGCCGTCGCGGCGCCAGCAGCCTGGTCATGCCGAGTTCGCGGGCGAGGAACGCACCGAGCATCGGACCGCCGCCGCCGAAGGGCATCAGGGTGAAGTCCTTCAGGTCGACGCCGGCCCGCGACGACAGCTTCTCGACCTCGACGAACATCTCGGAGACGGCGATATCGAGGATCGCCTGCGCCGTGTCGTCGAGCGGTCGACCGAGTTGCTCGGCCAGACGCCCAACCGCTCCGCTGGCAAGGCCGGCATCCATCTTGAGCTGGCCATAGGCCATCTCGCTATGGCCGAGCCAGCCGCAGACCACCATGGCGTCGGTGACGGTCGCCTGCTCGCCGCCGCGCCCATAACAGGCCGGCCCCGGCGTCGAGCCGGCCGATTCCGGTCCGACCCGAAGCACGCCCTGCCCATCGACGGTCGCGATCGAGCCACCGCCAATGCCGATCGAGCTGACAGAGACCGAGGGGATGTAAAGCGGGAACTCGCCAATCATCTCGCCGGTGCCGTATTGGGGCTCGCCGTCGATGATCAGGGCGAAATCGGCGGATGTGCCGCCGATGTCGAGCGTCAGCACACGCTTCTCGCCGGCCTGACGCGCGAACCAGGTCGCCCCGATCACGCCCGAGGCCGTACCGGACAGAAGCATGGAAACGCATGCGCGCTTGCCCTCGGCGGCATTCATCACGCCGCCGTTCGACTTGGTCAGAAGCGCGCGCGCCGGCACGCCCCGGTCCGCCAGCCGCTGCTCCAGCGCCGTCAGATAGCCGGCGATGCGGGGATGGACATAGGCGTTGAGGATCGCCGTCGTCGTCCGCTCATATTCGCGGATCACCGGCCAGACCTCGGAGGACGTGAAAACGAAGAGTTCGGGAGCAATCCGGGCGATCTCGGCCTTCACCGTCTCCTCCTGCGCGCCGTCACGCCAGGCATGCAGGAAGGCGATGACGATGCCGACGGCCCCGCGCGCCTTTGCCGAAGCGACAGCGGCCGCGACAACGTCGAGATCGGGCTTCACCGTCTCGCGACCGTCCGAGCGCATCCGGGCCGGGATACCAAACACGCGGTCGCGGGTGATGAGCTGCTCAGGGCGGCAGCAGAACAGCGAATAGGTCTCGGGCATGCGCAGCCGCGCGAGTTCGATCACGTCCTCAAAGCCGGCATTGGTGAAGAGAGCGAGCGACGCTCCCTTGCGCTGGATGATGGTGTTGACGCCGACCGTCGTGCCGTGGACGAAGCGGGTTACCGCTTGCGGATCGAGGCCTTCGCGCTCGGCAAGCAAAGAGAGGCCGGTCATCAGTTCCGCGCCCGGATCGTCAGGCGTGGTCAAGACCTTCAGCGACGCGACCTGGCCCGAGCGCGTCTCGAGCGCGCAGAAGTCGATGAAGGTGCCGCCGATATCGACGCCGACCTTCCAGTCCGCACTCGACACTGTTCCATCGTCCATGTCCGCTCCTCTTGCTGGCGGCCGGAAGCTGGCACGGCAGCGGCGGGGTGGTCCAAGAGACATGCAGGGCAGGTCCATAGGCCGGACTTATGGCCTGCCGGCCATCGCGTCTTTGACGGCTCCGCGCGCCCGCGTCAGGTTCGGCCGCGTGGAGATTTGCCGCCTGTACGGCAAGAGGCTGGACATGGATGTAATCGTTGTCGGCGGCGGCCTGATGGGAACCGCTGCAACCTTCTTCCTGAGGCGGCGCGGCCTGACGGTCACGCTGATCGAACGCAACCGTGTCGGAACGGGCGCCACCGTCGCCTCCTTCGGCAATATCCGCCGGACCGGGCGCCATCTCACGCAATTGCCGTTGGCGCATCGCTCCCGGACGCTCTGGGGCGACGCAGAGCGCCTGCTCGGCCGCGACGTGGAGTTCCGCGCGACCGGCCATCTCCGGCTGATCTTCGAAGAGGATGCGCTGACCGACATGCGCACCTATGCCGATGCCGCGCGGCCCTGGGGACTGGAACTCGAGGAACTCGGCGCCGACGAGGTCTGGGCGCGCTTTCCCGGCCTCGGCCCCGGAGCGATCGCGGCCTCCTTTTCCCCGCATGACGGCTCCGGCAATCCGCGCCTGATCGCGCCGGCTTTCGCCGATGCGGCGCGACGACTTGGCGCGGAGATCGTCGAGGAATGCGAGGCCGGCAGCATCGATAGGACCGAAGCCGGCTTCCGCGTCACGACATCCAAGGGCGTGTTCGAGGCCGGAAGACTGCTGAACACCGCCGGTGCGTGGGGCGCGCGGATCGCCGCGCAATTCGGCGAGCCGGTGCCCCTCACCTCGCGCGGGCCACAGATGGGCGTCACCGAACCCCTGCCCCATAGCATCCTGCCGGTCGTCGGCATCTGGACTCGTCGTCACGGCACCGACGCCTATTTCCGCCAGGTCGAGCGTGGCAACATCGTCTTCGGCGGCGCGGCCGAACGGGTCGACGTACCACTCGATCCAGGCCACGCCAAAGCCGATCCGGCGCGGCTTCCAGCCCAGCTTCGCGCCCTGAGACAGCTCTTGCCGGCCCTGGAGAAAGTCTCGATAATCCGTACCTGGTCGGGCTGCGAGGGTTATCTGGCCGACATGCTGCCGGTCATGGGACCATCAGGCACGACGCCGGGGCTGTTCCACGCCTTCGGCTTCAGCGGACACGGCTTCCAGCTCGGCCCGGGCGTCGGTGATACGATGGCCGAGCTGATCGCGACGGGCACGACCGACATCCCGCTTCACGACTTCCGGATCGAGCGCTTCGCCGACGCGAAAAGCGGCCGAAGCTCCGCCGCGGCCTGATCGCGCCGGCGGCTCAGAGCTTGGAGCAAAGCCGGTAAGCCTCGTAGATCGCGGAATAGAGGTCGCGGCTCGACACGGCGTCGCCGATGCGGTGCAGGAGGAAACTCCCCGGCGTGGGCGCGGCTGCCTCCTCGCTCCCCAGCATGAACGCGATATCGGTCACCCCGTCATTGGCCGAGAGATGCCGCAATTCGTGATAGATCTCGGCGGCCGGCAGCGTGCCGTATTCGACGACGATCTGGCTGGCCTCGACCTGGCTTTCCGCGCCGGTCAATTCGTTGCGGAATGTGGCCTGCAGGGCGTTGCCCCGGCGCTGGACCTTCTCCAGCCTGACATCGACGAGCGAGCGGATGCCCAACTCGGCGAAGCGCTTACGAAAACTGGACTTGTCGATGTAGGTCATCTCGATGGCGAGGGCGTCGTCGGGTGTTGCGATGCTGACCGACCTGCCCTGCCGGGCAAGCTGCAGCGCGCAGGACGCGGCAGCCTGGCGCCCCGTCCCGTCATAGACGAGCGCGTCGTTCTTGCCTGGCACCGTGCCGGTCAGCACATCCCAGACGCTGTCGCAGAGGTCGGCGCCGTCGAACCAGTCGGTATCCGGAATGCCGCCGGTGGCGACGATTACGAGGTCCGGCGCCTCGGCGCGAACCGTGTCGGCCTCCGCATAGCAGTTCGTTCGCATATCGACCCCGAGCCGTTCGAGCTCGGCGATGCGCCAATCGACGATGCCGATCAGGTCGCGACGCTCCTCGGCAGCGGTCGCGACGAGCAACTGCCCGCCCAGCCTGGCCGCAGCCTCGAACAGCACGACCGAATGCCCTCGCTCCGCGCAAACGCGAGCGGCTTCCAGACCGGCCGGACCGCCGCCGACCACCACGGCCTTCAGGAGACGCGACGCCGGCGCGACCTCATGGCTGAGCAGCGTTTCGCGCCCGCTGGCGGCGTTGTGGATGCAATTGACCTTCTTGTAGAGGCAGTAGGAGGCCCCGACGCAGGGGCGGATCCGATCCTCCTCCCCGCGCCTGATCTTCTCGACCAGATGCGGATCGGCGATATGGGCGCGCGTCATGCCGATCAGGTCGACGACGCCCTCGCGGATGGTATGGCGGGCCGTCGCGACATCGCGAATGCCGCCGGCGTGGATCAGCGGCAGCTTCGTCTCGCGCCGGAACTGCGCCACCGAAGCGAGATAAGGCGCGTTGCGCTGGAATAGGCCGGGCATGTTGTCCTCGGCCAGCGCGAGATCGGTATCCATGCGGCCGTAGATGCAGTTGAAATAGTCGATATGGCCTTCGCGCTCGAAGATCCGGGCGAGTTGCAGGCAATCCTCGAAATCCGAACCGTCGGCCACGCCCTCGTCGATCACGAAGCGGATGCCGACGATCGCCTCGTCGCCGACTCGCTTGCGGATCGCCTCATGGACCATGAGCCCGAAACGCGCCCGGTTCTCCGGCGAGCCGCCGAAACCGTCGCTGCGCTTGTTGGTGCGCGGTGACAGGAACTGGCCGATCAGATGGCCGCCGGTCACCGTCTCGATGCCGTCGAGCCCGCCCCGCATGCAGCGCAGCGCGGCATCGGCATAGTCACGGACGATCCGCGCGATATCCGCATCGTCCATTTCCTTGGGGAAGTTGCGGTTGCGCGCCTCCCTGACGCGCGATGGCGCCAGCACCGGAAGCCAGTTCCCCCCATAGGAGGTCGCGCGCCGACCGAGATGCGAGACCTGGCACATCACGGCCGCACCATGGCGGTGAATGCGCTCGGACAGCGCCGCCAGATGGGGAATGATGCGGTCGCTGGAGAGATCGAGCTGGCCGCCGCCCCAGCTCGAATCCAGCGATGTCATCGCCGAACCGCCGATCATCGTCATGGCGAGGCCGCCGCGAGCCTTTTCCTCGTGATAGCGCTGATACCGTTCGAGCGGCAAGCCGCCATCGTCCAGCATCGAGGCATGGCTGGTGCTGACGATGCGGTTGCGAAACCGCAGCTTCTTGATGACGAAATGCTCCAGAAGCGGGTCGCGCGACGCGGCGATGGGCTGATCCGGCATGGCAACCGTTGCGCTCATCGAATAGCCTCCCTGTGATCGACAACCTCGGCGATCATGTCGGCAAGTCTGGAACCGTACCAGATTTAAAAACCGTGGGAGAAGCAGGCATCGTAAACTTAACGGCAGCGAGGCAAGAGTATGGCGCCGGTCGTCTTCGCCGTTCATGCCCGAGCGATTTGCGCCCAAAGGTTCATCGCGGTTGCGCGCATATCGCGATGATGGCTGGATGTAATGTCGTGGCGCGGAATGTGGAACAGGTTGGCGATCGGGTCGTGGATGGAAACGAAGCGTTGTAGCTGTCGCTGTGACTTGAAGCGCTTCATGATCCGCTCTCGTCGTCGCACTGGCTGGTGGGAATTCTCCGCCCGATTGTTCAGCCCCTTGTGGGAGCGATGCTCGACACCTGGCATGATCTCCCGCTTTGCGGCGTCATAGGACCGAAGCTTGTCGGTGATCATCACCCGTGGCGCCCCGCCCTGACCCTTCAGGAGTTTGCGCATCAGGCGTTTTGCAGCCTTGGCACTTCGGCGGCTTTGTACCAGCACCTCGAGAACAAAACCGTCCTGATCCACGGCACGCCACAGCCAGTGCTTTCGGCCGCCGATCGAAACGACGACCTCATCGAGGTGCCACTTGTCGCCGAGCCGACCGGATGAGCGGCGGCGGATTTCGTTGGCGAAGCTACGACCGAATTTCTCCGCCCAAAGCCGGACCGTCTGGTGCGAAACAATGATCCCGCGGGCAGCCAGCATGTCCTCCACCATTCGCAGGCTCAGAGGGAAGCGGAATAGAGCCAAACGGCGTGAGCGATGATTTCAGCGGGAAATCGATGGCGGCGATAGAGCGGATCACGGTCTGTCATGGCCCGTCATCTCACACGGAAGTCAGCTTTGTTAAGTCTACGATGCCACTAATCTTCATCGTCCAGCAGTGAACCGACCCGGCGCTGAACATCGAGAGGGTCTGGGATGTGGCGATACTCGATCGTCGGCAGCGTTTGCGGAACGCTTGCCAACACGTCGTCAGTCCCTGAGGCATAGATGAGCGCATCCGCCTCTGCTGCCAGCGACGCGACGTCGGCGGCACTCCCTGCGGTCAATTTTAGGAGCCCGGGAGAGTCGGCAAAACGGGTGACCCCGGCCTTCATGATCGGTAGGAACTCCGGAACGCGAGCGACCAGCAGCAGGCGAGCACCCGGCGCGATCGCTGCAAGCGCGCGGCGCGTCTCCTCGGCAGGAACAAAGCGTATCCCGGCGACCCGGGCGCCCGGTAGAAGGCTGGCAACTTCGCGCCGTCGGTTGACGAACGTCACGACGAGATCGGACGAAGCGATCCTCGACCGTGAAGCGGAATCCCGCTGTATCAGATTTATCGTCGCCGGCGCGACGGTTGCCGCCGGGCCGATCTGCTCCGCGATCAGGCGAGCGTAGCGCGTCGTCGTCGACTGGAAGAGGCCGACCACCGCAATGCTCTTGCGACGGCCGAGACGAGCCCGCGACGCCAGTCGACCGTGGATCAGCGAAGCAAGATCTGAGGCGCGCAACCCGAGTGACAACCCTTGATCGATCAACGCTTCGATCTGACCGTGCAGCGCCGCGAAGTCCTCCTGCGCGCGTAGCGACTCGCCGCTGCTTTCGGCAATGAAGGTGCCCGAGCCTGCGCGGGCTTCGATCAGCCCGAGCCCTTTGAGATCGCCGTAGGCTTGGCTCACGGTCATCGGCGCCACGCCGAGCGCAGAAGCCAAGTCCCTAACCGATGGCAACGGCTCGCCAGGCGCCGCATCGCCACATGCGATCGCATATTCGATCAAGCCCTTGAGCTGCTGTCGGATCGAAATCGGCAGGGATCTGTCGATCGTGAAATCCATCCATTGCCTTCCGAACAGGTGCTTGGGCAGCGTCTGCTGCGGATCAATCGTTTGCTTCGCCTAGACAACTCGTCCCGCATGGAACTGATTGACGAACGCTGACCCGCGTGGGAGTGTTATAGTATCATGGTACAGTTCGGAAGCACCGCATCAGGACCGACCTTCGCCGCATCCTCATCCTCCACAGCGGGAGGGATGGGCTGATCAATGGCTGGCTATGTCCTCAAGCGCCTCGTCGCCATCATAGCCCTAACCTTTGGCATCACCGTCGTCGCCTTCCTGATCATCCGCCTGATTCCTGGCGACCCCGTCATTGCCATGCTGGGCACCGGTGCCGGCGACAAGGAGATGATCGCAAGGCTGCGTGAGCAACTGGGCCTGACCCGACCGCTGCACGAGCAATACTTCGTCTGGATCGGCCAGGTGCTCCGCGGTGATTTCGGCTATTCCTATGCCAACCAGCAGACGGTCTCATCGTTGATCGCCTCGAGCTTTCCCGCGACGGCCCAGTTGACGCTGGCAGCATTGACGATCTCACTGCTCTTCGGTTCGGCGATCGGCATCATCGCAGCAGTAAGACGCAATCGCGCGGCCGACACCGCCGGCATGGGCTTCGCGCTGATCTGCATGTCGATCCCGAGCTTCTGGCTCGGGCTTTTGCTGATCCTGATGTTCGCCGTGATCTGGCCGATCTTTGACGTCGTCGGCGGGACCGGGCTAAAGGGCCTCGTGTTGCCGGCGGTGACGCTGGCGCTCGGCACGATGGGCTTCAACGCCCGCTTCATTCGCTCCAGCGTCATTACCGCGCTGTCGCAGCAGCATGTCACCACCGCCCGCGCCAAGGGGCTGCCTCCGGCGCGCCTGTTCTGCTGGCATGTCATGCGCAATGCCCTGTTGCCTATCCTGACGATCGTCGGCCTTCAGATCGGCCAGTTGCTGTCGGGTTCCGTCATCGTCGAGACTGTGTTTTCGCGCCCCGGCATCGGCCGCCTGCTGATCCAGGCGATCCTGGCGAAGGACTACATGACGGTGCAGGCGCTGATCATGATGATCGCGCTCATCTATGCGTTGTCGAACTTCATCGTCGACATTCTCTACCCGGTCCTCGATCCTCGGATCGCGCGATGACGGACAGCGCTCAAATGCCCGCTGTTTTCGCAATCGAGCCCGATCCCGCCGTGCTCGCTACCCGTCGTTGGTCGCGCCGCCGCGCCGTGCTGCGCGCGCTTCGTCACCGCAGCCTCTCGCTCGGTCTCGTCATTTGCACGGTGCTGGCGTTCCTCGCCTTCATCCTGCCGCTCCTCATCACGATCGACCCGGTCGCGCAGGATCCGATGGCGACCTTCTCACCGCCGACCGCGGTTCACGTCATGGGAACCGACGCCTTCGGACGCGACCTGCTGGCTCGCGTGCTGATCGGCGCACGCACAACAATTCTGGCGAGCCTGTCCGTGGTCCTGCTCGGCGCCTTCGCCGGCACGGCCGTCGGGCTCGTCGCCGGCTATTTCGGCGGCGCACTCGGCTTCGGCATCATGCGCCTGATCGACCTTTTGCTCGCCTTCCCCGGCATTCTGCTGGCGCTGACCGTCACCGCGATTCTCGGACCCGGCCTGGTCAACGGCGTCTTCGCGATCGCCGCGATCCTCGTCCCGGTCTTCGCGCGGCTCGTCGAAGGCGCCACCGTCGAGGTGCGCAACCTGCCCTATGTCGAGGCGGCCCGCTGCGCCGGCGCGTCCCAGGCGCGGATCATCCTTCGCTACATCCTGCCGAATGTGATGTCGGGCATCATCGTGCTGACCACGACCTGGCTCGGCATCGCCGCGCTTTGGATCACCGCGCTCGGCTTCATCGGCCTGGGCGTCCAGCCTCCCACGCCCGAGCTCGGCGCGATCCTGAACGACGGCCAGAACTACATCATACTTGCCTGGTGGATCACGGTCTTTCCGGGACTCTTTCTGTCGCTCTTTGTCGTCGGCGTCAATCTGGTCGGCGACGGTCTGCGAGACGAACTCGACCCGACGCTCAATCGCGGCTGACGCCGCTCAAAAAAGGGGACATGGCGATGAACACAGGACTTCGTGGATGGGTGCTGGCGGGCTTGTCGATGCTCGCCATTTCCGGCGCGCAGGCGCAGGCGCCCAACAAGAACGCCAAGCTGACCGTCGGCTGGGCCGAGCCCATCGACACTCTGAACCCAGCCACGACCGGCGCCCGCAACCAGGGGCCGTTGCTGGTTAACATCTTCGACACGCTGGTCTGGCTGACGCCGGACTTCAAGGTCGAGCCGTTGCTGGCGGCGAAATGGTCGGTCTCGGCCGATGGCCTGACCTACAGCTTCACCCTGCGCGAAGACGTGAAGTTCCATGACGGCACGGGCTTCGACGCCGAATCCGTCGTCGAGAACATCAAGTACATCACCAATAAGGACACCGCCGCCAAGGTCTCGATCGCGCTGCTCGGGCCCTGCAAGGAAGCGGTTGCGACTGCCAAGTATACCGTCGACATCAAATGCGCGACGCCTTACGCGCCGCTGCTGCGGCAGCTGGGCGTGCCCTATCTCGGCATGCAGTCGCCCGCGGCCATCGTCAAATACGGCAAGGATCTCGGCCTGAACCCGATCGGCACCGGGCCCTATTCCTTCATCAGCTACGAGCCCAACCAGAGCCTCGTGGTCAAGCGCAACGAGGCCTACAACTGGAACCCGGCTTCCGTCGGCCATAAGGGGCCGCCCAACATCGCGGAAGTGAAGTTCCAGATCGTCACCAATCCGCAGGCCCGCGTCAGCCAGTTCCAGGCCGGCCAGTCGCAGATGATGCAGCAAACGCCAGGCGTCCACTGGAACGCGATGCAGAAGATGGACCGCTTCACCGCGATTCCGGTCCCAATCACGGGGCTCGGCATCTTCGCCCCGGTCAATGCCAAGAAGTTCCCGACCGACGACGTCGCCGTGCGCCGGGCCATTCAATACGCCATCGACAAGAAGGGGGTCGTCCAACTCGCCGAAGCCGGCGCTATCCAGCCTTCGCTGACCCCGCTGCAGCCCTCGATGTTCGGCTACGACAAGTCGCTCGAGACGATGTACCCCTATGATCCGGCGAAGGCCGAGGCCACGCTCAAGGAAGGCGGCTGGACCAAGAAGGACGGCTTCTGGGAGAAGGACGGCAAGCGCCTTTCCCTGACACTGACCGCGATCTCGACCTCGACCTCCTACCCCCTGCTGGCCCAGGCCATCCAGAACTACCTCCAGAAGGTCGGCATGGAGGCCAATGTCCAGCTGCTCGCCTCGCCGGCCTGGCTCGCGGCCAACATCAACGGCGACATGTCGCTGACGCCGCTGCAGTATATCGGCGTCGATCCGGATGCGCTCTCCGGTTGGTTCACCGCCGGCCAGTACTTCAACTGGAGCCATTATTCGAACCCGAAGCTCGATGCGCTGTTCAAGCAGGGCCGCGAAGAGGGTGATGCCACCAAGCGCGTCGCGATCTATCAAGAACTCCAGAAGCTACTGATGGACGAGGCGGTGATGCTGCCTATCCGCCAGAACGTCGATCTGGTGATGACCTCGAAAAAGCTCACCGGAGTGACCTATTCTGGTGGTGGCTTCGAATATCTCGGTGCGGCTTCGCTGGCCGACTGAGCCTGAAGGCAGAGCTGCTCCCAGCGGCTCCGCCACTCTCTTCCTCGATCAAAATTCGACGCTCCGGGAGCGAATGACGTGAAGACGCTGATCAAGGCCGCCCAACTCATCGACGGAACTGGCGCCGCTCCGATCAAGGACCCGGTCCTGGTGATCTCCGGCGGTAAGGTCGAGGCGGTTCTCTCGGGCGCGGTTCCGGCCGAATTGGCGTCTGTCGAGGCCCATGACTGCCCGGGCGCGACCATCCTTCCGGGCCTGATCGACACCCATGTCCATCTGAATCTCCCCGGCGACGGCACCATTCTCGAAGACGCCGTGCGCGAGACGGAAGGCGTCCTGGTCGCGACCTCGGCGCTGGCGACGGTCAAGGCGCTGAAGGCCGGCATCACGACGCTGCGCGATCTCGGCGCCAAGGGGCGCACCGCCATCGATGTCCGCCGCGCCCTGCAACTCGGCCATGGCGACGGCGCCCGCGTCGTGGCCTGCGGGCAGGCGATCACGATCACCGGAGGCCATGTCTGGTATCTCGGCGGCGAGGCCGATGGCGTCGACGGCGTCCGCAAGAAGGTCCGCGAGATGGTCAAACTCGGCGCCGACTTCATCAAGGTGATGGCGAGCGGCGGCGGCACCGTCGGCACGCAATCCTGGAACCCCGCCTTCTCGCAGGAAGAGCTCAATGCCATGGTCGACGAGGCTCATCGCTTCGATCGCAAGGCGACAGCGCATTGCCTCTGCGCGCGTTCGATCGAGATGGCGATCGAGGCCGGCTTCGACCAGCTGGAGCATGCCGGCTTCATCGCCGACGGCAGTGGACGGCAGGTCTACGAGCCGGCCGTCGCCGAGAAGCTCGCCAAGTCCGGCATTCCCGTGACGGGCACGCTCGCGGTCGGCGGCGCCGTGCTCCGCGAGCTGCGCGCGAGGCCTTCGCTCACCGAAACCGAGGCGGCTTTCCTGACCCGCTGGGAGAAATCCGCGGCCCAGAATCTGTACCAGTTCCGCCAGCTGCGCGAGGCCGGCGTTAGATTCGTCGCCGGAACCGATGCTGGCTGGCGGTTCACGCGCTTCGACGATCTGCCGCTCGAAATGGAGCTGATGCAGGAGGGAGGAATGACGGCGATGGAAACGATCGTCGCCGCCACCGGCTATGCGGCGAAGGTCATCGACATCGATGGTCAGACCGGAAGTCTCAAGCCTGGCCTGGCAGCCGACGTCCTTGTTGTCGGAGCGGATCCCCTGAGCCATCTCGCCGCTTTGCGAGATGTTCGCCTCGTCATGCAGGGCGGCAAGGTCAGGACGGCGTTGTCACGTTAACCGCCGGCGGGCGCAGAGGGCGGTTTGGCCAGGTGACGGGCTCAGGCCGTGACACCGGCCACGGCTTTCCAGTGTGCCATGGCATCCAGACGATGCAGGTGGGTGGCGAGAGCGGAGCGACTGCAGCGGGGCGGAGCAAACAGATTGCGGACAGCGGAGAAGATCGCCACGAACCTCTGCAGACCTCCCGGAGATCGAAAGCCCTGCATCGCCCACTCGCGTCGTCGCAAAGGCAGGTGCGAGTTCTCGGCCCGGTTGTTGAGGCCCTTGTGCGAGCGATGTTCGATCACCGGCATGATCTGGTGGCGAGCCGCGCCATAGGAACCGAGCTTGTCGGTGATCATGCGCCGTGGCGGACAGCCCTGCTTCTTGAGAAGGCGCCTCAGCAAGCGCCGCGCTGCCTTGGTGTCGCGCCGCGTCTGGATGATTTCGTCGAGGACATAGCCGTCCTGATCGACCGCCCGCCACAGCCAGTATTTCTGGCCTCTGATGGTGACGACCACCTCGTCGAGATGCCAGATGTCGCGGCGGCTCGGCGCCTTGTGCCTGAGGCGGCGGGCATAATCCCGCCCGTACTTCAACGCCCAGCGCCGTATCGTCTCATAGGAGACGGCGATGCCGCGCTCCAGCAGCATCTCCTCCACGAGGCGAAGGCTCAGGGGAAAGCGAAAATACAACCACACCGCATGGGCGATGATAGCGGGCGGAAAACGATGACGCTTGTAGCTGACGCAGGACAGGCTCATGCCCGCCCATCTACACCCTCGCCGCCACGCCGCAGTTAACGTGACAACGCCCCTTCCGGCTCGCCGATAACCGGATCGGGGAGCTCTCGACCTGGAACAAGACGGCCCTGGCGCTCGAATTCAAGGCGCTCGTGGAAGAGATCGATCTCGACCCGGAGATCCTGGAGTTGACTGCTTTCGAGGTCGCTGAAATCGATCTGCATATTGAAAGCCTCGACGAGCAAGCGTCGGCGCCGGACCGGGCGGACCTCCTGCCCGAACCCGGACCTGCGGTGACGCGGCCCGGCGATGTCTGGTGCCTTGGACGTCACCGCCTGCTGTGCGGTTCGGCGCTGGAGACGGAGAGCTACCGGCTCCTTCTTCAGGGGCACCAGGTTCGCGCGGTCTGGTCGGACCCGCCCTATAACGTCGCCGTTTCCGGGCACGTTTGCGGGTCGGGGCAAGTCCAGCATCGCGAGTTCGCGATGGCCTCCGGCGAGATGAGCGAGAGCGAGTTCACGTCTTTCCTTGCAACCTATCTCGGCCTGTCCAAGCAGCACTCGCTGCCCGGCTCGCTCCACTACGTCTGCATGGATGGCCCACACGCCTTCGAGTTGCTGAGCGCCGCGCGGAAAGCCGAGCTGCAGTTCAAGGTCACCTGCACCTGGGCCAAGACCAATGCTGGCATGGGTAGCCTTTACCGCCATCAGACAGAGTTCGTGCACGTGTTCAAGAACGGCGGCGTTGAGGTCCCGCACGTCAACAACATTCAGCTGGGCAAGTATGGTCGCTATCGCACCACGCTGTGGACCTACCCGGGCATCAACACCTTCCGCAAGGGTCGGATGGACGATCTCCAGTCCCACCCGACGGTGAAGCCCTGGGCACTGGTAGCGGATGCGATCAAGGACTGCACCGAAATCGGAGACAGCGTTCTCGATTGCTTCTGCGGTTCCGGAACCACGCTGATCGCTGCCGAGAAGGCACGGCGGATCGGTTATGGCATCGAGCTCGATCCGATCTATGTCGATGTCGCGGTCCGGCGCTGGCAGGCGCTGACCGGTAAGCAGGCCGTCCACGCTCAGACCGGGCAGAGCTTCGCCGCGGTGCAAGCCGAGCGCGCCATGGCGACGGCCGCTGAAAACGCCGTGGAGGTCACCCATGGCTAAGCACCCCCCTTCCCCGGACGAGACTACCCCACCCGATCAGTCTGAAGCCGCCAGGGACTACGAGGTTGGCCGTGGCCGAACTCCGACCCACAGCCGCTTCAAGCCCGGCCAGTCCGGCAACCCCAAGGGCCGCCCCAAAGGAGCGAAAAACCTGAGCACGCTCCTTCGCGAAAAGCTGCAGGCCAAAGTTCCTGTACGCGAGGGAGGGCGGGTCCGGCATATGTCGAAGGCCGAGATCGGCGCCACCAAGTTCGCCAATCGGTTCGCCGAAACCGGCGATCCCAAGCTCTGCATGGTCCTGCTGAAGCATCTCGAGGGCGGTCCGGGAGGCAGTGGGGCCACGGTTAGCCAGACTATCGCGACCACGCTGGAAGACCAGGCATCCCATGCTGACATCCTGGCTTGGCACCTCGAGCAGAACCGGTACACTGACAGCGACGAGATCTGACCATGAACGATGCGATCGTCGTCAAAGCGCTGCAGAATCTGTACTTGTTTCCGTTCGTCTGGGACGCGTTCGAGCTTCTTCATCCCGGGCAGAGTTTCATCCCCTCCTGGCATGTCAATGCGATGTGCCTGGCCCTCGAGAAGGTGGTCTCGGGCGAGACCAAGAGACTCATCATCACCGTTCCGCCGCGGCACGGAAAATCGATCTGTGCCGCGGTGGCCTTGCCGGCCTGGATGCTCGGCAAGGACCCGTCTCTAAAGATCATGGTCGCGAGTTATGGCAGTGACCTGGCGGCCAAACATGCCCGTGACTTCCGCACGGTGATTACATCGGCATGGTATTCGGCACTGTTCCCGCGCACCCGCCTCGAGATTGGGGGCAGCCGCGTCGACGAGCAGATCACGACGGCGCAGGGCGGGCGTAAGGCGGTTTCGCTCGGCGGGGCCGTCACCGGCTTTGGCGCAGATCTGATCATCGTCGATGACCTGATGAAGGCTGCCGATGCCAACTCGCCGGCCGAGCGCCAGCGCGTGCGTGACTACTACGAACAAACCCTCCTCTCTCGCCTCAACAACAAGAGCGAGGGACGGATCATCATCATTCAGCAGCGGCTGCACGAGGATGACCTGCCCGGCTACCTCCTCGACACTGGGCAGTTCACCCACCTGAACCTGCCCGCCATCGCCGTCGAGCCGCAGGACATCCCGCTCGCCTTTGGCAAGATCAAGCATCGCGAACCCCGGACGGCTCTATGCCCCGAGCGCGAGCCGCTGGACACGCTTGAGAAACTGCGCATCGAAATGGGCGCCTACGTCTTCTCGGCGCAGTATCAGCAAGATCCGACGCCGCCAGGTGGCAATCGCATCCGGTTGGAGTGGTTTGGCACGTATTCCGGGCCGGTTCGGCGCGAGGAATTCCAGTGGATCGCTCAGAGCTGGGACACGGCTCTGACGGCCGAACCGACGAGCGATTTCACCGTGGGAACGACCTGGGGCTTTCGCGATAACCGCTGGCATCTGCTTGATGTCATCCGCGAGCGGCTCGACTTTCCCGAGCTGAAGCGGCGTGTCGTCGGTCTGGCGAACAAATGGAACGCCGACCATGTGCTGATTGAGCATGCCGGATCGGGGATTTCGCTGATCCAGCAGCTTCGTCATGAGGAAACCCGTTACTGGCGCTACCATGGCACCAAACCGCGCCTCGACAAGGCAACGCGCCTCGAGGCGCAGACAGCCCGTCTGGAAACCGGACAGTACCTCCTTCCCACTGAAGCGCACTGGTTGTCGGAATTCCGGCGCGAGCTGCTGGCGTTCCCCATGGGCAAGTTCGACGATCAGGTCGACAGCCTGGTCCAGTTCCTCGAATGGTCGGCCTCGCCGCGGGCAAGCGGGTTCCTTGTCGAACGCCATCCGGAAACCGGGCGCCCGTTACGGGTCAATCGACCGCAACGGCGCTACTGAGCGATACCTTCGCGCCGTCATGCAGCTGTCGCGGATCTCATGGATGCTCGTTGCGCGGGGAGGCGTGCGAACGGCGGAAATAGGGCGAATTGCATCGCCCTAACAGCATTCGACGCGCCAACCCAACATTGCGCTCGGCGAGCTCGAATCCGTGTGATGGTGGCCGGAGCTCGGGACTTCGATCGCCATGTGGCCAAGAACACGCCTTACGCCGACTGGGCTTTGGGCTCCAGCAGTCGGGCAAAGAGGATTAGACCAGTGTGCCAT
This sequence comes from Bosea sp. NBC_00550, assembly GCF_026020075.1. NCBI lineage: Bacteria > Pseudomonadati > Pseudomonadota > Alphaproteobacteria > Hyphomicrobiales > Alloboseaceae > Allobosea > Allobosea sp. NBC_00550. The sequence continues at coordinate 2,566,359 of NZ_CP102772.1, forward strand.
CGTCTTGAGCCACAGGAGGACGGCATTCAGAGATCTGGCATCGCCGTGACCACCCCTGTCGACGTCGTGAGGGCACACTCGATCTACCTCCCACTCGAACCGCGCAACTTGAACGAGCGCCTGTTCGACATTGGGCTATGGCTGATGGAACGCGAGATCCCGCATCAAGTGCGCATCTCCATGGAGCCGGAGCACCGACGCATCCGCGTGAGTCTTCCCAACGCGAAAGACGCAATGGCCTTCAGTGATCGATTCGTGATGCGAATTTGATGCGGGATCGCGCGATCTATGAGCCATAGCCGATGTCTCACGTTAACTGGGACATTTCGCGGCAAAGTGTAGATGAGCGGGCATGTCTCAGCCTTGCATCCCCTACAAGCGCCATCGATTTCCGCCAGCGATCCGACCCGATCATGAAGAGGCCGTCGCGCCGACTTCGAAGAGAAGCCAGGGTCCTGGCGGGACCTCGCCATCGCGCTGCGCTTTGGAGATGCTTGTCGGCAATCAGCCAAGGCTCTCACCGCGGGTTCTCATCCCCCGGTGAGAGCCTTGGCTTAACTCGCCCCAAAAGAGAAGGCCCGGCTTGCGCCGGGCCTTCCATAGTCTTTGCAGAATGCGACGGTGCGGGGATCAGAAGTCCATGCCGCCCATGCCGCCGCCGCCCATCGGGGGCATCGGGGAGTCCTTCTTCGGCAGCTCGGCGATCATCGCCTCGGTGGTGATCAGCAGGCCAGCGATCGAAGCCGCGTCCTGGATCGCCGTGCGCACGACCTTGGTCGGGTCGATGATGCCGGCCTTGACCAGATCGCCGTACACGCCGGTCTGGGCGTTGTAGCCCCAGGAGTAGTCCTTCGACTCCAGCAGCTTGCCGATCACGACCGCGCCGTCATCGCCGGCGTTGTCGACGATCTGCTTGGCAGGAGCCATGATCGCCTTGCGGACGATCTCGACGCCAGTCTTCTGGTCGTCATTGGCGGTCTTGATCGCCTTGACGGTCGAGAGCGCACGCAGGAGCGCAACGCCACCGCCCGGAAGAACGCCTTCTTCGACCGCAGCGCGGGTCGCGTTCAGGGCGTCGTCGACGCGGTCCTTCTTCTCCTTGACCTCGACCTCGGTCGAGCCGCCGACGCGGATGACCGCGACGCCGCCGGCGAGCTTGGCCAGGCGCTCCTGGAGCTTCTCACGGTCGTAGTCCGAGGTGGTCTCCTCGATCTGCGCCTTGATCTGACCGACGCGGGCCTCGATGTTCTTCTTCTTGCCGGCGCCGTCGATGATCGTGGTGTTCTCCTTCTCGATGCGCACCTTCTTGGCGCGGCCGAGCATCTGGAGGGTCACGGTCTCGAGCTTGATGCCGAGGTCTTCCGAGATCAGCTGGCCGGCGGTCAGGATCGAGATGTCCTCGAGCATGGCCTTGCGGCGATCGCCGAAGCCCGGAGCCTTGACGGCCGCGACCTTGAGGCCGCCGCGGAGCTTGTTGACGACGAGGGTGGCGAGAGCTTCACCTTCCACGTCCTCGGCGATGATGAGCAGCGGGTTGCCGGTCTGCACCACGGCCTCGAGGATCGGCAGCATCGGCTGGAGCGAGGACAGCTTCTTCTCGAAGATCAGGATGTAGGGATCTTCCAGCTCGACGATCATCTTCTCCGCGTTGGTGATGAAGTAAGGCGAGAGATAGCCACGGTCGAACTGCATACCCTCGACGACGTCGAGTTCGGTCTCGGCGGTCTTGGCTTCCTCGACGGTGATGACACCCTCGTTGCCGACCTTCTGCATGGCGGTGGCGATCATCTTGCCGACCGACTCGTCGCCATTGGCCGAGATGGTGCCGACCTGGGCGACTTCGCCGTTGGACGTGACCTTCTTGGAGTTCTCCTTCAGGTCGGCGACGATGGCCTCGACGGCCAAGTCGATACCGCGCTTCAGGTCCATCGGGTTCATGCCGGCGGCAACAGCCTTCAGGCCTTCGCGCAGGATCGCGGCGGCGAGGACGGTGGCGGTCGTGGTGCCGTCGCCGGCGTGGTCGTGCTGTTTCGAGGCCACTTCGCGCACCATCTGGGCGCCCATGTTCTCGAACTTGTCGGCGAGCTCGATCTCCTTGGCGACGGTGACGCCGTCCTTGGTGATGCGCGGAGCGCCGTACGACTTCTCGATCACGACGTTACGGCCCTTGGGACCGAGCGTGACCTTCACGGCGTTGGCGAGGATTTCGACACCGCGCAGCATCTTGTCGCGCGCATCGGAAGAGAACTTGACGTCTTTGGCTGCCATGAGAGCAACTCCTTATGAAATGACGGAAAGAGCGGTCTCAGTCGTTCAGCCGACGACGCCCATGATGTCGGATTCCTTCATGATGAGGAGATCCTGGCCGTCGATCTTGACCTCGGTGCCCGACCACTTGCCGAACAAGACGCGGTCGCCCTTCTTGACGTCGAGGGCAACGAGCTTGCCGGCTTCGTCACGCGCGCCGGAACCGACGGCGATCACCTCGCCCTCCTGGGGCTTTTCCTTGGCGGTCTCGGGGATGATGATGCCACCCTTGGTCTTCTCTTCGCCATCAAGGCGGCGGACCACGACGCGATCATGCAGCGGACGGAACTTCATGGTTCTGTCTTCCTATTGGTAGGATTTCGGTGCGAGCATCTTTCGACGGGCTCGCAAGGGGATACCCGTTAGCAGTCTCGATCCATGAGTGCCAATCGATGGCGGCAGCTAGGCGCGCGACCGCCGCTAGAGTCAAGGAGGGCATTTGTCACGGGAGTGGGCGATTTAGCCTGGCAGGTTCGGTAGGGGCATGCAGCCGATTTCCTACGCCCGTCACCAGTTCCCGCCTGAGATCTCTGCGGTTCAGCATGAGCTACCGCGATGTCGAGGAGCTTCTGGCTGAGACATTTCGTATGAGACGATCCGGCGATGGGTCCACAAATTTGGATGCAGCTATGCCCGCAACCTGCGCCTGCGGCCGCAACCAGCAGACATCTGGCAGCTGGACGGGAAGGTGAGCGTAGCGTCGCTCGGGAGATCAGTTGACGCTCGAGGTTGAGGAGATTGTCGACGACGGCATGTACGCAGAGAAAGCGCTGCGCCACATCGGCCACTTGAAGAGCTGCATCTTGCGCTCTCGTTGTCGCAGGAGGCGCCGTGGCTGGCCACCTGGCTCAGCGAGTTCCTCGCTTTCCCGAATGGGCGCCACGACGACCAGGTCGACTCCACCAGCCAGGCGCTAAGCTATCTCACCGGCCGTACCCACCCGCCCACGCCGCTCAGACCCCGCGCGAGCGCCCTCAGCACATCCGCAGGCCCGTCGGATTTGCGCGGCGGGCCGGCTTCCAGAGAGGAGGCGTCGAAGAGTAGCGCGGTTACCTCGCTGGGCGAGGAACCAAGAGCCCCTCGAGCGCCATATGATCTCCCGAGCGACGCTGAGACTCTTTGAGCCGAGGTCGCGCAACAGTGGCAAATTGCGACGGCCGCCGCGTAAGTCGGCTTTGCTCAGGGCAAAATCCTGGCTCGGCGACATTTCCGTGACAATGCTGGTGCGCCCAATCCATTGCTTGCGCTGCTGACGATGCAGCGGCGCCCGTCGAGGTCGGGAAGGATCGTATATGACATGCAGCCGGCTCAGCCCCCCGGGACCAGAGCGCGCACCGCCCTGCCGATCGCTGCGCCGTCGCCCGCTCGCAATCCCGCAGGATCGACAAAGAGAATATTATTAGAGGCCCAGCGTTCGCTGAGATGAATCGGCTTGGCTAGCCGCTGGAGTTCGGACGATACGGTCAAGGCGTCCGGGCCGCCGCAGGTGGTGCCGAATGATAGCTTCAGCCCGGGATAATGGCGCCCGGTGACGACCTCGCAGCTCACATGCTGCGACCCTGCCAGCGCCTCCGAGACCGCGGTCAGCTCGCGAATCATAGCCTCGGTTTCGCTGGCGAGGTCGCGTGTCTCGAAAAGCTCCAATGCTGTGAGCAATCCTACGATCGATTCCTTGTCGACCTTGAATCCGCGGCCAATACCGTGGTGGGGCGGACGACGCCGCAGTTCGTCGGGTATCAGGCCTTCCGCGGGAGACCAGGTGGCCGGCGAGATGTCCATGTCCAACTGCTGAATCAGTGCCGAAGCGACGAGGTCGCGGCGACCGCACAGCAGGCCGGTGCCCTGCGGACCACGAAGCGCCTTGCCGCCGCTGATGGCCACGAGCGCGGCGCCCTCATCAATGAAACGGCGGAGATTCTCCTTCGGAGGCAACTGTGCAGCGGCGTCGACGATCACCGGCAAGCCATGCTGAGCGGCCGTCCTGCAGACCATGGCCAGAGACGCCTGTCCCGGCGGCCCCGCCGTGAAGGCGACGGCGACCGTGCGAGACGTGATCGCGCTTTCGATTTCCCAGGCTTCGAGACCCCTCACCCCCGAGCCGATCGCGATATCGTTGAAGCCGACATCGACGATGCGGGCACCTGCGGCACGTATGGCGTGGTCATAGGCGTTGCGGTGCGCGCGGAACATGATGACTTCGTTGGGTTCGTCATCGATCGCGGGTAATCGCTCCATGATGCGGACGTCGAATCGCGCGAGGCAGGCGGCGGTGGCGAGCGTGAGCGCCGCAGCGGCCCCCCCGGTGACGATGCCGGCCTCCGCTCCGGTATGACGCGCGATGATCGCGCTGGCCCGTGTCTGCAATTCCGTCATGTCGACGAAATGGCCGGCCGCCTCGCGCATGGCGTCGAGCACGGCGGGTGCCATAAGGCTCCCACCCAGTCGCGTCAGCAGACCCGCTCCGTTGATTCGCGTGGCAACGCCGAGACGTTCATAGATATCGGTCACAGTCCGCCTCCGGGGACGACGTCGGTATTCGGCCGCAAAAGCCTGGACAGGAAGGCGCGCGTGCGCTCCTGGCGCGGAACGCGCAGCCCTGATCCATGAACACGACGTGATCCGGTACTTCCGCGGCGAAGACAAGCTCGTGCGTGACAATGATCGACGTGCGGCGGCGGACGGCGGGATTGCTCGAATAACGTCAGTACCTCTCCGATCGACATTGTCACGGGAACCCCGACGAGCCGGAGTTCGCGCTGCTCGGGAGATCAGGTGGCGCTCGAGGTTGAAGAGATTGTGGACGACGGCATGTACGCAGAGAAAGCGCTGCGCCGACATCTGCGACTTGAAGCGCTGCATCTTGCGCTCTCGTTGTCGGATCACCTGGTGTGAGTTCTCAGCCCGATTGTGCGGCGCATGCCCTGCTCATGGCGCGCCGAGAGCCCCAGCTCGCGCCGGGCCGCGCCGTAGGATCGCAACTTGTCCGTCACCAGAACCCTGGGAGCAAAGCCATGCTTTTTGAGCAGTTGTAAGGCAGCACCCTTATCCCGTCTCGATTGCACCAGCATGTCGAGGATTTCCCCCTCGCTGTCGACGGCTCGCCATAGATACAGGTGCCGGCCCTGAAGGCGGATCACCTCTTGTCGAGGTGCCAGATGTCTGCCGGTTGGGGCCGCTGCCGGCGCAGGTTGCGGGCATAGCTGCAGCCAAATTTGAGTACCCATCGCCGGATCGTCTCGTACGAGATGTCGAGGCCACGCTCAGCCAGCAACTCCTCGACATCGCGATAGCTCAAGGTGAACCGCAGATAGAGCCACACGGCGTGCCGGATGATCTCGGGAGGGAATTGCTGACGGGCGTAGGAAATCGGCTGCATGCCCCCCACCCTAACCGGCGAGGCTCAATTCGCCCATTCCCGTGACAATGCCGTCGCGTCATCTCTGCAGGCCGCCTTATCCCGGCAGACATCGTCTAGCCGTTTTGCGAATCCCGATTCCGCTAAAAATCAGCACGCTAGAAACGACTTTCTTCAATCCATCTATTCGGCCTATCGTGTTGGCCGTTGCCAAAAGACGGAACGGGATCATGCGAGCCTTTTGGATCGCGCTACTAAGCATGGCGATATCAACGGCGACCTTGGCTGCAGACACCCTGGCACGCGCTCGTGAGACAGGTACTTTGCGGCTCGGCTTTCGGCTTGATGCGCCCCCTTACTCGTATCGGGCGGCTAACGGCGATCCTTCCGGATATATCGTTGATCTCTGCCGCGAAGTCGCTAGCGGTGTGAAGAAGGCGCTCAATATCCCTTCACTCAAAATCGAATATGTCGAGGTCTCGTCCACGACACGTTTGACCGCACTACGCGATGGCAAGATCGATATTCTTTGCGATCCTACATCGATGACTATGTCTAGGCGCGCTATCGTGGATTTTTCACTGCCGACCTTCATTGATGGCGCCGGAGTTCTCTACCGGTTCAATGAAATTTACCGGCTCGAGGATCTGAGCGGAAAAAAGATCGGCGTGCTCCAGGGCACGACGACCGAAGAGGTCTTGAAGGCGACCTTGGCGCAACTCGGCATCAAAACGGAGATCGTAGCGGTCCAGGCTCATCCAGACGGTGTCCGGATCCTGTCCGAGGGAAAGATCGACGCTTATTTCGCCGATCGCGGGATTCTCAGCTATCATCTGCTCAACAGCCGGAATCCCTCCGGTATGAAGATTTCCGATCAGTATTTCACGTTCGAGACCTATGCACTAGCTCTACCGCGCGGCGACGACAAGCTACGTTTGTTGGTCGATGCGACGCTGGCTGAACTCTATCGCACGGATCGTGTGAAGAAAATCTATGCCCACAGCTTCGGAAACTTCCCGCCTGATCAGTTTATCAAGGCGCTCTTCGTCATCAACGGCGTGCCGAGGTAGCGCGGAGGCTGCCCGAGGTGACGGTATAGTGTGGCGACGGATGCGGAATAGGCTGGACGTGAATGTCCGCTTCCGTGCGATCAGCCAATCTGCCGTTGGCGCGATCAGGTCGTTTGCGGCGGCGGTCGCGAAGTTCAGCTATCCACCCCACCGGTAGAAGCTGGCGCGGCCGACACCAAATATCGACAGGCCTTGCCCACGTCACCAATCTGCTCAGCGTGCCTGAGAAGACGCAGCGGCATTGGCACGGGAATCTCGACGAGCCGGATTTCGCCCACGCGGCCGGGCAGGTCTTCCCAATCGGTTGGCGCGAGGTGGTAGTGCGAGAGTGGTTGCGGCTGGCCTGGCTGGCGCAGGCCTGCCGGTGTTGGTGGTCAATCCAGCGCAGGTGCGTGCCTTCGCCCAAACGCTCGGCAAACGGGCGAAGACCGATCCGATTGACGCCAACCGTGATCACTCATTTCGCCGAAGCGACCAAGCCGAAGCTGCGGCAAATGCCGGACGAGATGACAAGGCTTCTAGCCGATCTGGTCGCTCGCCGGCGCCAAATCGTCGAGATGATCGCCGCCGAAGGTCAGCGGGAACGTCGCCGAGCGATAAACGTTGATTCAGAGCATCACTCGGAAAGAGCTTCATCGGCGGCGGCCGCAAGAGCGTGCTCCTTATTCGTCGAACCATGGTCGCCGCGCGCCATAATCCAGTGCTCAAACTTTTCCGCGACAAGCTCATCGCTGGCGGAAAACCAAAGCTCCTCGCCCAAATCGCCGTCGCTCCAAAGCTAGTCACTATCCTCAACGCAATCCTGCGAGATAGACGTCCATGGCAACCAATTCCCGCTTGACCAACAAGACAGTCGCTCCCTTTCGGAAAACCCGTAAATGGTCTCAAGCGCGCTGATGGCGGACACGTGGCGACTACGATCCCGAGCGTCACGCGATCGTGACGCTCGAAGATTGAAACTAGTCCTCCGCGGGCCGTCACGGCGCGACGTGATGCAGGGCGTTCATGCCACGCAGATGCAGCCGCATCTTGATGTCTTGATTGTGGTTGCCGAAGCCGCGTCCGAAAATATTGATGCCCCCGGGCCGGCCCTCCTTGTCGTCGATGCCGATGCGCAGCGGATCGAGTGGTGGCGATCGAGGTCGAGATCCGTCGTCGCGATATCGCTGAGTTTGCGTTGCGTTGACGACGAGGAAGCCCAGATCCTGCCGGCCCTCGGCGCGCGACACCCTGCCGCCATTGCTGCGGCGTCCGCGATGCGGTGATAGCGGGCTCTCGTTCATCCTTGCGGGCGCCGTCCTGTCAGCTGTCGAGCCTGATCACATTCCACGAGGCCGGCTGCAATTCCAGAATGATGCTGTCCGATTTCGTCGAGACGCCCTTCAACGTTGCCGGCTTGACCTTGAGCGGCTCCTGCTTGCTGTTGACCGCCGTCAGATCGCTGTGCCGCAGTTCGGTCGCCTCGGTCACCTTGAGCTTGCCGAAGCCGCGCGCATCGACCGTGACGTTGAGCCCGCCTTCCAGGTCGCGGTTGAGCAGGAAGAGCGAGACGCCCTTGTCGTCGCTGACGACCGACGCCTTCAGATAGGGCGCCTCGATCGGATAGTAGAGGTCCTGCTTGCCGCGCGGATCGAAATACGAGGCCTGGTAGCTTTCGGATTTGACGATCGCCTTGAGCACGCTGCCGCGCCCCAGCCGGCTCATCTGGGCGAAGGGCCAGAAGATTGTCTGCCGCCAGGCCGGCCCGCCGGTTTCGGTCATGATCGGCGCGATCACGTTGACAAGTTGCGCAAGGCAGGCGGCCTTCACCCGGTCGGCATGGTTGAGGAGCGAGATACAGGCGCCGCCGAAGACCAGCGCGTCCTCCATCGAATAGATTTCCTCGAGGATCGGCGGCGCCACCGGCCAGCCTTCCTTGACGCGATCCGCCCTGACGCGCCGGGTGCGGTACCAGACGTTCCATTCGTCGAAGCTCAGCATGATGCGCTTGTCGGAACGGCGCCGCGCCGCGACCGCGTCCGAGATCGCGACGACCTCCTCGATGAACTGGTCCATCAGGTCGGGACTGGCGAGGAAGGCCTTGGTATCGCCGGCATAGTTGTTGAAGTAGGTGTGCAGCGAAATGAACTCGACCTGGTCGAAGGTGTGCTCCAGCACCTCGTCTTCCCAGCGGCCATAGGTCGGCATGTTGCGGCCCGACGATCCGCAGGCGGCGAGCTCAATCGACGGGTCGATCCAGCGCATCATCTTCGCCGCCTCATGGGCGACGCGCCCGTATTCCGTCGCGGTCTTGTGCTCCATCTGCCAGGGGCCGTCGACCTCGTTGCCGAGGCACCAGAACTTCACGTCGTGCGGCTTCTTCCAGCCGTGCTCGATGCGCAGATCCGACCAAGCGGTGCCGCCGGGATGGTTGCAGTATTCGACGAGATTGCGTGCTGCGTCGCCGTCGCGTGTGCCGAGATTGACGGCGAGCATGGGCTCGATCTTCGCCGCCCGGCACCAGTCCATGAACTCGTTGGTGCCGAAGTTGTTCGGCTCGGTGGTGAACCAGGCGAGATCGAGCCGGGCGGGCCGGTCCTTGGCCGGGCCCACCCCGTCCTCCCAATTGTAGCCGGAGACGAAGTTGCCGCCCGGATAACGCATGATCGTCGGGCCGAGCTCCTTGACGAGTTCGAGCACGTCATTGCGGAAGCCGCGCTTGTCGGCAGTGGGATGGCCGGGTTCGTAGATGCCGCCATAGACGCAGCGGCCCAAATGCTCGACGAAGGCGCCGAAGAGCCGCGGGTCGGTGTCGCCGATGGCGAAGGCGCGATCGCAGGTGATGCTGGCTTGTCTCATGACGTGACTCCGGGTGTAGCAACGGCTTTGCGTGGATGATCGGCACGGAAGGCCACGGCGCTGTCGGGCGTGAGCACGGCGTCGCGGAGTTGGCGGGAATAGGGATGCGTCGGCGCCGAGAGCCACGGCGCGCGCCGGCCCCTGCTCGACCACCCCTCCCTTCTGCATGATGATGAGCTGGTCGCTGATGTAGTAGGGGGTGGCGCGATCGTGGGTGATGTAGAGGATCGACAGGCCGAGCTCGTCGCGCAGCCGGCCGAACGGGTTGACGATCGACATGCGCAGCGAGGCATCGACCATCGAGACCGGCTCGTCGGCGACAATCAGGCGGGGCTGGGCGACGAGGCCACCGCTGTTGCCGCAACTGAGACCTTCCTCAAAGCGATGGAGAGCTTCACCAAGGCGATCATCATGGCCGAACTCGCCGAGGTCTAGGTGTTTAGTCCCGGCATTTGGTGGATTGGATCGAGGGTGAATCGTTTCCGGCTCTGAAGTCCAGCGCTTGCAGATGAACTCGTAGGGCGTGAGGCCTTTGAGGGTCTTCAGGCGCCGGCCGAAATTGTAAGCTGAGACGAAGTCCTGGAGGTGACGATCGAGCTGGTCGTGGCTGTCGTAGTGATAGCGTTTGACGGTCGCGTCTTTGATCGTCCGGTTCATTCGCTCGACCTGCCCATTGGTCCAGGGATGGTTGATCTTGGTGAAGCGGTGCTCGATGCCATTCTCGCGGCAGCGCATCGCGAACATGTGGGTGATGTAACGGGCCGTGGGACCGTTGGCGTAGCGCGGCGGGAAGCGGAATTGGATGCCGTTGTCGGTCAGGATCGTATGGACCCTGTAGGGAACGGCTGCGATCAGGGCGACGAGGAAAGCTGAGGCCGTCACCCGGTTGGCGCTCTCCACCGGTTGCACGAAGGCGAATTTGCTCGTCCGATCGATCGCGACAAACAGATAGAGCTTTCCTTCGGCGGTCTGGACCTCGGCGATGTCGATGTGGAAGAAGCCGATCGGGTAGGACTTGAACCGCTTCTTCGGCTCCTTGTCGCCCTCGATCTCCGGTAGCCGGCTGATGCCGTGCCGTTGCAGGCAGCGATGCAACGACGAACGGGTCAGATGCGGGATCGTGGCCTGAAGCGCGTAGAGGCAGTCATCCAAAAGGCAGCAGGGTATGTCGTCGAAAGGCGACGATGATCGCCTCTTCCTCGGCTGACAGAACCGTCGAAGCCGGCTGCTGCGGGCCCGTCGGCAGATCAGCCACCGAGGCCCGCTTCTTCCACTTCGCGACGGTCTTCTGGTTGATGCCGTAGCGCTTTGCCAGAGCCCTCAGGCTCGCTTGACTATGCTGTATCGCTCGACGGATCGCCTCCGTCGTTGTGGCGCTCCCGTGCAGAACCTGGCCCATAGTGCCTCCTTCCATCCGATGGAAAAGATCGCACCATCAAAACCTGGGATCAAACACGGCATCTTCTGGGTGCTTCGGTCGGGTGCGCCCTGGGCGGATGTGCCGGCTCGCTACGGCCCACCGACGACGATCTACAATCGCTTCAACCGCTGGCGCAAAGCTGGCGTCTGGGATCGGCTGATGGACGCGATCACAAAGGCTTACGACGGCGACGTCCAGATGATCGACACCTCGGTCGTGCGGGTCCATCAACAGGGTGCGACCGGAAAAAGGGGGGTCGAGATCGTTGTCTCGGTCGCTCGCGAGGCGGGCTCACCACCAAAATCCATGCCCTCGTCGATGCGCAAGGGCGCCATCCAGCTCAAGCTGACGGCGGGGCAAGCCAGCGACATCGCCAGCGCCGCTGACCTGATCGGCCATCTCGCTCCCGGCGCGATGCTGATGGCCGACAAGGGCTACGACGCCAACGCCTTGCGCGCCCTCGTCGGTGAACGCGGAGCCTGGGCCAACATCCCGCCCAAGAGCAACCGGAAGGACCCGATCTGCTTCAGCCGGCACCTCTACAGGGACAGAAACCTGATCGAGCGCTTCTTCAACAAGATCAAACAGTTCCGCCGCGTCGCCACACGCTACGACAAGCTCGCGGAGAACTTCCTCGCAAGCCTCAAGCTCGCATGCGTCAGGATCTGGCTACGCGGTAATGAGTCGACGGCCTAGTACAGCCCGAGCTGGTCCTCAGTCGTACGGCCGCAGGCTCGGCCGGATCTGGCGGCCCCAAGTTTCGGTCCGGGATATCACCTCGATCAGGGCACTCATGCGAGAACCAGCGGGCCGGGCTGCGGCTGTAGAGGCCACCAGCGAACTCATCCTCGCCCATCTCACGTGCGGCGTCGGCGGTGTACCCGTGCTGCCCGATGATGCAACGGGCGAAGACTTGTACCTGACTCGAAGGCGTGATGGTCGCCAACACTGTCGATGGCGCGATAGAGATACATCCACCGTCCGCGGACCTTGATGTACGTCTCGTCCGCATGCCTCCTGGCGGTCACGGCGCGCTTGCGCCGGTTGAAGCGCTCAAGCAGCAATGGCGAGAAGTAAACGACCCAGCGGTGGATCGCGGAATGGTCGATGCTGATGCCGCGCTCGGCCATCATCTCCTTCAGGTCGCGCAGGCTCAGACCGTAGGCCAGATACCATCGAACACACAGCAGGATCACCGATCGGTCGAAATGACGGCCCTTGAAAATCTGAAATCCTCCCGCCAATGGCTGAAAGGAGATGCCCTAATCTCCGTAACTGAAGAGTTTGCAACAGAACCCTCGCGAGTCCGTACATTTCTACAGTTCGAGGAAGGTTTGGGATCAGGTTCGGAGCCCACTGGGCAAGCGTGAGAGCTGTTGTGCTGACCGAGATGCATGGTTCTGGCACGCGACTGCACCCTCGATCTCATCATCCATGATGGCCGCCGCTCGTGACCCAGATCGCACGGGCCACGGCCTGTTCGGGGTTGTCGAACATGTGGGGCACGGTGCTGGGGAAGCAGACGCTGTCGCCCGCATCCAGCACATGGGGCTCGTGATCGAGCCAGATCCGGATACGGCCTGAGAGAACGTAGACCGCCTTCTCCCCGACATGCTGGACGAAATCGGCACCCGACGACGCACCGGGATTGAGTGTCAGCTCATAGATCTCGAGCGCGCCGCCCTGGGCTGGCGTCAGCGATTCCTTGAGCACGCCGCTCGCCGTGAGGCGCAGAAGGCGTCGGTCATTCCGGCGCACGACGTATTGCGACGACGGGTCGGAGGCATGCGGCTCGAAGAAATACGAGATCGGCACGCCCAATGCGATGCTCAGCAGCCGCAGGCTCCTGATCGAGGGTGAAGCCAGCGCACGCTCGAGCTGGCTGATCATACCGGTGGACAGGCCCGTGCGTTGCGCGACGTCTTGAATCGACAAGCCGGCGCGCTGGCGCAGGAGCCGGACCGTCTCGCCGAGCCGATGTTCGGCATCCTCGGGAACGACGATCGCTTCGTTCGTCACCTTATCCAGGGGATCCGTCCCTGCGGCGTTCCTGCTCATCGATCGCCTCTCAGCATGTTTCCTGCAACGCCTAGCACAGCCGCTCGGTCCGGGGATGTCGGCGACGGACCGCATCCCATGTTGAAGTCAGCATAACAAAAGTTAGAGGGATTGAAATTACATGCGCAGTAAACGTGTCGAACAGGCTGCGAAAGGCAGGAAATGGATTCGCGGGAGGAGGCAAATGAGCTGGGCAATGAGTGCCGGCTGGCGAAGGTCTTCGAATCTGACACAGACGAGTTTCGGATGCCACCGGTCAATTCGACCATCGCCTTTCGACGAGGCCGTCCTAATTTGCTGTTGCGATGTCCGACGCTGCGCCCTCGGGGAGTCATCTCGGCCACCCTGGAAGACCTGGTCAGGCGAGGCAGCTGGTCGGGCCGCATACCCAAAGAGAACGGTCACTCGAATTGGCAAAGACCGATAGAAAATCGATTATTCTGATCTCGTGAGCCTTTCATGGTCGCGTTGGGCCAGCAGCTATCACCGCAGATGCGGCGAGGAACGGTGATCGGCGTCCAAACGCGCGCTTCATGTCGTCGAACTCCCGGCGACGAAGGGCGAGCCGGCCTACCTCCGCTTTCGATGTTCAGGGCGCTGCTGCTGTCGGTCTGGTACGATCTGTCCGATGTGAAGCTGACCCAGGCGCTCGCTCGTCTCGATGCCGGAACCAGCCGATCCATCAAATCCCGCGACAAAGATGCCGGCGAGTGATGGCCTACGCCCTCCCCCAATCCCGTCGCCTCAAACAGACGAAACGGGATAAGAACCCTTTGCCCGTCACCAAAGCCGAGGCTGGCAGCGATCCGGGCAACCATCATCGCCAAGCGAAGGACTACCCCCGGAACGCGTCCGCATTGTCGTCGCAGGCTCACCCCTAAACGAAGCGGAAGCGATCTCAAAGGTCGACGAGAACCCACAGAACCACGGCATCAGAGGCACCCTTTGAGGTCCAAGTGTGTTCCGTAGTGGCATCGTAGTAGATGGAATCGCCCTTGTTGAGCTCAAGCGGCTCGTAGAGGCGACTGTGCACAATGAGAGTGCCTTCGAGTACCATCAAGAATATCTCTGCCTCGGACTTTGCCCAAGCCGCGTATTCATCAGGCGAACGCGCGGCCACGGTCGTCAGTATAGGCGTAGCTCGCTTATTCTTGAGATCGGCGCAGAGCAGGACATTGTTGCAAGTCCCGGTCGTATGCTTGCTGCCACTGCCAGTTCTGTTGATGCTGCGGCGTCCGGCAAAGCTCATTGTGCCGTTGTCCTGACCGCTGGACAAAAGGGTCGCCAACTCGACGTCCAGTCCATGCGCGATACGCTGCATTGTCGAGATCGTTGGCGAGAGCTCATTGCGTTCAATTTTGGAGAAGGCAGAGGCGGAGACCCCCGTCATCGCGCTGACGTCCTGCAGCGTCAGCCCGCGGTTTTTTCGTAGCTTTAGCAGCCGAACACCGACATCGACCCCCCCGCGCGGCTCTTCAGCGACCTGCCAGGCCTCAGGCGGTTCGATCTCCCCGCGATCCGCCAGCGAGATTTCCGGCATGCCGATTCTCCTCGTCTCCCTGATGGCGACCGTCCTGTCATAAGCTCTGGTTGCGAGGAGGGGAAGAGAACGCCATCGCGTATAGTTCAATAATTGTCGTATCAGACATTTTTATATTTTTGTGTTGACACATCCATGCCCCTCAAAGAGGCTCCGTTCCCAACAATGCGCCGGCAAGGAATTGGGCGCGGTTGGCGAGGGGGCCGACGCGCGGAAACGGCAGCATCACTGTGGGGATTCTTCAGATGACGCTTACGCACGACACTCTCGGCGGTTTGTACACCGCGATCGTCACGCCACTCGATGCCGATGGGGCGGTCGACATCAAGGGCCTCCAGGCGCTGGTGCGGTTCCAGCTCGAGGCAGGCGCCGCCGGCATCGTGCCGATCGGCGGCACGGGCGAATATCCAGTCTTCTCGCGTGGTGAGCGCCGCGACATCGTCGCCGCCTGCGTCGACGTGGCCGATGGCAAGCCGGTGATCCCCGGCGTGCTCGCAACTGGCTACGAGGATGCGCTGGAAGCCGGCCGCGACTTCGCGAAGGTCGGAGCCTCGGCGGTCATGACCGTGACCCCATATTACGCACCCGGCACCCAGGAGGGTATGCGCGCCTGGTTCGCCCGTTATCGCGATGCGCTAAACCTACCGGTCATGCTCTATCAGATCCCGCGCCGCACCACCGTTTCCGCCTTCGCCGAGACGGTGCAAGCGATGGCTGAGGACGGCTCGATCATCGGCATGAAATACTCGTCGTACGACATGCCGGACTTCATCCGCACGGTGAAGCTCGCCGGCGACAAGATCGCGATCCTCTCGGGCGAGGAACCCCTATTCGCCACCCATGTCGCGCTCGGAGCGCGCGGTGGCGTCCTCGCTTCGGCGACGATCTATCCGAAGATCTGGATCGAGATCTTCGAGCTCGCCCGCCAGGGCAAGCTGAAGGAAGCGCTCAAGCTCCAGGACAAGATCGATCCCGTCGTCGACGCCATCTATGTCGAGACCAACCCGGGCCCACTAAAGGAATATATGGCGCTCGCAGGCAGGCCGGTCGGCGGGGTCCGCCTGCCGCTGGTGGGGCCAAGCCCGGAGACGTTGGCGAAACTGAAAACCGCCGTTGCTCGGGCAAAAGCCGTCGACCTCGCCTGAGCGGAGAGCGGATCGTGATCGGGAAACTTCGCGGCATCGTCGGTGAGAAGTGGCTTATCACCGACCCGGCCGAGATGGAGCCGTGGCTCTCCGATTGGCGACAGCGCCGACGTGGCAGGGCGCTTGCCGTGGTCCAGCCAGCTTCCACCCAGGAAGTCGCTGCGGTCGTCGCGCTCTGCGCAGCGGAGAGGCAGCCGGTCTTCCCGGTCGGCGGCAATACCGGGCTTTGCTTCGGCGCCGTGCCGGAAAGTGATCGCGGTGACAAGCCCGGCATCGTGCTCTCCCTGCGGCGCCTGAACCAAATCCGCGCCATCGACAGGGCGACGGGCATCGCCACGGTCGATGCCGGCGTCGTCCTCGGCGAGCTGCATGGCGCCGCCGCCGAGGCGGGACGGCAGTTCCCGCTGCACCTCGGCAGCGAGGGCAGCGCCCAGATCGGCGGGCTGATCTCGACCAATGCCGGCGGAACCGGCGTCGTCCGCTACGGCCCGATGCGCGATCTCGTCGCCGGCCTGGAGGTGGTGCTGCCGGACGGGCGCGTGCTGGCGGATCTCGCGGCGTTGCGCAAGGACAATACCGGCTACATGCTGCGCCATCTCTTCATCGGCGCGGAAGGCACGCTCGGCATCATCACGGGTGCGGCGCTGAGGCTGCACCCGCAAACGCCCAACAGCGCTCATGCCTGGGTCGCCGTTACCGATCCGGCGGCAGCCGTCGCCTTGCTCGCCTCCCTGCAGGACCGGGCCGGCTCCTATATCCAGGCGTTCGAGCTGATTTCCGCCTCGCAGTTCGAGCTGGTGCGCCGGCACGTCGAGCGGGTGCGTTTCCCCTTCGCGGAGATTCCAGCCTGGTCGGCGCTGATCGAGCTCGGCAGCGAGGATACCACCACGGACCTCCAGGCGATCCTTGAAGAAATCGTCGGCGCTTCGCTCGGAAATGGCGAATCCATGGACGCGGTCGTCGCGACCTCCGAGCAGCAGGCTGCCGAATTCTGGCACATCCGCCATTCGGTCTCCGAGGCCAACAAGAAGGAAGGCATCGGCATCGTCCATGATGTCGCCGTCCGCTCCTCCGATGTCGCCGGCTTCATCGCGGCAGCCGACAAGGTCGCAGCCAAGCGATACCCGCAAGCGGTAACGCAGGTTGTTTGCCATCTCGGCGATGGGAATGTTCACTACATCCTGATGTTCCAGCGCGACTTCTGGGCGTCGCAGCCTGACCAGGATGGTTTCGCGCTCGAAGTCGAGCGCGCCATACATGACGCCGCGGCTCGCTTCGGTGGCACGTTCAGCGCCGAGCACGGCGTCGGGCGCAAGCTGACGGAGGAGCTCGAACGCCTCGCCGATCCGCTGAAATATGAGCTGATGAGCAAGGTCAAGACGCTGTTCGACCCGCAGAACCTGATGAATCCGGGTGTTCTGCTGGCATCGAAGGCGATCTGAGAACGGAGAAAAAATCCGCTGCCGCCTCCGGTGAGAGGCGGAAGGTCACGGATAGCCCGCGGGGGAAGCGGGAGCCTGCCTCACCAGACATAACGAGGTTCGCCTCACAACGCCGGGAGAGTGAAAATGACGACACGCAGGGATCTGGCAGGCCTCATCGGTGCTGGCGCAATTGCAGCCGGCGCAGTGACGCTGGCTTCCAACGGAGCAAGCGCGCAGGCCGCCACGCAGAATACCTTCGACCGCATCATCGCCAAGAAGAAGTTGAGACTGGGCGCAGTGACCTCCAGCGCCCCCTGGTTCAGCAAGGACCCGGCCTCGGGCAAGTGGAGCGGTCATTTCTATGCGATCGGTTCGGCGCTCGCCAAGGACATGGATGTCGAGCTGGAGCTCGTCGAGACGACCTGGGGCAATGCGGTGCTCGATCTGCAGGCAGACAAGATCGACATCATGTTCGGCCTAAACCCGACGCCGAAACGCGCCATGGCGGTGGATTTCTCGAACGGGGTCTACGACAGCGCGCTTGTCGTCATCGCCAAGCCGGGCTTCGATCCCAAGAGCTGGGCCGACCTGAACAAGCCGGAGGTCAAGATCTCCGTGGACGTCGGCTCGGCGCATGACCAGATCGCCACGCTCCTGTGCTCCAAGGCCCAGATCACGCGCTTCAAGACCATCAACGAGGCGATGCTGGCGCTGCGCACCGGCCGCGTCGATGCGCAGTGCATCTTCTGGATGGGCGGCGTACGCGCCGTGAAGGCGGATGCCAGCCTCGGCAAGGTCGTCGTGCCGCAGCCCTTCTTCGGATCGACATCGAATGCGGCCGTCCGCCGCGAGGTCGACAAGACCTGGCTCTTCTTCGTCAACACCTGGGTCGGCTATGCGCGCGGCCTCGGCCTCGTCCGCAGCGCGGTCGTTGAGAGCCTGGAGCAGGTCGACGTCAAGCCCGAGGATATCCCCGCCGGGATCACCCTCTAAGACTTGCCCGGCTTCCCGCACTCGCCTGCGGGAAGCCCATCCATTTTTTGAACGGCTTCGAGCCGCGCTGGGCGCGGGCAGGATTGGCATGTCCTATACTTGGAACTTCGATATCCTCTGGGGTTATCGCTGGATATTCCTCACAGGGACAGGCGTGACGATCGGGATCACGATAGCGATCGTGATCCTCGGTCTGATCGTGGGTTTGGTCGCGGGCATCGCTCAGCTCTCGCGATCCCCGGTGCTGCGCTGGCTGTCCTGGGCCTATATCGAGATGTTCCGGCTGACGCCGCTGCTCGTGCTGCTGCTGTGGTTCTACTACGCACTGCCGATCCTGACCGGGATCAAGCTCGACGCGATCACCGCCGCGATCCTGACGCTGACGCTGTATGGCGGTTCGTTTTATGCGGAGGTCATTCGCGGCGGAATCGTCTCGATCGATACCGGGCAGACCGAGGCGGGACTGGCCTTGGGCATGACGCCGGCGAGGGTCATGCGCCGCATCGTGCTGCCGCAGGCGATCAAGCGGATGATCCCGCCGCTGATGAACCAGTCGATCATCCAGTTCAAGAACACCTCGCTCGTCTCGGTCCTCGCCGTCCCTGATCTGCTTTATCAGGGCCAGGTGGCGGCGATGGACACCTACCGCGCCCTCGAGGTCTACACGGTGGTGGCAGTGATCTACGTGATCGTGCTGCTGCCCCTGACCGCGATCGTCAAGCAAGCCGAAAAACGGCTGGCTCAGAGCAACTGAGGGCGCAGCGATGAGCTACAAGATCGAGGTCTCCGGCCTGCGCAAAAGCTTCGGCGCCCTGACGGTGCTGCGCGACATCAACCTCAAGGTCGAGCCGGCTCAGGTGATCGCATTGATCGGCCCGTCCGGGTCCGGCAAGTCGACGCTGCTGCGCTGCCTCAACCTGTTGGTCCTGCCCGAGGGCGGACGTATCCGCATCGGCAACGACAGCTTCACCTTCGGCGACGGCTCGAAGCTGCCGGCCACTCGCGAACAGGCCCGCTTCCGCTCGAACGCGGGCATGGTTTTCCAGCACTTCAACCTGTTTCCGCACATGACGGTGGTTCAAAACGTCATGGAAGGCCCGGTCTCGGTAAAGGCCATGCCTAAGCCGCAGGCCAACGAACTCGCCCGCAATCTGCTCGCCAAGGTCGGCCTGAGCGACAAGGTCGACGTCTTTCCCAATAAGCTCTCCGGCGGCCAGAAGCAGCGCGTCGCCATCGCCCGCGCCCTTGCCATGGAGCCCGAGGTAATGCTCTTCGACGAGGTGACCTCGGCGCTCGATCCCGAGCTCGTCGGCGAAGTCCTCGGCGTGATGCGCGATCTCGCGGCCGAAGGCATGACGATGATCATCGTGACCCATGAGATCGCTTTCGCTCGCGACGTGGCCGACCGCGTCGTCTTCATGCGAGATGGCGTCATCGTCGAGGAAGGACCAGCTCGCGACGTGATCGACCAGCCGAAGCAGGAGGCGACCAAGGTCTTCCTCAGCCACTTCCACAATCGCGGCTGAGGCGGGCCGATGTCGAAGGATGCGCCCCTGACCGTCGCCGTGATCGGCGCGGGGATCGTAGGCCTATGCGCGGCATTGGAAATCCAGCGCGACGGTCATCACGTGATCCTCATCGAACCCGGCGAACCGGGCGGTCGACAATCGGCCTCCTACGGCAACGCAACCTGGATCAACCCCGGCGCGATCGCCCCGATTTCCCTGCCTGGGCTTTGGCGCAAGGTGCCGGGCTTCCTGCTCGACCGGACCGGACCGTTCACGGTGCGCTGGCGGGACCTCCCCCGGCACGCCGGCTGGCTCGCCCGCTTCATTGCCGCCGGCCGTGACTGGGACCGCATCGCGACGAGCGCGCGCCAGCGCTATCCGCTTTGCAAGGGTACGGTGGTCGATCACCGGAACTATGCTGCTGAGGCCGGCGTCAGCGATCTTATCCGTCAGCAAGGCCTTATGTACGTCTATCCGGATCGGACCGTCTTCGCGGCGGAGAGCCGGATCTGGTCGCTTCGCCGCGAGTTCGGGGTCCGCTTCAGCGAGATCGAGGAAGCCGAGCTGCGCCGCCTTCAGCCGGAGCTGTCGCCACATTACCGTTTCGGCGCCCGCCTCGATGATGCCGGCCAGATCGCCGACCCCGGCGCCTATTGCGCCGCCCTCGCCCGCCTGCTGGAAGCACGCGGAATGCGACGCATCGCGGGGCGCGCGACCGGCTTCGTCATGGAGCGCGGCAGACTGAGCGCCGTCACCACGGACCAGGGTAGCCTCTCCTGCGACCGGGCCGTCCTCGCCGCGGGCATCGGATCGGCCAGTCTGGCTCGGCTCGCCGGAGACCGCGTGCCACTGATCTCCGAGCGCGGCTATCACGTCGTCATTCCCGAACCTGGCATAGCGCTCGGCGTCGGGCTGATGCCGTCGGATGGCCAGATGGGCGTCGTCTCGACGCCGCAGGGACTGCGGCTCGCCGGACAGGTCGAGCTCGCCGATCCAGCTGCCGCGCCCGACTGGCGCCGAACCGACATCCTGCTGGGCTATGCGCGCAAGATGTTTCCCGAACAGGCGATGCGCTTCGATACAGCCGAGATCGATCGCTGGATGGGCAATCGTCCCTCGACGCCGGACGCCCTGCCTTGCATCGGCTTCGCGTCCCGCTCGCGAGATATCCTGCATGCCTTCGGTCATGCCCATACCGGGCTGACCCAGGCGCCGGCGACGGGCAAGCTCGTCGCTGCACTGATAGACGGTCGCGAGCCGCCCTTTGACCCCGTCCCCTACTCCGCCCGGAGGTTCGCCCAATGAGCGAGCACCTGCTCTACCTCTCCCGCAATGACGTGAAGGCGCTCGCCATTCCTCCCGGCGAGGCGCGCGAGGCCGTGCTCGGCGCCTTCCGTGACCACGCTGCGGGTCTCAATCGCAGCCTTCCCAAGAGCGGGCTCGCGCTCGGTCCAGGCCATGCCTTCCAGGCGATGACGGCTGCATCACAGGTAGACGGGATCGCTACCCTAAAGTGGGTCGCGATGGCACCGGTCGGCTCGGAGAGCCCGGTGCCTGGCATCAACGCCCTGATATGCGTCAGCGACTACGAAAGCGGCGCGCCTCTGGCCGTGCTCGACGGCGACGAGATCACGTTGATCCGGACCGCCGCGCTCTCGGCGGCGGCCGCGACACGAATGGCGCCACCCGCACCCAAGACCATCGGGTTCATCGGCTGCGGCCTTCAGGCCCATGCCCATCTCGCCGCCTTCCTAGACCTCTATCCCGGCCTGACGACAGCGCTGATGCTGAGCCGCAGCCGGTCCTCGGCCGAACGTCTCGCAGAGGCTGGATCCAAGCGCGGGCTTGCGACGGAAATCGCTGTGGATGCGGCCACGCTTCTCACCCGCAGCGACATCGTTATCTCAATGGTGCCGGGCGCTCCGGGCTTGAAGCCCTTCCTCGATGCCAGCCTGATGAAGCCGAACGCCTTCGCCGCCGCCGTCGACATCGGCCGTAGCTGGATTCCCGAGAATCTGCCGGCCTTCGACGTGCTTGTGACGGACAGCCTCGAGCAGTCAAAGGCTCCCTACGACATCGACGGCAACCCGGTGACCACGGTCCGTTTCGGTCACGATCTCGTTGAGCTTGCCAACGCCGCCCATCCGACGGCGCCGGGAGCCCGTTCCTTCTTCTGCTTCCGTGGTTTTGCCCTCGCCGACCTCGCGCTCGCGCATCTTGTCGTCGGCCGCGCACGCGAGCGCGGCGTCGGCACGAGATTGCCACGGTGATGATGACGCGATGACCGCCAAGCCCGCCTTCGCCCATATCCTCAATATTGCCGATGCGCGCCGCGCCGCTTCTCGGCGGCTGCCGCGCGGTCTTTTCGAATATGTCGACCGCGGGAGCGAGGACGAGATCGCCATCACGACCAATCGCCGCCAGCTGGATGCGATCGCGCTTTCGCCCGCTGTGTTGGTCGATGTCTCGCAACGTTCGACCGAGGCCGAGATCCTCGGCCACCGCCAGCCGCTTCCCCTGGTGATCGCGCCCACCGCCGTCGCCGGCCTCGTCTGGTACGATGGCGAGATCGCGATAGCCAAGGCTGCGGCGGCCGCGGGCATCCCGTTCTGCGTGTCGACCCAGTCGATCACCACGGTCGAGCGCATCGCGGAGGAGTCCGGGGCCCGGCTTTGGTTCCAGCTGTATGTCTGGAAGAACCGGCAGCGCATGCTCGCCCTGCTCGACCGCGCTTGGGCCGCCGGTGCCGAGACGCTTGTCCTGACCGTCGACACGGCGGTCGGACCCAACCGCGAATACAATCTGCGCAACGGTTTCGGCATCCCACTCAAGGCCTCGTGGCGAGCCGGGCTCGACGTTGCGCTGCACCCGCGCTGGACCGGATCGGTCATGCTGCGGGCTCTGGCGGTGGGCGGCGTGCCCACCTATGCGCATTATCCCGACGAGTTCCGCACCAAACTCGGCCGCGCCTCGCTTTCCGATGAGCTTAGCCTGGCAACCGACGTGACCTGGAAGGATGTGGAGCTGCTGCGCCGGCATTGGCGCGGCAAGCTCGTGCTCAAGGGTATCCTGCGGGTGGCGGATGCGCTGGCGGCCTTGGCGCACGGCGTCGATGCCATCGTCGTGTCCAACCATGGCGCGCGGAATCTCGACTGCGCCCCCGGCCCGACGCAGGTGTTGCCGGCGATCGCCGATGCTGTCGCCGACCGACTCGAGATTCTCGCTGATAGCGGCGTTCGCCGCGGCGCCGACATCGCCCGCTTCCTGGCGCTGGGCGCACGCGGCGTCCTCGTCGGGCGCGCGCCACTCTATGGCGTGGCGATCGGAGGAGCGGAGGGCGCGGGCCGCATCCTCAACATCCTGTCCAACGAGCTCAGGATCACGATGGGAATGCTGGGGTCGCCTGCCCTCGCCGATTTGCGTCTAGCGGCCGATCAGGCCTGAGAACCGGAGTGCCAGTATCATGAACGTCGCCCAGACCATGACCTCCATCCTCAAGAAGGAAGGGGTGGAGCTGCTGTTCTGCTACCCCACGAACAAGCTGATCGACGAGGCCGCTCTGGTCGGCATCAGGCCGATCGTCGTGCGCCAGGAACGCACCGGCATGCACATGGCCGACGCCTATTCGCGCCTGTCGTCCGGACACAAGTTTGGCGTCTTCGCCATGCAGCACGGGCCGGGCATCGAGAATTCGTACGGCTCGGTTGCGCAGGCCTA
Organism: Bosea sp. NBC_00550; assembly: GCF_026020075.1. Classification (NCBI taxonomy): domain Bacteria; kingdom Pseudomonadati; phylum Pseudomonadota; class Alphaproteobacteria; order Hyphomicrobiales; family Alloboseaceae; genus Allobosea; species Allobosea sp. NBC_00550. The sequence continues at coordinate 2,589,734 of NZ_CP102772.1, forward strand.
TGCCGACTCCGTGCCTGTGCTCGTGATCCCGCAGGGCTATCCGCAGCGCGTCGCCGGGATCAAGCCGAACTTCAACGCCGTCCAGAGCATGCGCGACATCACCAAGTCGGCCGAGCAGCTCAACCTACCCGGCGAGGTCGTCAATGTGATGCGCCGCGCGCTGAGCCAGCTTCGCAATGGCCGCGGCGGGCCCGTGCTCGTCGAGGTGCCGAACGATCTCTGGACCGCCGAGCTGGCCCAGCCGGAGGATTACGTCCCGGTCCGCAGCCATCGCACGGCCCCCGATCCCGACGACATCGCCCGCGCCGCCGAGCTGATCGGCTCCGCCCGCAATCTCGTGATCCATGCCGGCCAAGGTGTCCATTACGCCCAGGCCTGGGACGAATTGCGCGCACTGGCCGAGCGCCTCGCGTGCCCGGTCGTCACCACTCTGCCCGGCAAGAGCTCGTTCCCTGAGGATCATCCCCTCTCGCTCGGCTCCGGCGGGCTGACCTATCCGATGCCGGTCAAGTCCTTCCTCGACGAGGCCGACGTCATCCTCGGCGTCGGCTGCAGCTTCACCGAGACACTGTTCGCGGTGCCGGTGCCAAAGGGCAAGCGCATCATCCACATGACACTCGATACGGCGCATCTCAATAAGGATGTGTCAGCCGAAATCGGCCTCGTCGGCGATGCGAAGCTGGCCTTGCGGGCACTTCTGTCAGAACTGGAACGGCGCGGCTTGCAATCGGAAAAGGGCGATGCAGTTGCCGCCCGCATCCGCGACGCGCGCGAAACCTGGCTCGCCGAATGGCTACCGAAGTTGACCTCGGCGGAGACGCCGATCAATCCGTATCGCGTCGTCTGGGAGCTGATGGCGGCGACGCAAGACGAGCCAACGATCATCACCAACGACGCTGGGCGACCGCGCGACCAGCTCACACCCTTCTGGGTCGCGCGTGATCCGCTGAGCTTCATCGGCTGGGGCAAGACCACCCAGCTCGGCTACGGCCTCGGCATCGCCATGGGCGCCAAGCTTGCATGCCCGGACAAGCTCTGCATCAATGTCTGGGGCGACGCGGCGATCGGCTTTACCGGCATGGATATCGAAACCGCAGCGCGCGAGGGGATCCCGATCCTCTCGATCCTGCTCAATAACGGCGGCATGGCCACCGAGCTAAATAGCATCCCTAATGCGATCCGCCTCTACGCGGCCAACCGCATCACCGGCAATTACTGCGACATGGCGCGCGCCTTCGGCGCCTATGCCGAGCGCATCACCGACCCGGCCGAGATCCGCGGCGCGATTGAGCGCGGCATCGCCAAAACCAAGGAAGGCCAGCCGGTCCTGCTCGAATTCATCACGGCGCAGGAAACGGCGATGTCCAAGGCCTGAGGCCATGGCGCTCTCGCGCTGCTTCAACATCGAGGACGTGCGGCGCGTTGCGGCGCGCCGCCTCCCGAAGGGCCTGTTCAACTTCGTCGACCGGGCGACCGAGGACGATCTGGCGCGCGACCGGAACCGCCAGGCCTTTCGCGACCTGACCTTCCTGCCGCGCACGCTCGTCGATGTCGCCGCGCGCTCGACCGAGACCGAGCTGTTCGGCAAGCGCCACGCCATGCCGCTCGCGGTTGCGCCGGCAGGGCCTGCCGGCCTGTTCTGGTATCGTGGCGAGCTGGAGCTGGCGAAGGCCGCAGCGCGCGCTAACGTGCCCTTCACGCTCTCGACCTACTCGACCACCACCATGGCCGATATCGCCGCCACCGGCGCGACCGTGTGGCAGCAGCTCTATTTCTGGAAGGATCGCGCGCTGACCTACGGCATCGTCGATCGAGCGCGCGAACTCGGCTTCGGCGTGCTCGTCGTCACGGTCGACACGGCCGTGCTCGGCCAGCGCGAATATCTCCAGCGCGACCGGCTGATGCCGCCCTGGGGACCGACGCTGGCCTCCTGCGCTGAGATGCTGCTGCATCCGCAATGGCTGGCCGGCGTGGCACTGCGCTATCTCGCGACAGGTGGGCTGCCGCGCGTCGTCAACATGCCGCAGCCGGGCCAGGACCTCACCGCGGAGGAGATCGCCTCGCGCACCTCGCTCTGCCAGTCCGTCACATGGGACGACATCGCCCGATTGCGTGAGCGCTGGCCCCACAAGCTGCTGCTGAAGGGCATCATGCGCGAGGAGGAGGCCGAGCGCGCCTTCGCGCTCGGCTGCGACGGTGTCGTCGTCTCGAACCATGGCGGGCGCAATCTCGACAGCGCAGCCAGCACGCTCGACGCTCTGCCCCGCATTGTCGCCGCCGCGGGCGGCAAGGGCTCCGTCCTGCTCGACAGCGGCATCCGCCGCGGCAGCGACATCGCCAAGGCGCTCGCGCTCGGTGCTCATGCGGTTCTGGCCGGCCGCGCGCCGCTCTATGGCGTCGCCGCCGGAGGCGAAGCCGGCGCCTATCACGTGCTGAGCCTGCTGCAATCCGAACTCGACCGCACCATGGCGCTGACCGGCTGCCGCTCCGTGGCCGAATTGACACGGGACTTGATCGCCGAAGGGCGAACGGAGACAGACCATGGCGCGTGAGAAAGATGCCGACGTCATTGTCGTCGGCGGTGGCGCGGCGGGCGCTTGCGCCTTCCTCGAAGCCGCGACGGCGGGAGCCAGGGTCATTGGCCTCGACGCGGCCGATGGCTTCGGCGGGACGGCCCGGCTTGCCGGCGGCGGCATGTGCGTGCCGGGCACGGCCTTGCAGGCCGAACGCGGCATCTCCGATTCACCCGAACTCGCCTTCGCCGATCTGGCGGCCGGCGGGCATGATTTCGACCGCGACTGGGCCCGAACCTATTTCGAGCGCGGCCACACCGACCTGATCGACTGGCTCACCGGGCTCGGCATGACCTTCCCCGACATCAGGCATTTCGAAGGCGAGAGCGTCCCGCGTTTCCATCGCCCGCTGAACGGCGGCGCGGGCCTGATGGCGATCCTGTGGGAGCGCTTCAAGGAACGGAACCTCCAATCAGCCTGGCGTTTTGGCTGGCGGCTCACCGATCTCATCGTCGAGGACGGCAAGGTCGGCGGTGTCGTCTGCCGCGACGCCGAGGGCCGCGAGCAACGGCTCTATGCCCCGGCGGTGGTGATCGCCATCGGCGGCTTCGCCGGCAGCCTGGAGATGATCCGCCGCCATGCCCGCCGCCTCGAAGGCGTGCCGCAGATTTTGGCGGGCGGCGGCCCCGGCGCCAAGGGCGAGGCCATCGCGCTCCTGCAGCGCCACCGCGTGCGCTTCGGCTATCTCGATGATCTCTATTGCTACGCCACCGGCGTGCCCGATTATCGCGATCCGACCGGCGAGCGCGGCATCGTCTTCCGCGGCAAGACGGGCTGGCTCTGGCTCAACCGCAACGGCGAGCGCTTCCACGACGAAAGCCAGTCGACCAGCGGCAATCTCTCGGTTCCGCGCCTGCTCGCACAGCCTGAGGCAACGGGCTGGGCGATCTTCGACGAGGCGATGTTGCCTGGCATAGGGGTCGACGACCACCACGTCCCGCCGGGCTCGGAAACCGGCAACGAGGCGGCCAGGCGCCATATCGCCCACTCCTCCTGGGTCTCACGAGCCGACACGCTCGACGAGCTCTTCCGTAGCGCCGGCATCGACGCAGAGGGCGCCGCACGCACCGTCGCGCAATGGAACGGCTGGCTTGCCAGCGGGCTGGCGCGCGACCCCGTCACCGACCGCCCCCTCGCCGGTCTTCCGCCATTAGCCAAACCACCCTTCTACGCGGTCCGCTTCGTCCCGATCGGCCGCAAGTCGATGGGCGGCGTGCAGACCGACCGGGACTGCCGCGTCCTGCTGGAAACGGGCGATACCCTGCCCGGCCTCTACGCGGCCGGCGAGGTCGCGGGCATGGCCGGCGGCCATATCGGCGGCATCAAGCCGCTCGAGGGCATGATGGTCGGGCCGAGCTGCTTCAGCGGCCGCATTGCCGGACGCGAAGCAGCGGGTTTCGCCGTGACTGCCTGACGGTCCACTCTTCCCCGGTAATCGTCGCCTTTCGCCCGCGGCGAACCCTTCCTCCGCCTCCGGAGACCAGCATGACCGGCCATCGCTTCATTGAGCTCTACAGCGACACCAAATCGCTCCCGACCGAGGCGATGCGCCGCTTCATGATGGCGGCGCCCCTCGGCGACGAGCAAAAGGACGAGGACAAGACCACGCTTTCCCTGTGCGAGCGCGTCGCCGCGATGCTCGGCCAGGAGGCCGCCGTCTTCCTGCCTTCCGGCACGATGTGCAACGAGATCGCGATCGCCGTGCATTGCCGCCCCGGCGAGGAGGTGATCTGCGACGCCACCGCGCATATCGTGAATTTCGAAACGGGCGGGCCCAGCGCACTCTCCGGCGTGATGATCCGCACGCTCGACGGCGAGCGCGGCATCTTCACGGCCGATGCGTTGCGCCAGGCCATCCGCCCGGAGAGTCGTTACGCGCCGCGCTCGCGCCTCGTCTGCGTCGAGCAGACCGCCAATCTCGGTGGCGGCGCGGTCTGGCCGCTCTCCGTCATTCGCGAAGTGGCGGAGACCGCCCGGCAGGCCGGCCTCTCGCTCCATCTCGACGGCGCACGCCTGCTCAACGCGGTGGTGGAGAGCAAGGTGTCAGCGGCGGCCCATGCCAGCCCCTTCGACTCCGCCTGGCTGGACCTGACCAAGGGGCTGGGCTGCCCGGTCGGTGCGGTGCTGGCCGGATCGCGTGACTTCATCCGTGAGGCCTGGCGCCTGAAGCAGCGCTGGGGCGGGGCTATGCGTCAGTCGGGCATCCTCGCTGCCGCCGGTCTCTACGCCCTCGACCACCATGTCGAGAGGCTGGCAGAGGACCATGCCAATGCCCACCGGCTCGGCGCCGGGCTTGCCGCGATTCCGGGCATCCGCCTCGAACACGAACGCATCGAGACGAACATCCTCTATTTCGACATCGCCGGAACCGGCGTCACTGCCGAGGCCCTGGTCGGGGCACTGAAGGTGGCCGGTGTCGGCATGGGCGCCTTCGGCACGCATCGTATCCGGGCGGTGACGCATATCGGGGTCACGACGGCCGACATCGATGCGTGCCTCAACATCTTTCGCAATGTGCTGTCCGAGCTGTCCATGAAGCGCGCCGGCTGACATCCCGACCCGAAACGTGCAGAGCGGTTTCCGGAACGAACTGACGCAAACTCGAAAAGTCGTCGCCTGATGCCTGCAAAGCCTTCCACCCCCGCGACGGCGCCGATCCCGGCTCCTGCGGACCCGCGCTCACTGCGTCGCTTCGAGGATGAGCGCTTCCTGACGGGGCAGGGCCGCTATCTGGGTGATGACGAGGTCCGTGGCGCGCTGCATGCCATGGTGCTGCGCTCACCCCATGCCCATGCCGAGATCCTGTCGATCGATGCCGCGGCCGCACGAAACCTGCCGGGCGTTCACGCCGTCTATGCCGCAGCCGATATTGCCGAGCTCGGCCCCCTGCCCTGCTCGCTGGCGGTGATCGGCGAGGCGCCGCTGATCGTGCCGCCCCGCTTGCCGCTCGCCGATGAGCGCGTGCGCCATGTCGGCGACCCCGTCGCCTTCGTCGTGGCCGACAGCGTCGATCTTGCCCGCGAGGCCTGCGAGCTGATCGCCGTCGACTACGACATCCTGCCCTCGGTCACCGAGCTCGCCGCAGCAGTGGAACCCGGCGCGCCGGAAATCTGGTCGCAGGCGCCCGGTAACCTCGCCCTGCGCTATCGGCTCGGCGACGAGGCGGCCGTTGCCGCGGCCTTCGAGCAGGCCGCCCATATCGTGAGCTGCCGGGTCGTCAACAACCGAATCGTGGCGGCCGCGCTCGAGCCGCGGGTGGCGCTCGGGCGTTTCGACAAGGCGAGCGGCCGCTACCGCCTGTCCTTGAGCGGAGCCTCGGTGCACGACATCCGCCGCGAACTGGCGGCAGTGCTGCATATCGCCTCCGAGCGGATCGACGTCGCCTGTCCCGATGTCGGCGGCGGCTTCGGCATGAAGAACGTCACCTATCCGGAATATGCGCTGGTGCTCGTCGCCGCCCAGCGCCTCGGCCGGCCAGTGCGTTGGCTCGCCGAGCGCATCGAGGATTTTTCCAGCGGCGTCCACGCCCGCGACAACCTGACGACCGGCCGGCTCGCGCTGGATGCGAAGGGCCGTTTCCTGGCTCTAAAGGTCGAAACCGTCGCCAATCTCGGCGCCTATGTCTCCTCGCTGGGACCGGGCAGTGCCACCACGGCGCCGACGCCCGCTTTCGGGGGCCTCTACGACATCCCCACGATGACGGTCGATGTCCGTTGCGTCTTCACCAATACCGTGCCGATCGACGCCTATCGCGGCGCCGGCAAGCCGGAGGCGAACTACCTGATCGAGAGGCTGGTGGACGAAGCCGCTCATCGCCTGCGGATTGACCCCGCGACCCTGCGCAAGCGCAATTTCATCCGCCGCTTTCCCTATCAGAAGCCCTTCGGGGCCGTGCTCGATTGTGGGACCTTCGGTCCCAACCTCGACCGTGTCCTGGCCGAGGTCGACCGTGCCGGATTCCGCCAGCGGCGGGCGCAGTCGCGCCGGCGCGGCAAGCTGCGCGGCTTCGGCATCGGCTGCTTCCTGGAAACCTCTCGCGGGTCTCCGAACGAGGACGCGTGGCTGACGGCTCACGCTGATGGCGCCATCGCCATGGCGGTGGGCACCCAGTCGAACGGACAAGGTCACGAAACGAGCTTCGCGCAGCTCCTGTCGAGCGAGCTCGGGCTGCCCGTGGAGCGCTTCCGCCTGGTCCAGGGCGATACGGCGCTCGTCCCCAGCGGCGGCGGCCATGGCGGCGCCCGCTCGCTGCATCTGGGCGGCGGCGCTCTCGTCCTGGCGGCGCGGGCGCTGGTCGCGACTGCCAAGCCGGTCGCGGCCGAGCTCCTTCAAAGCCAGCCGGAGGCCGTCACGTTCCGTGACGGTCGCTTCCACGCTCCCGGCGCGGGCGAGGTCGACCTCGCGACCGTCGCGCGCCATGTCGCGGACACGACCGGCAAGCCGCTCGCGAGCCATGGCGCCCGTCGGAACGTGCCCTACACCTTCCCGAACGGTGCGCAGGCCGCCGAGGTCGAGGTCGATCCGGAAACCGGCGAAGTAAGCCTGCTGCGCTACGTCGCCGTCGACGACTACGGCTCGCTGGTGAACCCGTTGCTGACCGAGGCGCAGGTCCATGGCGGGCTGGCGCAAGGCATCGGCCAGGCGCTGATGGAGGAAGCCCGCTACGACCCCGATGGCGGCCAGCTGCTGAGCGCGACCTTCATGGACTACGCGATGCCGCGCGCCATGGATCTGCCGACCTTCGAGATCTCGATGGTCGAGCTGCCGACGCAGGCCAACCCGCTCGGTGCCAAGGGCGTGGGCCAGGCCGGCTGTATCGGCGCGCCCCAGACCGTGATCCACGCCATCCTCGATGCGCTACGCCCGCTCGGCGTCACGCATCTCGACATGCCCGCCACACCCTCCCGCGTCTGGCATGCGATCCGGGAGGCACAGAAGGCTCAGAGGAAGGATTGAGGGGCCAGCGCTAGAACGCGCCGGCTTTCAGGACATCAGAGCGACGCCAGCTATGCCTGCGGCTGGCTCATCAGCGCATCGCGGAGCCGAAGCAATTCCTCGCAGACCGCTTCGAGCGGCATTGTCACGGGAACCGCGACGAGCCAGGATTTGGCCCTGAGCAAAGCCGACTTACGCGGCGGCCGTCGCGTTTTGCCACTGCTGCGCGGCCGCGGCTCGAAAGAGGCGCAGCGTTGCTCGGGAGATCAGATGGCGCTCGAGGTTGAAGAGATTGTGGACGGCGCATGGACGGGCTGCGCCGACATCGGCGACTTGAAGCGCTGCATCTTGCGCTCTTGTCGTAGGATCACCTGGTGTGAGTTCTCAGCCCGACTGTTGCGGCGCAGGCCCTGCTCTTGGCGCGCCGAGAGCCCCAGCTCGCGCCGTGCCGCGCCGTAGGATCGCAACTTGTCCGTCACCAGAACCTTGGGAGCAAAGCCATGCTTTTTGAGCAGTTTGCGCATCAGCCGTAAGGCAGCACCCTTGTCCCGTCTCGATTGCACCAGCATGTCGAGGATCTCGCCCTCGCTGTCGACGCTCGCCATAGATACAGGTGCCGGACCTGAATGCGGATCACCATCTCGTCGAGGTGCCAGGTGTCTGCCGGCCGCGGCCGCAGCCGGCGCAGGTTGCGGGCATAGCTGCAGCCAAATTTGAGGACCCATCGCCGGATCGTCTTGTACGAAATGTCGAGGCCGCGCTCCGCCAGCAACTCCTCGACATCGCGGTATGAACCGCAGATGGAGCCCCACGGCGTGCCGATAATCTCAGGCGGGAACTGTGACGGGCGTAAGAAATCGGCTGCATGCCCCCTGCCCTAATTGGCCAGGTTCAAATCGCCCATTCCCGTGACAATGCCCTCCGAGCGCCCGCAGGCCCGGGCAACAGGTCTCTCTCTGTCGGGAGAATTGCCTTCAATGCCGGATCAAGACAAGTATCTGGGTAAAGGGCAAGCCCATGCGGGAGGCAAAGATGGGTCGGGGCGGCGAATGGCCACGGTGAAATTCGCCGCACGGTACCGATGCCCCGAAGCTAGCGGTGGCAGCGCCGACCAAACAAGTCGGCTCTCGCCTCGAACCCTTCTAGTTGGGGAAACCCGCTTCCACCTCTTTGGGTCTTCGTGACCGGGTTGATGACGTAAAGTCAACAACTGTGCCCGAACCTGAAGACGTTCGAGGGACCCGAGTGGTCACAACGACCCGCTAACCGCGAAATCCTTGGGGTAGAAGATGAGAAAGCCCGATATTGCCGCCCCTACACCGACATTGCTCTTGCGGCGGGCCGTATCTTGGTGGCTTACACAGGTGAAGCACGCGCTTCCGCCGACGATATTCTTCCTCTTCGGCTTCAATCTGATCCTATGGACCAAACGTCTAATCCTGCAGGAGCACGGCGTCGAGTTCAGTGGCTTCTTCACCGCGATATTTGCGGCGTTGCTGGTCGGAAAAGCCGTTTTGGTAACCGACAACCTGCCGTTTATGCGCCGTTTCGACGGTGCGCCAATGATCCAGCCCATCTTGTTCAAGAGCGCGATATACTGGGTGTGCGTACTGATCGTGCGACTGGCCGAGGAGGTCGTCCATTTCGTCGCTGCAGGGGGCGCAATCACCGCTTTCGGTGACCATTTCGTGAATCACTTTTCGCTGCCGCGCTTTTTGTCAATTCAGATATGGCTGATGGTCCTTTTCCTCGCCTACGTCACGATTCACGAACTTAACCAGCTCATCGGCGACGGTGAACTATATCGCCTGTTCTTCCGCTGGCGCTCGTCCGAAGCCAAACTCACCCGCCGTCAACGCATTCGCCTGCTTACACGTCTCAACCGGCTCACTGAAGCAAATCCAATCGAGGCGTTCAGTGATCGGACTTCGCCTGTTCACACTGAGCTAGTCACCATACTCCACGAACTCGCTTCGCCGCCCGCTCCTTCGGCGAGGCACGCGTGACTGCGGCACGGCTGGCGGGCAAAACAGAACCGGCTTCGGCATTGTCACGGGAACCTCGACGAGCCGGATTTCGCCCTGTGCTACGCCGTGCTTACGCAGGGGCGGTCGTGTTTTGCCACTGCTGCGACCGCAACTCGAAAGAGGAGCAGCGTCGCTCGAAAGATCAGATTGCGCTCGAGGTTGAAGAGATTGTGGACGGCGGCATGTACGGAGAGAAAGCGCTGCGCCGACATCGGCGACTTGAAGCGCTGCATCTTGCGCTCTCGTCGTCGGATCACCTGGTGTGAGTTCTCAGCCCGATTGTTGCGACGCATGCCCTGCTCATGGCGCGCCGAGAGCCCCAGCTCTCGCCGGGCCGCGCCGTAGGATCGCAGCTTGTCTGTCACCAGAACCTTGGGAGCAAAGCCAAGCTTTTTGAGCAGTTTGCGCATCAGCCGTAAGGCAGCACCCTTATCCCGTCGCGATTGTACCAGCATGTCGAGGATCTCGCCCTCGCTGTCGACGGCTCGCCATAGATACAGGTGCCGGCCCTGAATGCGGATCACCATTTCGTCGAGGTGCCAGGTGTCTGCCGGTTGCGGCCGCAGCCGGCGCAGGTTGCGGGCATAGCTGCAGCCAAATTTGAGCACCCATCGCCGGATCGTCTCGTACGAGATGTCGAGGCCGCGCTTCGCCAGAAGCTCCTCGACATCGCGATAGCTTAAGGTGAACCGCAGGTAGAGCCACACGGCGTGCCCGATCATCTCGGGCGGGAACTGGTGACGGGCGTAGGAAATCGGCTGCATGCCACTATCCTACCGTGGCAGGCTCAGATCGCCATTCCCGTGACAATGCCCATCGCGCTCCTTGTCAGCGCGTCCGACCCGCCCCGGTGTTCAAGCCCCAAGCACGCCTGAAATTGTCGCGCTGCGCTTCAGCTTCACGCCCCGTCGGCCTCTGGCGCACAATTCCCCCGACTAGTCGGACTGCTGGGCGATCACTGACATTCTCCGCTCCATGATTAACCAGTGTCCCAGCGCCTTGGTTAGAAGATCCTCGCAGCGGGCGACCGTGTGCGGGGTGGTCGTCTGGAAGGGAAACTGGCCATCCTCGTCAAAGCGGTAGACCAAGATGCAGGAGTGCGCCCGGGCAATCATATCGTCGCCGATTTCGACTTGCAGGTTAGTCAGCAAATGGAGAGTCGTGCGGTTGCTTGGTCGGGCCGCAAGGCGCTCGCGGATTTCCGCATGACCACGCGCCACTCCCTTGCTCGACCAACAACAATCCGGAGTCGTCAGAGCTATCAGGTCATCGTAGCGGCGCTGATCGAGATAGGTGGCGAATGACGTCAAGACACGGCTGCACTCGATCTCCTCTCGCATAGTATTACCGTCGCGCATCGCTCGCTCTCAACCCGAGTTCAAACCAGCCGGCCTGCCGCCGATTCCAGCTAACCTCGTCGCCTCCAACCTCCGGCAGCATCACGCTTCACCACGAGTCGAACCGCACCGGGCGCTCGGACAGCTTACTACAAGCGCCGCACCACCGCGTCAGTCGATACGGATGTCGCCGCGCTTGGCGACGTCGGCCATAACGGCGTAGTCCACCTTCATGCGCTCGATTAGCGCCTCCGGCGTACCCGGGGTGGTGAAGAGCCCGCTAGCGGCGAGACCGGACACAACCTCGGGCTTGGCCAGCGCAACTTGCAGAACCTGGCTGAGCTGCTGCACGATCTCGGCAGGCATCCCCTTAGGCCCATGCAGAGCCACCCAGTTCGTGATGTTCTGCATGCCTGGGATGCCGAGTTCGACCGATGTGGGCAGATCGGGAAAGAGCGCATCGCGCTTTTCGCTCGCGACAAACAGGCCGTTCAGCATGCCGGAGCGGATGTGCTGCCCGAGAACAGCGCCTCCGCCGATACCGAGTTGGGTTTGATTGGAGAGAAGTTCGTTGGCTCGCATTCCGGCATTCGCATATTGGACCGCAACCATCCGCGTCCCCGTGTTCAGGCAGAATAATGCACCGGAGAGATGAATGTTGCCCCCGATTCCCGTCGCCCCATACCGGAATTTTCCGGGCTGCTGCTGCAGGAGCGCGACGAACTCGGCATAGTTCTTCGCCGGCACGTCCTTGTGGATAGCGTAGATAAAGCCGCCATCGCAGGCCATGCCGACATGGGTCAAGTCGTTGATGAGATGGGTAGGCTTGGTCGCGCTGGCGACATGGACCGCGAGCGCAGCCGAGCTCGAAACCAGTAGCGTATGGCCGTCCGGTTTGGCGTTCGCGACGAGCCCGGCGGCAAGCGTCGTTGCTGCGCCGGGTCGGTTTTCGACGAGGACGGGCTGGCCCAGCATGTCCCTGAAGGTGGGCGAGAGCAGCCGCGCGACCAGATCGACCGTACCAGCCGCAGCCGTCCCGACGAAGAGACGCACGGGCTGCGTCGCATAGCTTGCCGCCTTGGCCAGGTTTGGCTTGGCCAGTAGCCCAAGCGCTCCACCGGCTGACGCCCCCAGCAGGCTGCGTCGGGTCACCGTGAATTTGGTCATGAAAGCCCTCCCCTCGGCTGGTTTTTTCTCTGCAGCGCACCGGTCGAGCCAAGCGCCGGAGCCAGCAAACTAGCGAAGGGCTGAAGGGAGCGAAAAGACCGCTTTCCTACTGGAGATCAAACGAAAGCTTCTCGCCGACGGGCAAGCGCTGCTTCGCGACAAGCCATAGTCGGCCAACATCTCAAGCAGTCGCAGTTCATCTTGGACGGAAACAAAATCCGGCTGCTATCGAGAAGGCCAAGCAGCCGCCGGGATATCCGATGTCGGCACGAAACGGCGCGCTTCACAATGATGCGCCAACAGCTATCGGGAGGCGGCCATGAACTGGGGTTTCGTTCCAGTGGAAGACGAGCGCCATATCCTGCGGCTTTATGCGCTGTATTGCCATTACTTCAATCATGGCGAGGCCGAGAACTGGGCAGCGCTATTTGCCGAAGATGGCGCGTTTACGAGGCTCAATACGGGCGCAAAGCAACACGGCAACTTCGGCAATCCGGCAGGCACGGTGTCGGGTCGCGGTAATCTCGTTGCGATGGCGGAGGGCCGTCGCGATATGTTCAAGGGCCTCGTTCGGCATCAACAGACGGACATGGTGATCGAGCCCGGGCGGGACCGTGATCACGCCATTGGGAAATCCTTCATCCTTGTCACCGACTGGCGCGAAGGGCCGGGCCGGCTAGCTGCCGTCGGCGATTGCGCCACCGAATTCGTCCGCACCGAGGCAGGTTGGCGCTTCCTCTCTATCACGCTGGCGACACTGCCGCGCATGGCGCCGACGCCGGCGCACGACGAGCCGGCTGCAGCTACGCGCTGATGCCTGTCGCACAACCCATTTCGCAGGAGGATCAACCCCATGAAATTTGCAGTCTTCGGATCGCTTGGATGGGCAGGCTCGCGCCATGTCGAAGCCCTCACGAAAATGGGGCATGAGATCGTCGCCCTCGTCGACCCCGGCGCCGGCTGCGCCGCACAAGCAGCGGCAATCGGCGCCCTCGCCCTCGCCTCCATAGATGATCTCGATCTAGACAGCATCGAGGCCGCCACTCTGGCCTTGCCGCCACATCTGCACCCGGCCTTGACCGAACGCCTCGCCAAGGCCGGAAAACATGTCATGTGCGAGAAGCCGATGGCTTCCGACAGCACGGAGGCTCGGCGGTTGGCCGATTTTGCGGCTTCGGTTCCGGTGACAATCATGCCGGGGTATCTGCTGCGCTGTAACCCCCATATCCGTGGGTTTCTCGACGCTCTGCGCGACCTCGGCAACATCCGCCGGGTGCATCTCTCCACCAATGTCCGCAAGCCCTCCATGGCAGGCTGGCGCAGCGAACCCGTGATCGGCGGCGCCCTTCTGGTCAACGCCATCCACCAACTCGATCTCGCGACCTGGTTCGTCGGGGAGAGTCTGACCCCGCGCATGGCTCAGCTCGACAACGTCCATTTCGACGCCCCGACCGAGGACACCTTCTTCACCTCGCTGGTGTCGCCATCCGGCGTGACGGCCAGCGTGTTCAGCTCCTGGTCGCCCTACCCCCCCGTCTGCGACGACGGCCTGATGATCACCGATGCCGGCCGGCTGCGGATCGAGGCGGAAACCGATCGTGGCGCGATCATCCTGACCGCGACGGGCTACCGTGTGAACGGCGAGGATGTCGCCTTGCTCGATGTCGTCGGTGTCAACCAATTCGTTCGGGAACTCGAGCATTTTGTCGATGCGATCGAAACCGGTACGCCGCTGTGGGTCACGCCAGAGGATAATTTCAACGTCCAGAAGCTGATCGAGGACTGTCGGGCAGTCGCAATCCCGCCCGCCGGGCGTGTCCAGTCGCGGCAGGCTGCCTGACCACGCGCCATGTCCAAGCGGAACCAGCCCGAACTGCCGGAGGAGGCCGATGTCGTCGTCGTCGGCTCCGGTGCAGCAGCGCTAGCGGCCGCGGCGGCGCTTAGTATCAAGGGACTTGACGTCATCATTCTGGAGAAGGCCGACTGCTTTGGCGGCACCACGGCCTTCTCCGGCGCGGCGATGTATCTGCCACTCACGAAGAAAGCAGCCGCCGCCGGTGTGCACGACTCCCGTGAAGATGTGCTGCGCTATCTCGACAACGTCGTCGGGACTGCGGCGCCAGCCGATCTGCGGGTCGCTTTCGTTGACCATGCCGACGAGGCGCTCCGCTTCTTCGAGGACAACACCCATCTGCGCTACACGCTGCGCGGCCTGGCGCCGGATTACCATCCCGAGAAGGACGGCGCCGTCGAGGCGAGCCGGGTTCTCGATGTCTGCGAGTTCGACGGCCGGCGCCTTGGGCTGCACTTCAAGGAGCTGCGCGCGCCTCTCGCAACCCATCTCGTCTTTGGCGGGATGATGGTCAACCGCCAGGATGTGCAGACGCTGCTGCAGTTCGGCCGCAACGCCGCTGCGACCTGGCGCGGCACCAAGCTGATTGCGCGCTATGCCCGCGACCGGCTGCGCTGGCCGCGCGGCACGCGCCTCGTCGTCGGCAGTGCTCTGGTGGCGCGTCTCGCCGCGACAGTGCTCGAGCGCGGCGTCTCGCTGTTCCTGAATTCGCCCGTCACCGGTCTTGTGCGAGATCCCGCGTCGGGACGCGTCGACGGCGTTGTCGTGACGCAGCCGGATGGCAGCCACCGCCGCATCGTCGCGCGCCAGGCCGTGGTAATGGCGACCGGCGGCTTCGCGCGCAACGAGGCGATGAGCGCGGCCGAGCGCCGATCCGGCAGCTCGCCGCACCAGAGCATGCTGCCTGCGACCAATCGCGGCGACGGCATCGCTGTTGCGCGATCAATCGGTGGAGCATTCGGGCCCGAGGCGGCCGGCTCGTTCTTCTGGACACCCGTCTCGCTACGCCACGACCGTGACGGCGACATCACTCCGTTTGCGCATCTGACGCTGGATCGGGCAAAGCCCGGCATCATCGCCATCGATCGCGAGGGGAAGCGCTTCACCAACGAGGCGGATTCCTATCATCGCTTCGGACAGGCGCTTCAAAGCCTGAAACCCCTGCTGCAGAATGGCCCGCTTGCCTGGCTGATCTGCGACGCCCTCGCATTGCGCCGCTATGGGCTCGGCTTGGCCCGGCCTTTTCCGGCGCATCGCGCCAATCGCGCGCTGATCGCATCCGGTTACCTGTTCCAGGCTCCGACCCTGGAGGCACTCGCAGAACGCCTCGGCATCTCGCCCAGTGCGCTGGCCGATACGGTCGCACGCTGTAATCGCTTCGCCGCGACCGGCCGCGACGAGGATTTCGGCAAGGGAAGTTCGCGCCACAATACCGCGTTGGGCGATCCCGGCGTGGCCCCGAACCCGTGCCTTGCCCCACTCAGTGCCGGCCCATTCTATGCCGTGGCGCTCTATAGTGGCGATCTCGGCACCGCCCGCGGCCTCTGCTCCGATACCAGCGCACGCGTGTTAGACGATGCCGGTCAACCGATCGCCGGCCTCTATGCCGTCGGCAACGACATGCAGTCGATCATGGGCGGCACCTATCCGGGCCCCGGCATCACCCTCGGCCCGGCTTTGGTCTTTGCCTATCTCGCCGCCAGCGACATCGCGGAGCGCGCGGCGGCCGCGAATGCACGCCAACAAGGATAAGCCGATGAATCGTCGCGACATCTCGCTCGCCCAGCTCGGCATGAACGATGCCGGGCCGGTCGCCCTGATCGAAGCGGCAGCGTCTGCCGGGTTCGGCTCCGTCGGTCTGCCGCTGCGCTCGGGCGCGCTCAGGCCGCTGAAGTTCGAGATCGTTGACGATCCGGCGATGGTCACCGCGATCGAACGCGCCTGCAAAGCCACCGGCGTCGGAATCTTCGACGTGGAATCGCTCGTGCTCGGCCATGAGCCGCCCGATGATGCGCTGCGCCGCACATTCGAGATCGCGGCGAGGATCGGCGCGTCGCGCATGTCATGCCTCGGCTACGAACCGGCGATCGGCCCGGGCCGAATGCAGGACGGTGAGACGGCTGAAAGGTTTGCCGCGCTTTGCGCCGTGGCCGCAGAGTTCGATCTGCTGATCGGGATCGAATTCATGCTGTTCCGCTCGATCCGCACTCTTGGTGACGCAGTCTCAGTAATCGAGGCAGCCGGTGCGCCGAATGCCCGCATCATCCTGGACGCACTGCATGTCCATCGCTCGGGCGCGACGGTAGCCGATGTGGCCGCCCTACCTGCAGGAATCGTCTCTCACCTTCAGCTATGCGACGCCGCCGCATCCGCGCCGCTGCCGGAACAGCTCGTCGACGAGGCGCGCAGCGAACGTCTGCTTCCTGGCGACGGCGTGATTCCGCTCTTAGGTCTCATCGCGGCGTTGCCTGCCGGCACGCCGCTCTCCCTCGAAATCCCCGTAGCGGCGAATGCCCACCTGCCGGTGGCCGAGCGCGCCCGGCGCGGCATGGCATCGCTCGGGTGGCTGATCGCAGAACACACCCTCTGACAAGGCCTGCGAGGCTGCGGGGCTTTCCGAGTCGTGACGATGAGAGGCAGAAGCCGCGCCTTGGCACCACCCTGTGCGGAGCGATCCTTGTTGCGGCTCTGCACCCGGCGCAATCGGCATGAGCGCCTCCCCAATCACGCGCGGGCTGCTGATAGCGCTCACGGCGCAGGCGATCTTCACTATCAACGACACATGCGCCAAGCTGCTGACGGTGAAATATTTAGTTTTCCAGATCATTTCGATGCAGGCGCTCGTTGCGGGCGTCATCGTCATCAGTGCACTGCTTGCGACCGGACAGTTCAAGCTATCCAGCATCAACAGCCCGCGCCGCCTGGCAACACGCGGGCTGCTTGCGGGCGTGGGCGCACTGACCAACATCTATGCCTTCTCCGTGCTGCCGTTGGCGGATGTCTACGCAATCATCTTCTGCACACCGCTGATCGTGACGGCGGTCTCGGCGCCCCTTCTGGGCGAACGCATCGACCGCGCCCGCTGGATCGCGGTGATCATAGGTTTCTGCGGCATGGTCATCATGGTCCGGCCCGGCGGCTCACCCTTGTCGCTGGGGCATGCCGCCGCGCTTTTGAGCGCCTGCATCAGCGCCTGCGTCGTACTGCTTTTGCGCACCATCGCCGGGCAGGAGCCGCGCCTCATGATGGTCGCGGCGGTCGTGGCGGCCCATTTCATCGTCGGCCTGCCCGTCGCGCTGTTCATCGGACGGCTGCCGGATCTGGTGGACCTCGCGATCATCCTATTGTCGGGAGCGTCGATGGCTGCCGGCCAATTCCTGATGGTCGAGGCGCTGAGGCTCGCGCCTGCGGCTACTGTCGCACCAATCCAGTACACCAAACTGGTCTGGGGTCTCATCGTCGGCGCGCTGCTCTTCGGCGACCAGCCCAAACCGCATGTCTTGCTGGGAACCGCGATCGTCGTCGCCACCGTTCTCTATCTCCTGCGACGTGCGCCGCCGCGCCGCAGGGATCTGTGACGCCCTTCGCAAGCCGGCGTGCAGGTCTCGAACAAAATGCGTCTGACAGGCAGACGAAGGTGATTTTGGACGATTCCGGAAGGAGCGCCTAAGCCGCCTGACATAGCAATCTTCTCCGGGAGGGGCTCCGCCTTGGCCAGCAGCACACCAGTCAAACTCTCCAGCGCGGCAAGCGAGAGCCTGCCGACAGCCGCGACGCTGCCGGCGCAGCGTGGGATTTTCCATGGCGGCGCGTGGCATCGGCCCGCCTCCGGCCGGACCTTCGAGGTGACGAGCCCGGGCAGCGGTGAATCGCTTGGACATTGCGCCGATGCCGATACGAACGACGTGGATGCCGCCGTCCGCTCGGCACGCGAGGCCTTTCCGGGCTGGCGCGACACCCCTCCGCTCGCACGGGCCAAGCTGTTGCGCCGGTTTGCCCAGATCGTCCGTGACAACGCCAGGGAACTCGCTTTGCTGGATGCAGTCGATTGCGGCAACCCGGCTCGCGCAATGGTCGGCGATGCCGACATCGCCTCGGCCCAGATCGATTTTTTCGCGGGCCTGGTGACGGAGATGAAGGGAGCCTCAATCCCGATGGGGCCGGATCGCTTCAACGTCTCGATCCGGCAGCCGCTCGGCGTGGTCGGCCGCATCATCCCCTTCAACCATCCCTTCATGTTCGCGGCCGGCAAATCCGCCGCACCGCTAGCGGCGGGAAATACGATCGTGGTCAAGCCGCCAGAGCAGGCACCGCTCTCGGCGCTGAGATTGGCGGAACTCGTCGAAAACCTGTTTCCGCCCGGCGTGTTCAACGTCGTCACCGGCGGACGCGACGCCGGGGCGGCGCTGGTGGCCCATCCTGATGTCGCCAAGATCGCGCTGATCGGCAGTGTCGGGGCCGGACGGGCCGTGATGCGGGGCGCAGCCGAACGCGTGAAGCCCGTCCTGCTCGAACTCGGGGGCAAGAACGCGCTGATCGCCTTCGCCGATGCCGACCCCGCCCAGGTCGCGGATGCGATGATCGCAGGGATGAACTTCGCCTGGTGCGGTCAGTCCTGCGGTTCGACCAGCCGGGCCTTCCTGCATGAGAGCCTGCATGACGCCGTGCTGGCCGAGCTGATCGAGCGGATTGTCGCCTTCAAGCCTGGCAGGCCCGATGACTGGAGCACGACCATGGGGGCGATCGCCAGCAGAGCTCAATACGAGCGTATCCTCGGCTTCATTGAGACCGCCAAAGCCGAAGGGGCCAGGCTGGTTTATGGCGGAGGCCGCCCCGATTCGAGTGAGCTCGCCGCCGGGCTTTTCATCGAACCGACCGTTTTCGCCGATGTCACGCCAGAGATGACGATCGCACGCGAGGAGATCTTCGGACCGGTACTCTCTGTGCTCCGCTGGAGCGACGAGGCCAGAATGATGGCGGAGGTCAACGCGGTCGAGGTCGGCCTGACCTGTTCGATCTGGACCAACGATCTCAATGCCGCAATGCGGACAGCAACCGCCACGGAGGCCGGTTTCGTTTGGGTGAACGAGGTCAGCCGGCACTTTCTCGGCGCGCCGTTCGGCGGCGTGAAGCAATCCGGCCTCGGGCGCGAGGAGTGTCTGGAGGAACTCATGTCATTCACCCAGGAAAAGAACATCCACATCCGCTTTTCGACGCAAAGCTGAAACTCCGTTGGGGATGCGGGGGGACATTGCGGGTTTCGCCCCCCGCTCCGGCGGCCGCTGCGCGCGCCGGCGTCCCGCCCAAACAAAATCTGACTTGAGACCAAGAACAACGGTCTTTGATCGCAACGACCATTCGCTTCGATATGCCTCGAGCAGCGAACTCTCCTGGCTCCGGCCTTCGCGCGACAGTTCTTAAACGTAAAGGATGCGGTCCCGACATGACCCAAACCCAGGGCAAACGCGATAACACCGCGCTATCGATCGCGGTCGATCCTGCCGCGGTCGAGCAGCCCGCAGGCCTGACGAAGGCGGCCGTCGCTTTCGGGAGCGACGTCATGGCGGAGGCGATCCGCTCGCTCGACATCCCGTATATCGCCATCAATCCGGGCGCGAGCTTTCGCGGACTGCATGACAGTCTGGTCAACCATCTCGGGAATACCAAGCCGCAGCTGCTGCTCTGCCTCCACGAGGAGCATGCCGTGGCGATTGCCCATGGCTATGCCAAGGTGACTGGCAAGGCGATGGCGGCGGCGGCGCATTCGAATGTCGGCCTGTTCCACGCGACCATGGCGGTATTCAACGCCTGGTGCGACAGGATGCCTGTCATTCTCTTCGGTGCCACCGGGCCCGTTGACGCCTCCCATCGCCGACCATGGATCGAGTGGATCCACACGGCGCGCGATCAGGGCGCTATCGTCAGGCAATACACAAAGTGGGACGACCAGCCTGCCTCCGCCGCCTCTGCGCGCGAATCCATCCTTCGCGCCGCGTGGATCGCAGAGACCGCGCCCAAGGGGCCGGTCTATGTGAATCTCGACGCCGGATTGCAGGAAGAGGTCTTGTCGGCACCGCTGCCGCCGCTGAGTGCGTCGCGCTATCGTCCGCCGGTGACGGTGAGCGCCTCGCAAGCGCAGATCGACGAGATCGTTACGCGTCTGGCCCGCGCCAAGCGCATCGTCATGCTGGCGGGGCGGGTTTCTCGCGATCTCGGCGCCTGGCGGCAGCGGATCGATCTGGCCGAGCGCCTCGGCGCGCTTGTCCTCACCGATCTGAAGATCGGCGCGGCCTTCCCGACCGACCACCCGCTCCATGCCGGCGCCCCCGGCATCTACGCAGTGCCCGAGGCCCGCAGGGTTTTGAGCGAGGCCGACGTCGTGATCAGTCTCGATTGGGTCGATCTTGCCGGGACGCTTTCGGCGGCCTTCCCGGACCAGGCGCCCACACCCACGATCATCCAGATCTCGCAGGATCACGTTCTTCACAACGGCTGGAGCATGGATCATCAAGCCTTGCCGCCGATCGACCTGATGCTGGCCTGCGACCCCGACGAGGCTGTCGCCCGGCTACTCGAGCGCCTGCCGGCGGCATCGGCCCCTTCAGTCCCGCATGCGGGCAAGTCCAAGGCGGTCGAGTTGCCTGTCTTGACCGGCGGCCCGGTCACGATGGCCCATCTCGCTTCCG
The DNA here is from genome assembly GCF_026020075.1 of Bosea sp. NBC_00550. Lineage (NCBI taxonomy): Bacteria > Pseudomonadati > Pseudomonadota > Alphaproteobacteria > Hyphomicrobiales > Alloboseaceae > Allobosea > Allobosea sp. NBC_00550. The sequence goes on from NZ_CP102772.1 coordinate 2,610,311, forward strand.
GCCTGGAATCGGCGGTGGAAGGGCGCGACGTGTCTTTCGTCCACCTGCCCCTGGGTTGGGACGGGGCCTTCTGGCCCTTCCGCCACCCGCTCGACTTCCTCGGCTCCGACGGCGGCGGCGGCATCGGCGGCGGTCCGGGCATTTCCGTGGGCGCGGCATTGGCACTGCGCGACAGCGGCCGCCTGCCGATCTGCATCGGCGGTGACGGCGATTTCCTGATGGGTGCGACGGCCGTCTGGACCGCGGTGCACTACCGCATTCCGCTGCTGATCATCGTTGCCAATAACCAGTCCTTTTTCAACGACGAGGTCCATCAGGAGCGCGTCGCCCGGATGCGCGGACGGCCGGTCGAGAACAAATGGATCGGTCAGCGCATTTCCGATCCGGAGGTCGACATCGCTGGGGTCGCGACGGCGCAAGGTGCTCTCGGCATTGGGCCGATCAAGGACAATGCGGAACTCGAAGCAGTCTTTCGCCGCGCCATCGTGCATGTCGATCAGGGCGGGGTAGCCGTCGTCGATGTTCGCACCGAGCCCGGTTACACGCCGGCAATGGTCGCCTCGCTCACTCGCGCCACCGGACCCGAGAAGTCATGACCCAGCTTCGCCTCTCCCTCGCGATCGGCGACTATGACCGCAACCGCCCCTTGATCGACGGCGCCGTTAAGATCGACGGAGTCGACCCCGTTGTCATGACGCTTTCGCCAGAGGAAATGTTCTTCCGGGCGATGCGCCACGAAGCGTTCGACATCTGCGAATTGTCGTTGAGCAGTTTCGTGCTTCGCACATCGCGCGGCGACTGCCCCTATGTGGGTGTCCCCGCCTTCGTCTCGCGTGCGTTCCGCCACACCTCGATCATCGTCCGCCGGGATGCCGGAATCAAACGGCCGCAGGATCTTGTCGGCAAGCGCGTCGGCCTGCCCGAATGGCAGCTCTCCGCCAATGTCTGGACCCGTGCATTGCTTGAGGAATACGGCGTCAAACTGTCGGACATTCGCTGGGTACGCGGCGGGCTGGAAGAGCCAGGCCGTTTGGAAAAGGTCAAGATCGCGCTGCCGCCCGGTGTCACGGTGGCGGATATCGGGCCGACCCAGACATTGAGGGACATGCTCGCATCGGGCGAGATCGACGCCTTCATGGGACCGCGAGCGCCGACGAGCTTCACGCCCGACAATCCCGACCTTTGCTGGCTGTTCGAGGACCCCACCGCGGAGGCCATGGCCTATTATGGGCGCACGAAGATCTTTCCAATCATGCATCTGATCGGCGTTCGCCGAGAGATCGCCGAACAGCACCCATGGCTGCCCATGGCCGTCTTGAAGGCGTTCGAACAGTCGAAGCAGCAGGCGCTCGATCATCTCGCCGATACCTCCGCCACCAAGGTGACACTGCCCTTCATTGAGGAGCAGATCAGGCGCGCCAAGAGCTTCATGGGCCAGGATTTCTGGAGCTATGGCCTGCCGGCTAACCGGCACGTGCTGGAGGCCTTCGTGGGCTATCACCACGCTCAGGGAATCTCGAGCAGGCTTGTCGATGTGGACGAACTCTTTCATCCCGGCACGACCGAAGCCTACAAGATTTAAAGCAACAGAGGCCAGCGCGTCAGAGCGGTGGCTTCACTTGCTCGCACCCGGCTCGACGGGATGCGAGCTTTCGAGGCCGGCGAGCTTCTTTCCCAGCGGACCCAGGTCGAGAGCGAAGCGAGTCGTGATCCTGCGTATGAAATCGAGGATGTCACGCTCGGCGCGAAAGGGCGAACGCCGGCTGGAACGCACCAGATAGAGCGTACGGATGATGAGTGGATCCCGGATCCGCCGGGCGGAAAGTTCGCCCCTGCGAATCTCGTCCGCGGCGCTGCCGAACGGCATGATCCCGACGGCCTTTCCACTTGCGATCAAGCTCTTCATCATGCCGATGGAGGACGCCTCAAACGCAATCTTCAGCGGAAGGGCGTGCTTCTCCGCCGCCGCCGCCACCATACGCCGCGCCGGATCACGTTCGCCGGCCAGAACCAGCGGATGAGACAGCGCCTCGGCGAATCCAATGCTGTCCTGCGCGAAATCCGTCGGTCCGGCAGCGTTGACGAACAGCATCTCCTCCTCGATCAACGGAATGCGGATGAACCCGGGGCGCTCTGCCACCTCATAGGCCAGGGCCATGTCGATCTCGTCGCGCTCCAGCGCCTCGACCAGCACATAGCTCATCTCCTCGGTGATGCTGAGATGCACGTTGGGCAGATCTAATTGTGCTTCGACCAGAATCTCGGCGCCAACCAGATTGGTGATGCCAGGTGTCAGGCCCAGCAGCACGCTCTCGTTAATCGAACCGGCGAACCGCTTGATCTCCTGTTTCGCATCCTCGACGGCGCGCAGGATCTCGCAGGCCCGATCATACAGCACCTTGCCGGCCGCGGTGGCTGAGACACCGCGCGAGTGCCGCATGAGCAAGGGCACGCCGAGTTCATCCTCAAGCTGGCGGATTTGTAGGCCGAGCGCCGGCTGAGCCACGTTAAGCTGCTCGGCAGCGCGCGTGATGTTGGCGACCTCGATCGTCTTGGCGAGATATCGCAATTGGCGAAGATTGATGGCGTCCACCCCTGGTTTTGTAGTCTTCTGCCGTCGATCATACCGCCGCCAGCGGCTGCGAACAGTCTCCTTTTGCGCAAGGCGGAATCGTCACGCGTACATTGCGATATGATTGAAACGTCGCGCCTCGCGATAGACGATCTCGCGGTCGACCCCGCCGCGGATGCGTTCCATCATTCGGTTTTCCTCGCTCAGGGTCTGGCCGGCGTCGGCAAGCACGCGCCGCGCCAGATGTCGGGGAATGACGATGACGCCGTCACCATCACCATGAACGATATCGCCCGGCGCGATCGTCACCCATTCCGTCGTCTGGCCAGGCAACCTGACGGGCACCATAAGCGCGTGATACGCCCAGCGTCCCTTGGTGTTGGGCAGAGTGCGCCCGGCCGCGTGGACGGTCAGACCGGTCATGGCGTCGAGATCGCGCACGAGACCGTCTGTCACGACAGCCCTGCAGCCATGCTCGGCCCAGCTTGCCGTCGTATTGCCGCCTGTCGCAGCCCCAACGCGGTGCCGGTCGGTCGCCAGCACGGCGACGCAGCCCGCAAACATCGCCCGGTCGGCCTCGAAGACGATGGCCGCGGAGCGTCCGGCATCCGGCGGCGCGGCACTGCTGCCCGACAGACAGACCGCAGGGCCGGCAAATGTATCCCCACGCAGCCGGAGCAGCTCGTACGACAGAACCTGATCGCGCAGGCCGCCCGCCTCGAGCACGTCGGACAGGACGGCGCTGGGAATCAACGCCAACGCGCGGCACAGCTCCTCGATCGCTCCGGCCTCGATCATGTCCTCGCCCTCCCCGTTCGATCGATCAGCTTCGGCCCGCTCGGGCGGCCGCCACAAAAGCGAGCGTGGTGCGCCCGGCAAGCGCAAGGCGCTCGCGCGCCGGCAATCGACCATGATCGCGGTGGGGCGCCTCGATGCTGAGGGGCATGTCGACCGGCAGAACCGCCAGGAGCGCGGCCAAGGGCAGCTCGCCCTCACCAGGAAACAAGCGGCCTTCGCGACTCTCAGGCGTCAACCCGTCAGGGCCCGGATGCGCTGCCGGCGCATCACAGAGATGGACATACCCGATCTGGGCGAGATCGAGCGCCGCGACCTGGGCGACGGTGCCGCCGGACCGGGCGAGGTGAAGCGTGTCGATGAGCAGCTTCAGATTGGGATGCGCCGCTCGCGCCAGCACGCGCAGCGCGTCTTCGAGCGAGCGCATCGGCCGGGAGGGCATGAACTCGATCACCACTCCGATGTCGAAGCGCTGCGCATGCTCCGCGAGCTCGGCATAGCGCGCCGCCAGCCGCGACTCGTCGGGATCGATTCCCCCTGACACCACGAAACGCGCGCCGAGCGCGGACGCAGCCTCGAGCGCGGGCAGCAAGTCGCCAGGATTGGTATCGACATCGATGCCGAAGGATTCGGCCTCGAAAATCCGGATGCCTGCATCGTCAGCCATTCGACGCAGCAGAGCGATCCGCGCCGCGTCTCCAACGACCGGATACCGCCCCGGCGCATGCTTCGGTGGCATGATGCGCAGACCGACGCCGGTGAATCCCGCCGCGGCCGCACCCATGATGAAATCCTCCGGAGGGGCGTCGAGCGCGGTCAAATGCGAAACGGAGATCATGGGCGTTCCTCTTGAGGCCGGCTGTGATGTCTGACAGAGCCGGCCGCCCGCGCAAAATACGGTTTGGCTTCTCCTGTCAGATGGTTTCGTTGCGGCGGGGATCCTGCACATTCGTTCTGGCAGCGAGAACGAAGCGCTTCTGGAAGCGCAATGGCGAAGGGCCTAATCCTCGTTCGCCCGCCGAAATCGCTCGGCCGGCCCTTCATTGTCGTGTCTGGAGACGCTCCGCCATGTCGTTGTCCACCGTGCTCTGCCTCAACGGCCCCAATCTGAACATGCTCGGAGTGAGGGAGCCGGAGATCTATGGTCGCGCCACCCTCGCCGAGGTCGAAGCCGCCGTACGCGAAAAGGCCGACGCGCTCGAACTGGCCGTCGACTTTCGCCAGTCCAACTCCGAGACGCAGCTGATCGACTGGATCCAGCAGGCGGTCGGCAAGGTCGACGGAGTTATCATCAATCCGGCCGCATTCACGCACACCTCGATCGCCATCGCCGATGCCCTGCGCATTCTGAGCTGCCCGATCATCGAGCTGCACTTCAACAATTCGTATCGCTATGCCGACCGAGCCTTCCGGCATCTCTCGCATGTCCGGCCCGTCGCGACCGGCGTCATCTTCGGGTTCGGCGCCAGCGGATATCTCGTCGCGATGGAAGCGATCAAGCTGTTGATCTCGCCGCACGCGCTTGCTCGCAAATAGCGCTCCGGTCATAGGCCGTTGAAACGAAATCGGCGCCCGCAAGGGCGCCGGTTTTTTGTCCATTCACGCGGGCATCAATCGCTGTCCTGCGCGTCCTTCTGCTGGCGGATGGCGGGTATCAGGACCGACAGCAGCATGACCACCGTCAGCAAGATCAACCCCAGCGTGATCGGGCGGTAGAGCAGCGAGACAAAACTGCCATCGGAGATCACCAGCGCACGGCGCAGGTTCTCCTCGGCCAAGGGGCCAAGAATGAAGCCCAGAAGCATCGGGACCGGCTGAAGACCGAAGGCCATCAGGAAGATCCCGAGGAATGCGAAGCCCGACATGACCACGAGGTCGGTCATGCTGTTTGAGAGCGACAAGGTCCCGATGCAGCAGAAGATCAGGATTGCCGGGAACAGGATCGCATAGGGGATCTTGAGGAGCCTGACCCAGAGCCCGATCATGGGGAGGTTGATGATGACGAGCATCGCATTGCCGATGAACATGCTCGCCACCAGCCCCCAGAACAGATCGGGCTTCTCCGTCAGGATCTGGGGGCCCGGCTGGACACCCTGGATCAGCATCGCGCCCAGCAGCAGGGCTATCGTCGGCGTCGAGGGAATGCCCAGCGTCAGCAAGGGGATGAACGAGGTCTGCGCTGCCGCATTGTTCGCGGCTTCGGGCGATGCCACGCCCTGGATCGCGCCCTTGCCGAAACGCTCTGGCGTCCGGCTGACCTTCTTTTCGAGGATATAGGCCGCGAAGGTGCTGAGCAGCACCCCTCCCCCGGGCAGCAGACCGAGCGTCGATCCGATGGCCGTGCCTCTGACAGCTGCCGGCGCAGCCTGCTTGAACTCGTCGCCGGTCAGCCAGAGTCGGTCGACGGTTTCGATCACGGCGATGTCCTCGCCGCGATGGTGCCGGCTGAGATTGGAGATGATCTCTCCGAGGCCAAACAACCCCATGCCGACCGCCACGAGGTTCAGCCCTTCCGAGAGCTCGGTCACGCCAAAGGTGAAACGGGAGGTTCCGGTCTCGATATCGCTGCCGACCAGCCCGAGCATCACGCCGACACAAGCCATCGCAAGCGCATTGAGCAGCGAGCCTTGGCTAAAGACGACGACGGAGATCAGACCGAGCAGCATCAGTGCGAAATATTCGGGCGCATTGAAGGACACCGCGACCTTCGCGAGTACAGGAGAGAACATGGTGATGACGAGCGTGCCGACGATGCCGGCAAACAGCGAAGCCAGCGCGGCGGTGGCAAGCGCTGCGCCGCCGCGCCCCTGCTTGGCCATCTCATAGCCGTCGAGGCAGGTGATGATGGAGGAGGATTCACCTGGAATGCGGCAGAGAATCGCCGTCGTTGAGCCACCGTACTGAGCGCCGTAATAAATGCCCGACAGCATGATCAGCGAGGTCAGCGGCGGGAAATAGACGGTGATCGAGAGCAGCATCGATATCGTCGCCAGCGGCCCGATGCCGGGGAGCACGCCGATCAGCGTCCCGAGCAGGCAGCCCAGGAAGCAGAAGAGCAGGTTCTGCCAGGTCAGCGCGAGCGAGAAACCAAAGATCAGGTTGTCGAACTGGAAATCCATGATGCGCTCTCAAGGCCAAAGCTTGATCGGAAGCTTCAGCAGGTAGACGAAGACCACGCAGCTGAAGAGCGAGAGAAGGATGGGGTTCAAGAGCGTGGACCAGCGCCAGGGCAGATTCTGCGCCAGGCGGGCGAACAGGGCGGTGGCGACGACGGCGATTGCCATGCCAATCGTCGGCACGAGCACACCGAAGACGATCGGGCTGAGCACGATCACGAAGGTCGCGCGCCAGCTCGGCCACTCAGACGGCTCGGCCTGGTTCAGCAGGCCGCGGATCAGGATCGCGATGCCGAGAACCAGCATGAGAAAGCTCAGGATGCGCGGCAGATAGCCGGGCCCCATGGCGCTGGCCTGGCCGTAACGCAGGCTCAGTCCGAAATAGAAGAATGCGAGCGCCATCGCGATGACGATGAGGCCGGCCGCGATGTCGCGGTTCTTGACGATCCTTTCCATGATCAATCCACACGGATGTTGGCCGAGGCTGCTGCCTCGCGGAAAATCTTCTCGTCACCCTGCAGGCGCGCCAGGAAGTCGGCTGGCTTGTCGCCGATCGGTCGCAGCCCTCCGGCAACCAGTTTCTCGGTAACGCCGGGATCGGCGACTGCTTTGGTGACCGCAGCATGAAGGGCCTGGAGAACCGTTGCAGGCGTGCCTTTAGGGGCGTGCAGTCCGAACCAGTTGGACACCTTGTCGACATCGGGAATGCCGAGCTCGACCGAAGTCGGAATATCGGGGAAGCCGGGCTCGCGCACCGTGCTGGCGACAAAAAGCGCCTTCAGATCACCCGTCTTAATGTGCGGCCCCGTGACCTGGATGGCGTTGATGCTCATCTGGATCTGGTTGGCGAGGAGATCCGTGACACGCTGTCCCGCGGACACATACTGAACCGCGACCAGCTTGATGCCAGTGCGCTGGGCGAAGACCTCCCCGGCGAGATGGATGGCGCTGCCGGAACCGCTCGCCCCGAATTTCAGCTTGCCCGGCTCGCTCTTCGCCAGCGCGACGAACTCCTTCACATTCTTCGCCGGGACCTGCGAGTTGACCGTGAAGGTGAACGACCCATCGGCGATCATGCTGATATGCTCGAGATCCTTGATCGGATCGGCAGGCATGGAGGCATGCGTCACCGCCGTCGCCAACACGGCCGAGCTCGACACGAGCAGCGTGTAGCCATCGGGCCGGGCCTTGGCGACGAGCCCAAGCGCGAGCTTGTTGGCTGCACCCGGGCGGTTGTCGACGACGACTGGCTGTCCGAGTTCCCGCTCCATGATCGGCGCGACCAGCCTGGCCACGAAATCGTTGAGGCCGGCGGCGGCCGTGCCGACCACCAGCCGGATCGGCTGGTTCGGATAATCCGCGGCTTGCACCGGCCCCGCGAGCAGCACGCTGCCGGCGAGTCCGGCGAGCACAAGACGGCGGGAAGGCTGTGCGATCGTCATTTGGGTGGTTCCTCCTGCTAGCCCGGGCTTGGCCCGTGTTTTCGTGGTTTGGTGTCGCGTGGGCTGTCAGCCCTCCAGCATCTCCGCGAGGGAAACGGCGCGGCCAAGCTTGGCCGATCGGGATACCGCCAACGTGGCCGCGAGCGTATGCGCGGCATCGTCGACGCCGACCAGCGGCGGCTCCTCCCGGCGCACGACGCGCGCGAAATGCGCCATCTGCTCGGTCATCGAATCTGCGGCGACGTAATAGAGACGCTGTCGCGAAAACGCCGCCTCGCGGCCGCCATTTGGGGCGTTCGACCAGCTCTCCAGCGTCGGCACCGCCAACGAGCCCGTTGAACCGCAGACGAGATAGGAATTCTCGGGCACATGCGCGAAGCGGGGGTCCTCCTGGGAGGTCATTTCCCAGCACCAAGGTGCCACCGTCGCATCTGACACGGTGATCGTGCCAAGTGCCCCGCCAACGAAGCGCAGGCAGATCGCGGCAGTGTCTTCCACGTCGTAACCGCGCGTGGCGTTTGACGTCATCGCCTGGACGCTTTCGATTTCGCCGCAGATCATCCGCAGGCAATCGAAATCGTGGATCGTGTTGATCAGGAGCACGCCGCCGCCCGCGCTCTGCATTTTCCAGCTTTCGCGGAAATACTCGTCGGGCTTGCGCCTCAGCCAGAGTCCCACTGTGGCCACGAGCTTGCCGATACCGCCCGCTGCGACATGGTTCGCCGCGGCCCTGAGGAGCGGGTTGTGGCGCCGGTGATGCCCGACGAGCACCGGCACCGCGCTTCCCGCAACGGCTGCGCTCAGTGTCCGGACCGCCACCATGGTGTCGCCGACCGGCTTCTCCACGAGAGCGGCGACGCCGCGCTCGATGCAGTCGACCGCGGCGGGGACGTGGTACGCATTGGGGGTGGCGATGACGGCGCAATCGGGTCTCAGCTCGTCCAGCATCCGACGGTGGTCCTCGAAGACGGCCAAACCCTTGCTTCGATGAACCTCCAGCGCGGCGGCAGTCGGATCGGCGACACCGACGACCTCGAACTCCGGATTGGCCATGGCCACGGCCAGATGATGACGGCCCATGATACCGGCACCGATCAAGGCGAGGCGGGAACGGCGTGGCATGGATCACAATCCTCGATCAGCGGAAAACTCTTCCAGCATGCCCGGTCCGATAGGGCTCAATGCAGGAGCAACTTGCCGGGAGCAATCCAGCAGGAGCAAACTGCCGCAGAGTGGATGCGCCATCTCCAGAGCGGCCCTCAACGGTGCCAACTTGTCCGATTATACAGGGCTGCACAAAAGCAAAGAGAGTTCGGCAGCGAGAGCACTTCGTTTGCACAGATCGGCGTCCCTACGCCCTGCGACGCACTTCGCGCATGCCATAGGCTTCCATCAGCCTACGGCCGGACTCGAAGGCCAAATCCGCTCGACTCGCTATGGGCAAGCCGGCATGCTCGGCCTTAGGCGCCTCGATCTCGAGCCAAGCATCGGGACCGGCGCATTCCAGCAGATCGAACAATGGCAGTTCGCCTTCACCCGGATAAAGTCGGTTTCGCACTTCCGCGGCAGCCAGATCGCGCGATGGCGCCACGAGGCTCGCATCGCAGATCTGCACGCCGTACACCGAACCCGACATCAGCTTTGCAAGATCGCTTGGTTCATGGCCGCAGCGGCACAAATGCAAGGCATCGATGATGTGGCCGATATTGCTGGCGCCGACATCGCGACGGAGGGCCTCAGCCGCGTCGAGGCTGCGCAGCGCGCTGGTTTTGAGGAATTCCAGCCCTAGCCGGAGCCCGTAGTCCTGGGCGAGCATGGCCAGTGCCGCGATCATGTCGAAGGCCCTCTCCTTGTCGTTGATGAAGCAGGTTATCAGAACGGTCTGCGCGCCGATTTCGCGGCACGCCTCGAAAACGGCGGTGTAGTCCGCAACAGCCCGCTCGGGCACGAGCCGGTAGGTGCAGATGGAGGTGATCGAAAGCCCGCCATCGGAGAGGATGCCACGAAGATTCCGGATGCGATCACGTCGGCCGACGAGGTCGGGACCGACGCCTTCCGGCGTGAAGCCGGTTATTCTCAATCCCACGGCGCCGAACCCCGCTCCGGCCGCGGCGAGTGCGAGCTCTGACGGCGTTGCATCGGCGATCGTGAGATGTGCGAGTGAGAGCGGTTTCACGGCAGGCCTCTAATCGTGAGGGAGGACAGAAGCGAGGTCAGGCGGGGCCGCTGCCGTGGCCGGCGCAGTGCCGAAAGTCGCCTCGTACCGCCGGCTGAACAGCGGCCAGGCTGCGGGATTGACCAATCGTGTTGGCTTGCGGCCGGCGAAAACATCGAGCCATTGACGCGCTGCGTATTCCGACATGCTGGCCAGCGATTCCGCGGTCATCCCGGCGATATGCGGATTGGCGATAACGTTGGCGAAGGCCATTAGCGGATGGTCCGGTGCAGGCGGTTCATGCAGAAAAACGTCTAATCCGGCCCCGGCCAGTTCACCTGTCCTCAACGCTGCGGCCAGCTCGTCCTCGCGGTGGATGCCCCCGCGCGCGGTATTGATGAAGAAGGCACTGCGCTTCATGAGTGCGAACTCGCGCTGGCCGATGCTGCCGAAAGTGTCGTCTGCCCGCGGGCAGTGCACCGAGACGAAATCAGCCTGGCTGAAGACATCGTCTCGGGATACCGGCCTTGCGCCACGTGCAACGATCTCTGAAGCCGCGAGCAGCGGATCGTGGGCGATAACATTCATGTCGAAGCCTGCACGGCAGATTTGCGCGGTGATTCGACCGATATTGCCAAGGCCAAGAATGCCTACGGTCTTGCCGTGGAGATTGTTGCCCGTGAAATGGAAGCGGTCCGTGTCCGGCGCGTCGCGCACGGCCTTGTCCGTCATCACGATGCGTTTCGACAGCGCCAGCATCAGGCCGACCGCATGCTCGGCAACGGCGCGGGCATTCGAGCCAGTCTGGTTGCAGACGATCACGCCGGCCTTCGTACAGGCGTCGACGTCGATGACATCGTAGCCCGCGCCCGTCGAGCTGATGACGAGCAGGTTCGGGCAGCGGCGAACCAGCTCGGCAGTGCCGAACCAGGGTTGCCTGAGTTCGACGCGTGCCGCGATCTGATAGCCGTGAGCGCAGGCCAGTGCCGCCCAGTTCTCATCCTCGCGCGTCGCGTAACTCAACCGACGCAGCGCAATCCCTGGCGCATCGCGCAGGATAGGCAAGGCTGCGCCATCGTCTGACCACTGTTCGAAATAGACGAGATTGGCAGGCTTGGAAGTCATGAGGGCCGTTTCCGGAGGCTGGGACAATCGGTGTCGACGATCGATTCCAATTGGTCCTTGGCGGGCGATTTTCCCCATAGTGAGAGGGGTTGGTCCTGGCGCGAAATAGTTTGTCGCTCTGCGAGCAAGACCGGGACGTTGCAGACGGCCAGTCCGGATGAATGAGGTTTGGAAGACAGATCGTCTTGATATTGGACGCTCCGGACTGCGCCGAGGGAAAACGGGCTGCCTTCCTCATCGGCGCGGCGCCCGCCTTGGCAACGGGCCGCAGCAGAGCGCAAAGCGAGATGCTCTATGTCTGTGGGTGACATCATCGAGGTCGACTATTGCGTCATCGGTGGCGGCTCCGCCGGTTGCGTCGTCGCGGCGCGGCTTAGCGAGGATGCGCGCAACTCAGTGCTCGTGCTGGAAGCAGGGCCGCGCGACTGGCATCCGTTCATCCACATCCCCGCGACCTGTCTGAAGCTACAGCAGGATGGTCGGTTCAACTGGCTCGACCAGACCGAGCCGCAGATGCACGCCGACGGACGCTCCTTAAAGATCTCCCAGGGCCGCGTGCTCGGCGGCAGTGGGTCGATCAACGGCATGTTGCATGTGCGTCTGCAGCGCGCCGACGCAGAGGGCTGGAACACCACCGGCTGGTCCTATGAGGAGCTGTTGCCTTTTCTGACAAAGGCCGAGGATTTCGAGGGGGAGAGCGCCGAGCCGCGTGGTCGCGGCGGGCCGCAGCCTGTGGCCGACTTCCGTGTCGTCCATCCGCTGACGCGATCCTTCGTCGAGGCGGCGCAGGCCCTGGGCATTCCGCACAATCCCGACATGAACGGCGGCGAACGCGAAGGCGCGGCGTTGTTCCAGCAGAACCGGCGTGGCCGGTTTCGCGCGCAACCCGCTCAGACCTATCTGCGTGAAGCGCGCGCGCGCCCCAATCTCTCCGTGCTGACAGGCGCGCGCGCAGCGCGCATCCTGTTCACCGGCAAGCGCGCTTCGGGCGTGGTTTTCCTGCGTGACGGGCGCGAGCGTCGCGTCAGCGTGCGCAGGGAAATCATCGTCAGCGCCGGATCCCTGCGCTCGCCACAGATCCTGCAATTGTCGGGCGTAGGCGATCCGGAGCATCTGCTGCAGGCCGGCATCGCACCCCTGCATGCCGCGACTGGAGTCGGGCGCAATCTGCGGGATCACTTCATGACGCGGGTCGGGCATCGCGTTCATGGCATCGGCACGATCAACGAGCGCACGCGTGGCCTGTCCATCGTCAAGGAGGCCCTGGCCTATGCAATGAAAGGCACCGGCATGCTGACGATGGGTGCAGGCGCCGCCGCTGTCTTCCTCCGAACCCGGCCTGACGCGCCGGCGCCCGACGCGCAGCTAAGCTTCGCACCGGGCAGCTTCGCCTCTGCGGGAGTCCTCGAGCGCGAGCCGGGCATGACGATCGGCGGCTGGCCTTCGCCGGCAGCGAGTCAGGGCACGGTGATGTTGCGCAGCCCAGACCCCCATGCCGCTCCGGCGATCGACCCGAACTATCTGTCTGCCGAGGGCGACCGCGCGGCTACCATCGCCTGTGTCCGCACCATCCGCTCCCTCTTCGCCCAGACACCGCTGTCGCGCTGGAGCAAAGGCGAGACCTTTCCCGGATCGGCGGTTTCCACGGACGACGAGATTCTGGCATTTGCGCGCGAGCGCGGCACATCTGGCCTGCATTTCACCGGGACCTGCCGCATGGGCGATGACGATATGTCCGTGGTCGATTCCCGGCTCCGTGTCCGCGGCGTGCGTGGCCTACGCGTGATCGATGCCTCCGTGATGCCGAACACGCCGATCGGCAATGCCCATTCCAGCGTCGTCATGGTCGCGGAAAAAGGCGCCGCGATGGTCCTGGAAGATGCGGCGACCCAATGACAAGGAACGAATCGATGAGAAGCGAGATAGCAAAGCCGCTGGTGGTGGTGACAGGCGGCGGCGGCGGGATCGGCCGCGCCATTTGCGAGGTCGTGGTCGAGCAGGGCTGGCGCGTCGTGGTGGCCGATGTCAACGAGGCGGCGGCACGCAGCGTCGCCGAGGCCTGCGGCGGCGAGGTCCAACTCATCGACATCCTCGATAAGGACAATGTCGAGGCCGCTGCTAGCGCGATCGAAGCTGCGCATGGCCCGGTGCGCGCCGTCATTCATTCAGCCGCCACCTTCCAGGAGCTCCGCCCGGTCGAGGATATGCCGATCGCCGATTGGGACCGCATCACGCAACTCGTGCATCGCGGCACCTTTCTCGTGCAGGTCGCTTTCGCACGACGGATGGCGGCGCGCGGGCGCGGCGCGTTCGTGACGCTGTCGTCCTGGAACGCCTACCGCTCGGCCCGGATGCACGCTTACTGCACCGCAAAGGCGGCTGTGAACTTGTTGAACGAAAGCATGGCGGCCGAATGGGGGCGCAGCGGCATCCGCTTCAATGCCGTATCGCCCGGCGTGGTGATGACCGAGCGGGTGGCCGAACGCATCGCTACCGGGCAGCGCTATTCCATCTCACCGCCGGAGCTGACCGCGCTCGGCCGGTTGGTCTCTGCGCGCGAGGTCGCGGAGGCCACCGCCTTCCTGATCTCCGACAAGGCATCGGGCATCACCGGCGCGAACCTCGCCGTGGACGCCGGCACCATGGTCACGCAGGCCTGGTCGATGTTCGGCGGTGTTCCTGCGGCGCGTCCGCGCGAGGATGCTTAGCGCCATGATCCATCTGACCTGTGGCTATCTCAATTTGGCCGAGCTCGATCCCGCCGCCTCCATTCGGGCTGCAGCCGCCGGCGGCTTCGCGGCAGTCGGCCTGCGCATCACCGGGCACCGTCCGGGCGATGCCGGGCCAGATATAGTCGGCAATCGGCGCGCGACCGATGAGTTGCGCAAGGTTCTCGACGATTCCGGCATCGCGCTGGCGAACATCTCGACCTATCGCTTCGTGCCGGAAACAACCCCGAGCGACTATGAGCCCGTGCTCGAAGCAGCGGCCGCGCTGGGGGCTGGCGTGATGGTGGCAAACTGCTTCACCCCCGATGAAGGTCTGGCCACTGAAAACCTGGCCACAGTCTGTCAACTCGCCGGCCGGTTTGGGATAAGGGTCGGGCTGGAGTTCATACCCGTCAGCAATGTCCCGACGCTGGAACGAGCCGCAGCGATCATGAGCGCGACGCGCAGCCCCGCCGCCGGCCTCGTGATCGACGCACTGCATTTGGCCCGTTCCGGAGGCTCCCCTGCCGATGTTGCAGCCATCGACCCGGCTCTGATCCTGGCGGTGCAGCTCTGTGACGCTCCACTTGCGGCTCCCGCCGATCTCTATGCCGAGATGCGAGCGGGGCGCCTGTATCCGGGCGAAGGCGAATTGCCGCTGGCGGCACTGCTCGACGCGATTCCGGCGGAGGGCGTCGAGTTCGAGGTCGAAGTGCCCCATTTGCGGGTCCAGGGCCTGTCCGGTGACGAACGGGCACGCCGCGCCCATCAGGCAACGACGGCATTTCTCGCGAGCCTCGGGCGATAGTTCAGCCTCGGCGCAGGCTCGCCTGCAGTGCGGAGAGGCCGCCCGCCTCTTCGACGCGCTTCTGCATGGTCTCCACCCAGGATTCGCCCGCAAGCGACCAAGGCGGCAGGCGGCAGGGGAAATCGACGTTCCCGGCATCCCAGATCAGTTGCGCCCGCTCGCCGTCGAGGAGGAGCTGCGCCACCTCCCCTGTGAACGGCCGGCGCGGGAGTTTCGCCTGTAAAGGCAGGACGGCACCGCCGTTCAAGCTGTGCTCGAAGAACAATGGCGAGAGTTCCCCCGCGATTACCGCCTCGATGCCGGCCGCCCGCATCGCCATCGGCACCGGTGGACGAACGAGTCCTATCCCGAAAAGACCGCTCACAATGACGATCGGATACTGCCCGGCCTTAAAGGACGGTGTCGCGCCGAGATCGGCGAAGCAATTGCGGGCCATTGCCGCAGGATCGGTTTCGGCAAGGTGACGCGCCGCCAGAATGATATCGGTATCGACATCCCCATCGATGACGAAGACGCGGCCATGGATGCCTCGAGGCGCCATCAGCCGAGAGTTCCGGTCAGCGCGATCGTAGCGGCCGTCGCTGCCGAACCGAGATAGATCTGCGCACCTTGCGCGCCGGAGCGCCCGGCATAGTTGCGATTGGCCGTGGACATTCTGACCGCGGACTGCCCGGCCAAATAGCCGTGGATACCCGCACAGGCATTGCAGCCAGGTTGTTCCGCAACCGACTGCGCATGTGCCCAGCGAGCCCTTGCCGGATCTGCGAAGATCCAGTCCCGCGTCTTCCGGGTGGCTGGAACGAGCATGACGGCGACGCCTTCGGCAGGTCCATCGCCGGCAAGGACGATCTCGAAGAAGCGCTCCATGTCGTAGCGCTTCGCCCCCGTACAGGAGCCGACGAAGACCTCGTTGAAACGTGTTGTGGGCAGTTCGGCGATGGGAATCGCTCGTTCCGGCCCGCCCGGAAGCGCGACCATCGCCACGAAATCCTCGGCGCCGTATCGCAGGACGCGGTCGTACTCGGCGTGCCCATCCGGGAGAACGGCTGCGAAATCGCGCGCGCCCAGCGCCTCAACCCATGCACACACCTCGCCATTGGCCGGCACCACGATCCAGCGCGCGCCCATCTCCTGCGCCATATTGGCCAGTGTCAGCTTCTCCTCGGGATGGAGCGCCTGGATCGCTTCACCGTCGAGCTCAATCCCGGCACCGAAAGTAAGCGGTTCGCCCGCCAGATCGGCGCAGAGCTGCAAAATGACGTCCTTCGCCGTGACACCCTCTCCAAAACGCCCCGTAATTTCGATCCGGATTTCGTGCGGCACCGCCATCCAGTGTTCGCCGAGGGCGATGATGCCTTCCAGCGCATCGAGCCCGATGTTCAACCCAAGCGCGCCGAAGCCGCCATAGGTCGACGAGTGACTATCCGTCCCCGCAATCAATTCGCCGGGCCTGACCAGGCCTTCCTCCGGGAGCAGCGCATGGCAGACGCCATAATTCGCAGCACCGACCGGATAGTAGTGGGCGATGCCGAACTGTCTGGCGAGCAGATCGAGATCGGCCTGCTTCTGGGCATGGACGGGATTGGCAAGGTCCATGAAATGGTCCGCGACGAGGATCAGGCGATCAGGGGCGAAGATGCGCGCCTGCTCTCCCCAATGCTTGCTCCAGCGCTGGCGCAACGGTCCCGCCTGGGGGTCGTAGGTCATCGTCCAGTCCGGCCGCACGACGACATGATCGCCGGACGCGACATGGCGCAGCCCCGCTGCTCGCGCGATGATGGTGCGGGCGGCGCTCATGGCCATTGCGATGTCAACCGACCTGGATGTGGGCCGCTTTCGCGACCTCCGCGAAGACCCGGTCGAATGCGTCGATCCTTGCCCGAAACGAGGCCGGCGTATCGCCTATCGGCTTGAAGCCGCCACTGGTGAGCTTCTCGCGGTTTGCATCGATACCCTTGATGCCTGCCTTGTAGACCTGATCGAGAATGGCGGGCGGAGTATTCTTTGCCGCATGCAGGCCGAAGCAGGTGGTGATGATGTTCATATCCTTGAGACCGAGTTCGGTCGAGGTCGGTACGTTCGGCAGCTGGGGCTCGCGATCGTTGCTGGCGACGAAAAGCGGGCGCAACTTGCCAGCCTTGATGTGCGGCGCAACCAGTCTCACGGCGTTCAGCGCGAGCTGGATCTGATTGGTCAGCACGTCATTGAGGAGCGAACCCACCTGACTATAATGGACGGTGCTCATCTCGATGCCGGCACGCATCTTGAACAATTCACCTTGCAGATGGATGTCGCCGCCCTGCCCCGGCGATCCGATCTTGAGCTTTCCCGGATTAGCCTTCGCATAGGCAATGAATTCCTGGAGGTTGTTGGCAGGCACGTCCGCATTGATGGTGAAGACGAAATCGCCGGTCGCTATCGTGGTGAGATGTTCGAGATCGGTGACTGGATCTGCGACTGGCTTGGCATAGGTATGCCGCGTCGCCACGATCGCCATGCTCGAGCAGAACAGGGTGTGGCCGTCCGGCGGCGCGTTGATGACCGTGGACAGGCCGAGCCCCCCGGCCGCGCCCGGCCGGTTCTCGACCGTCACCGGCTGGCCCAGCTCTTCGGCCATGACCGGAGCGATCATGCGCGCCATGATGTCGTTGCTGCCGCCGGCGGAGTTGCCGACGATCATGCGGATCGGCTTGGTGGCATAGGATTGCGCTCGTAGCACCGCGGGCGCCATCACGGCTGCACCGGCAAGACCCGCGCCGATGAGGACGCGCCGGCGGCTGATGTGTAGTTTCGTCATGCGTTCTTCCCTCTTTGCCTCCCGCGGTTGATCCGCGGTTTGGATGATGGTTGCGCTATTCCCTGAAAGCGGCCGGATCGGGCTTGGGAAAATCGGTGATCGCCCTGCCCTCGGCGAGAAAGCGCATGCTGTCCTCGTCGGTTTCCAGCCGCCGCAGCACGCGTCGGACCACCTCCTCCGCATGAATGCGGGGAATAAAGCAGACGGCGCTGTCATCGGCGCAGACGATATCGCCCGGATAGACGGTGATGCCGCCGATATTGACCGGACCGTTGATTTCGATGGTCTCCTGTCGCCAACGCCCCGTCTTCGCCGTCACATCGGTCGACCAGATCGGATGGCCAATGCTGCGCGAATGGCGGACATCGCGAATGCCTCCCCAGATGATTGTGCCCGGGCTGCCCTGCCGCTTGGCCATCGTCGCGGAGATGCCGCCCATGTTGGAGACATAGCGACCACCTTCGACGACGAGAACGTCACCAGGTTGGGTGAGATTGTGCGCCTCGAAATCGGCCTGGCGGTTCAGGTGATTGGCGATGATCGTCGCATGGGGCGATTGCGGAAGCGGAATATTGCGAAGCGTCAATGCCGGGCCCACGATCATGCTGCCCGGGATCGTCGGCTTCACAATCGAGGCGCTCAAAACGCCATCGATCCCAAGATCATCCAGAGCGTCGGAGACAAGTTCGGTCGGCACGTCGATGGCCTTCAGCGCGGCAACAATATCGCCCGGCGCGCGCGGGACGGCGTAGAGCCTGACCCGCTCAGCTGCGATGCGACCCGTAAGCCTGATATCCGACATGTCACGACCTCCTGCAGGTTCGTAAACTGACGGCAACGACACACGGCATCCAAGATTTTCGCTGTCCGGCAGCCCAATGCAAAATCAGCTACCGGCATTTAGGTATCGCGTCCGGTGGGGCTGGAGCAGACGCTGAGGAGGACGGCTACGAGTCAGGATTCTCGAGAGTTAAACCAGCCAAGTGCGCCACTTTCGGACCTTGGTGTGTCGCCAAGAACCGGACGTAGCCATTTTGACATCGCCGGGGTGACTTTCACGCGGGTGAGCTAGATTTCAGCGTCGCAGTTAAAACGGGTCGTCTTACGGACATCCTGAATGATCTTGTCGGCAAAATTTTGCGCTGCGGGCGAGAGACTCTGCTTTCGCAATGTGATCAGGGCCATGCTGCGCGTGATGCACGGCTCCGTCAGATTCAGAACGGCCGTTGCCTTGAGACTGGCTTTGGCCAGTCGGGAGGCTGGCTGAACGGCGACACCCAAGCCGGCCTCTGCCATCGCTATGACAGTCTCCGACTGGATGAACTGGTACCGGGTGGGCACCTCCAGCCCCTGCTCTTGCATCGCACCCTCCACGAGCCTGCGCACCGCCGTCGCCTGGATCTGCACGAGCATCGGAAAGCGCGACAATTCAGCCAGGGTGATGCTATCGCGCGGTGAAATGAGAAAATGATGCGGCACAAGAGCCTGGAGAGGCTCGACCATGATCGTTGTGCAGTCAAACGCCGGGTCGTCGGTCTGGGGCCCTACCGCGAAGTCGACCTCTTTCTGCCGCAACGCCTCGTATAGATCCTGCGAGGTCAGTTCCCGGACTGTGACGGCGATGCCCGGATAGGTCCGCACGAACTCGGTCAGCACAGGCGGCAGGTGAATTGAGGCCATGTGGGACGAGCAGGCCAGAGCGAGCTGGCCGCGCCTGGCGTCGCTCTGCTCGCGGATGCGGCGCAGGCCCAGATTGATCTCGTAGAACGCTTTTCGCGCGCTGTCGCGAAGATGATGTCCCTCCACGGTCAGCTTCACACTCCGCGTGGTCCGCTCGAACAACACGACACCGAGTTGCCCCTCGATCTGCATGATCTGGGCGCAGACCGCCGAATGCGACCGGTTGAGCGTCTCCGCGGCGGCCCGGAAGCTGCCCTTTTCCGCAACTGCCAGGAAGGTCTGAAGCACCTTCATGTTGATGCTACCGATGACGTCCATCGCGACACTCCCACTGGTCGATTAATCCAACCAATCTGTAGGATTTTGCGAATTGTTTTACCAGCCGAGAGAGCTACGCTCCTGAGATCGCAAGGCGATGTTCGGACGAAGCCGGCCTGGAAAAACGGCCCGGCGCGTTCGCAGGGAGGACATGATGGTTTCCAACGAGGACGACATGGATCGCCGGCGCTTGCTGCGTTCGTAGCCTTGCGCGCTTGGCAATCGGCTTCTGCCGCCGGATGAGCACTGCTAGCCGGACACGTCCGAACAGCGCCTCCAGGCTCACATCGAAGGCCGGCTCCTGACCGCTGTCCGGATCGCGCCCACCTGCTCTCACCCACGCGGACACTGCTCTATGGTCTATCATCACCTCTATGCGAAATACGCCAAGCAGAGCCATGTTCGGGCTGGCGTGATTGGGGCTGGCGCCTATGGCACCGCTATCGTCACACAGGATCCCCATACGCCGCTTCTCACCGTCGTTGCGGTGGCCGACATTTCGCTCGACGCAGCCAGGGGCGCCTATCTGAAGGCCGGCTTCGAGCCATCGATGATCGCTTATGCCGACACGGTGGAGGCAGCGCAGCGTGAGATCGAAGCCGGCAAGCGGGTCTACACCGACAATCCTCTGATCGTGCCTGACCTGCCCTCAGTCGATATCGTGTGCGAAAGCACTGGGATTCCCGAGGCGAGCGCCGTCTATGCGTTGAGGGCGATCGAAAATCGCAAGCACGTCGCCATGATTACCAAGGATTGCGACGTCACAGTCGGTCCCATTCTCAAGAAGCTCGCCCGCGAGGCCGGGGTCGTCTACACGCCCGTGGACGGCGACCAGCACGGCCTGTTCATCCAGATGTTCGAATGGGCAAAATCCGTCGGCCTGACGGTGATAAGCGGCGGCAAGGCCACGGATGGCGAATTCATCTATGACGATGCAACGGGCGTCGCGCGCATCGTTACCGACAAGCCGATCCATGCACCCTATCAAGCCTCGATCGAGATCGCGCCTGAAGACCGGACATATCTCCAGATGATTCCCGAGGGTCGCGCCGAGGAGTACGTTGCCCGACGGGCCGCAATTCTGGGGCGACTTCCGCAGCCGGGCTCCTACGATCTTTGCGAGATGACGATCGCGGCAAACTACACGGGCCTGACGCCTGCGGTCGATACGCTGATCCATGCTCCGCTGCGCATCACCGAAATTCCCGTCGCCTATTGCGAGCAGTCGCATGGCGGTCTGTTCGATCGCGCCGGCAAGATCGACCTCGCCACCTGCCTCCGGGCGCCCGACGAGTCGGGGCTCGGCGGTGGCGTCTTTCTGGTTGTGCGCTGCGACAACGCCTATTCGAATCATGTCCTGACGACGAAAGGGCAGATCGGCAATTACGACAACACGGCCGCGGTGATCTATCGACCCTATCATCTGTGCGGAGTCGAGACCTCGACGTCGATCCTAATGGCCGGGTTGCTCGGCATCGACACCGGTTCGGACGACTACCTGCCGCGCTACGATCTGGTGAAGATCGCCGCGCGCGACATTCAGGCGGGCGAAACCTTCGGCAATGACCACAGCCCGCAGCTCGTGGCCCGCATCGTGCCCGCACGGCCGATCGCGCCCGGCAATCTTGCCTGTTCACATCTGCTCGTCGGCAACCGCGCTTCGGTGAATATCCCGGCGGGAACCTTGATAACCTACGACATGGTGGAGGAACCCGCAGGCTCGCAGCTCTGGAGCCTGAGACGGCGACAGGACGAAATCTTCCTGACGCCGGAACAATCCCCTGTCACCCGCAAGCTGGAAGAGGCGTGACGGTGGCAGCGCCCCGCATCGTCTTGTATCACGCGACGCCTGTTGCAATCGAACCCGTGATGGGAGCGATGGCGCGGCTGTGGCCTGAGGCGGAGGCTGTGAATCTGCTCGACGACAGCTTGACGACCGACCGTGCGAAGGATGGGGAATATCTGTCCGAGGGCCTGATGGAGCGTTTCGTCGCGCTCGGTCGCTATGCCCATCGCATCGGTGCCGACGGCATCCTCGTCACCTGCTCGGCCTACGGCCCGGCGATCGAGCGCATGGCGGAGACGCTTCCCGTTCCGGTGCTGAAGCCCAACGAGGCCATGTTTCGCCAGGCCATCGCTGCCGGTGGTCGCATTGGGATGCTGGCGACCTTCGCGCCAGCCGTCTCGACGATGACCCGCGAGTTCGATGACTTCGTGTCGGAGGCACAGTCCGCGACGACGCTCGATACGATCGTCGTGGACGACGCCATCGATCTTTTGAAGGCGGGCGACGCCGACAGCCATAATCGATTGATCGCCGAGCGCGCGCATGAGTTGGGCGGCCATGATGCGATCATGTTGGCGCATTTCTCGACGTCGCGCGCAGCCGCCGCGGTGCGGGCCCGCGTCGATATTCCGGTGCTTTCGGCTCCGGATGCGGCAGTGGCCCGAATGCGCGAGCTGGTTACTGGGGGCTGATCCGGCGCTGGGCGGCACTTGCCGATCGACGCAGCAGCAGGGGACGGCAACTCTAAACCAAGGCCTGATATCCGATCAGATCAACCAGGAAGCCCCGGAACAATGAGGGCTTCGGAACAGGGAGGAATGAAGATGTTGAGCTTCTTGAAGGCGAATTGTGCCGCGATGGCATTCGCCGCGCTTTCGGCCACGGCCGCGCTCGCCCAGACGGCAGCCACGACCTATCCGGCGGGCTATGCCGATATTGTGGCTGCGGCGAAGAAAGAGGGAAAGGTCGTCGTGTATTCGCCGACCGATTCCGCACAGGCCAACGCCCTGATCGGAGCGTTCCAGAAGAAGTATCCGGGCGTCACGGTCGACTATAACGACCTCTCGAACACTGCGATCTACAATCGCGTGGTCAGCGAGTTCGCGGCCCGTCAAGTCGGCGGCGACGTGGTCTGGTCGGTCGGACTGGATCTGCAGGTCCGCCTGGTCGCGGACGGGCTGGCGGAAACTTACGCCTCGCCCGAGGCGGGAAACCTGCCTAGCTTCGCGAAATACAAGGATTCGGCCTACCTGACCTCGATCGAGCCCGGCGTGATCCTCTACAACAAGCGTCTCGTGCCCGCAGCGCTGGTGCCGAAGAACCTCAGCGAGCTGACCAAATTCCTGAAGGACCACAAGGAGGTGTTTCAGGGAAAGGTCGCAAGCTGGGACCCCGAGAAGTCCGGACAGGGTTACGTCGCCATGCAGGACGACATGCGCAACAATCCCGGTTTCTGGCCCCTGATGGCCGCCTTCGGCGAGGCCGGCGGCAAGATTTACTCGAATTCAGGGCAGATGCGCGAGAAGGTCGTTTCCGGCGAGGAGATCATCGCGTTTTACGTCAACGGCGCTTATGCGACCGAATGGGTCAAAGCCAATCCGACGTTGGGAATCGTCTACTCCGATGACCGCACCAGCGCCGTCTCGCGCGCGGCCCTGATCGCAAAGAACGCCCCGCACCCCAACGCGGCCAAGCTTCTAATTGACTTCATGCTGTCCTTGGAAGGGCAGAGGGTGATGGGCGAGGCTGGCCTTCCCTCGGTTCGAAGCGATGTCGATGGCGTGCCCAACTTCAAGAGCCTGAACGTGCTCGCCAACGGCAAGCTGCAGCCGATCGCACTGGACGCTTCGCTGCTCGACAATCTCGACAAGACCAAGCGTGCGGACTTCTTCTCTCGCTGGAAGCAGGCGATGCGCCGCTGAGCGCCCGCCACACACGCCAAAGCGGAGAAGGACAATCCTATGCGTGCCGATGGTGATGCCTCGGGGTTTCGCGGAACCACGATCGGCCTGCTCGGATTGATGGTCCTCGCCCCTGTCGGGCTGATCATCTACCAGAGCTTTCTGGATGGGCCGTTCTTCTACCCCACGGCCGAATTCAGCTTCTCGTCGTTTGCCTATGTCTTCTTAGACCCGGATTTCTATCGGGCGCTCTGGACGACGCTGGTCTTCGCCATCGGCCTTGTCGTCATCGCGGTGCCGATGGGGGCGGCGCTGGCCTTCCTGCTGACGCGAACCGACATCAAGGGGCGCGCCTGGATCGAGCCTATAGTGTTGGTGCCGATGTTCCTGTCCGCGCTGGTCCTCGGCTTTGGCTATACCGTCTCCGTCGGGCCGTCAGGCTTCGTCTCGCTCGCCGTGCAGGATGTCCTGGGCTTCGTGCCATGGAACATTTACGGGCTGCCTTCGCTCATCGTCATCGGCGGGCTGAGCCATGTCCCTTACGTCTATCTCTACGTCTCCTCGGCGATGCGGAATCTGCCCGCCGATCTCGAGGAGGCCGCGCGCACCATGGGCGCCAGCCTGCCCCGGATCGCGATGGAGGTGACGCTGCCGCTGGTCCTGCCGGCGCTGGTCTACAGCGCGGCGCTCAATTTCCTGCTCGCCTTCGAGAGCTTCGGACTGCCGCTCATTCTCGCCGATCCCAGCGGAGTCCTGGTCCTGACCACCTATCTCTACAAGCTCACGACCCTCCTCGGCGTGCCCTCCTACCATCTCATGGCAGCGGTCGCCGTGCTGCTTTTGATCATCACTCTGCCGCTCGTCGCGATCCAGCGGCGCCTGCTCGACCGCTCGCGCCGCTATGCCACGGTCGGTGGAAAGGGTGGCCGGCCGACACGGGTCAAGCTCGGGAACACCGGACAGATCGTTGCGCTCTCTCTCATCGGGCTGTGGCTGCTGATCTCGGTCGTCCTGCCGATCAGCGGGATCGCCGTTCGTGCCTTCGTCGATTCCTGGGGCCAGGGCGTCAATTTGGCCGAGCATCTGACCCTTGCGAATTTCCAGCAGCTGTTCAAAATCTCGAGCCTGTCACGCGGCCTCGTCAACACCGGGCTGATCGCGGTGGTCGGAGGCGCGATCGCGGTCGTCGTCTATCTCGTCATAGCCCTGGCTGGTCATCGCAATACGAGCCTTGCGGCCGTGGCGCTCGACTACATGATCCTCCTGCCAAGGGCTCTGCCGGGGCTCGTCATCGGCCTCGCCTTCTTCTGGCTGTTCCTGTTCGTGCCGTTCCTCTCGCCGCTGCGCGCGACGCTGGTGAGCCTGCTTGTCGCCTATGTCGTGGTCGGTCTGTCCTATGGGCTGCGGCTGATCCAGAGCACGCTGCTTCAGGTCTCCCCCGAACTGGAAGAGTCGGCCCGCACCAGCGGCGCGACCCTGCGGCGGACCTGGACCGACATCGTCATCCCGATCGTCCGGCCGGGCCTCTTCGGCGCCTGGGCGATGATCATGATCATCTTCCTGCGTGAATATGCGACGGGCGTCTATCTCATGACCAGCGGCACCGAGGTCATCGGCTCGCTGATCGTCTCCCTGCTGGCCAGCGGCGACCTTGCCACGATCGCGGCCCTGTCCCTTATCAGCGTCACCTTCACGGCCCTCGGGCTGGCGGTGGCCTTCCGCTTCGGAGCCTATGCCAAATGACCGACCTGCGTGTCGAGAACGTCGAGTTAAGTCTCGGTGCCGTCCCCGTCCTCAGGGGCGCGAGCTTCGAAGGGAGCCGCGGCGAGGTCGTCGCACTGCTCGGCGCATCCGGCAGCGGCAAGACCACCTTGCTGCGCTCGATCGCAGGGCTGGAGCGCCCCTCGAAGGGCCGGATCGTGATCGGCGGAAAGACCGTACTCGACGTCGAGCGCCGTCTCAGCCTGCCGCCCGAGCAGCGCGACATCGGGCTCGTGTTCCAGTCCTATGCGCTCTGGCCACATCGCACGGTGGCGGAGAATGTTGCCTTCGGCTTGAAGCTGCGCGGCGTTGCGCCGGCGGAGATCGGGCGGCGCGTCACCGAGATGCTCGGGCGGCTCGGGCTGGGACATTTGGGCGAGCGATACCCGTTCCAGTTGTCGGGCGGCCAGCAGCAGCGCGTCGCGATCTGCCGCGCACTTGTCTATGAGCCGCGCGCCATTCTGCTCGACGAGCCACTCTCCAACCTTGATGCGAAGCTGCGCGACGAAGCCCGCTATTTCATTCGCAAGCTCATCCTCGATCTCGAACTCTGTGCGGTGATTGTCACGCACGACCAGAGCGAAGCGCTAGCGATGTCCGACCGTGTAATCCTGCTCAAGGACGGCGCAATCCTCCAGGAGGGGACGCCGATGGAGATCTATGAGAACCCGCGCAACCGCTATGTCGCGGAGTTCCTCGGTTCGAATAACCTGCTGCATGGGCAAGCCCGTGCCGAAGCGGATGGGTCGACCTCCATCCACGGTGCGGACTGGCAGCTGACCGGGCAGGCGCAGGATGGGGTGTCGTCCGAGGCTGCGGTCGCTGTGGTCCGCGTCGACAAGGTGCGGATCGTCGATGGCCCCGGCCAGAACCGTGTCCCCGTCGAGATCGAAGCCAGCATCTATCTGGGCCAGCATTGGGAATACCGGATGGCGCTGGGTGGCGCGCCTCTGCGCGCCTTCGGGCCGCAATCTATCACCGCCGGGCCTGCCTGGTGCGAGGTCCCGCCCGAGAGCGTGTGGATCTTTGCCGACCGGCAGCCGTAATACACGCCATCAATCCTGCGGTTATCTACGCCGGACGAACCTCGCCAGCGTAGCCAGCATGGTCAGCTCCTCCGCTTCGAAAATTTCATGACAGCCATCGCATCAAAGACATCCACTGGCTGAAGCTCGTGCCCTTGAACGGACGTTTTCCGTTTGCTGCGCCACTAGCGAAGGTTTCCAAGTCATCGCGCGGAATCCAATCGGCCTGCCCAAAATCGGCTCCCGCGTCCACAAGGGGCCTTCGAACGTGGCACTGCCGCGCCGACTGGATCGCCGGAAAACGGACGTTCCAGAAGTCAGCTAGGGGCCACTTTTGCCCGTTCTACGGCTTGGCCTGGCAACCAAATCGCTTTCTGCGCCACGCGACATTCGACTGGACTTCGTTCGCACGGCACGCATTGGTGTCGAAGGCGCGGAGATACGCGTCGATCTTCTAAGCTAACCCTGCCGGCGTCGCGCCGAGGCGGGGTCGCGGTGGTGCGGGGATGGCCCCGCTGCAACCGCGAGGAGATCGCCATGACACGCCGAAGCCGCAAGGCCGACACCACTCCTGCGATCGACACATCGTCCGCTTCTGAGAGCGAAGCCATCTCAGCGGTGGTCTACGGATCGCCTTTGCCGCCCCGTCCCGGCAGTAAGCTCGGCATTGTCTTGGGCCTGCTGCAGGCCGCCGAGGGGGTGAGTCTCGCCAAGCTCGCAGCCGTGACGGACTGGCAGCCACACACGACGCGCGCCGCCCTGACCGGCCTGCGAAAGCGCGGCTACGTCATCTCGCATGAGAATGTCGGCGCTGCCGATGGAGCGAAGTGCTCGGTCTACCGCATCACCGCGGGCCAGGCACAATGAGCAGGGCCTCACGCGATAACATGGCCCAGCCCTCAGCGTCGGGCCTGGCCGACGAGGTGGCCACCTTGGCGAGCCTCGGCTTCGATGAGCTGCGGGCCCGCTTTCGCCGGCTGTATCGCACGGCCGCTCCGGCCGGCCTGTCGCGCGATCTGATCGCGCGGCTGGTCGCCCATCGGCTGCAGGAGCAGCAGCTCGGCAAGCTTGATGATGAACTGGCGCGACACCTGGCGAAGCTGGCGCGGGGCCAGGAAACCCGACGACGCATCAAGACCGGCTCAGTCCTGGTCCGTGAGCACGACGGCGTCAACCATGAGGTTGTGATCGTGCCCGGTGGCTTCCTCTGGAATGGCGAGACACATCGCAGCCTCTCGACGCTGGCCAGGCGCATCACCGGCACGACCTGGAATGGGCCGCGGTTCTTCGGATTGCGGCAAGGGCAACAGGCCACGAGGGTGGCGCCATGATCCGCGAGCCGGCAACAAGGCCGCAGCGCTGCGCGATCTACACGCGCAAGTCGACCGAGCATAATCTCGATCTCGCCTTTAACTCGCTCGATGCCCAAAGAGAGGCCTGCGAGGCCTATATCAAGAGCCAGGCCCATGAAGGCTGGAGCCTCATCGGTGATCGCTATGACGATGGCGGCTTGTCTGGCGCATCCTTGCAGCGCCCTGCCCTGCAGCAGCTGCTCGATGCGGTCCGCGCAAGGCGCATCGACATCATCGTCGTCTACAAGGTCGATCGCCTGACGCCCTCTCTCGCTGACTTCGCCAAGCTGGTCGAGCTCTTCGATGAGCACGGCGTCTCCTTCGTCTCGGTCACCCAGTCCTTCAACACGACAACGAGCATGGGCAGGCTGACGCTCAACGTCCTGCTCTCCTTCGCCCAGTTCGAACGCGAGGTCATCGGCGAGCGCGTTCGCGACAAGATCGCGGCGTCCAAGACCAAAGGGCTTTGGGTCGGCGGACCGGTCCCGCTGGGCTATCGCAGCGAGAAGAAGCAACTCGTCATCGTCGAGCAGGAGGCTGCGCTGGTGCGTCGCATCTTCCAGCTTTATCTCGATCTCGGCTCGGTCGGAGCGGTGGCCGAGACCCTGGGTCGTGAGGGGATCGTCACCAGACTGGGTCATCGCTTCCGTGTCGGCATGCTCGCCCATCTGCTCAAGAACCGCTTCTATCTCGGCGAGATCGTCTGGCACGGCGTCTCACATCGTGGTGCCCATGTACCGATTGTCACGGTCGAGATCTTCGACGCCGTTCAACGGCACCTCGCTGCGGCCGCCATCGAGCGCAAGGGACGATCGGCGAACTCAGCCTTTACGCTTGCGGGTCTGCTGCATGACGATGCGGGCAACCGGATGAGCCCGAGCCATGCCCGCAAGAACGGGGCGCGGTATCGCTACTATGTCTCGCAGGCGCTGATCCAGCATCGCAAGGCTCAAGCCGGATCCATTGCCCGGATCTCGGCTCCCGAGATCGAAGCCGCTGTGTTGGCCGCAACTCCCAATCCTGCTCAGATCGCGCGCGTCACCCTGCACCGAGATTGTCTGATCATCGCGCTCCAGTCTCCCGATGATGCTGGCGAGCCCAGCACGACAAAGATTCCCTTCGCCTGGCAGCCTCAGGGTCGGCGCAAGGGCGTCGCGCATGAGCCCACGCAGAAGCCCCGGCTCGATCATGATTCCGCGGAGGCGATCCTGACCATGATTGCCCAGGCGAGACGCTGGATGGCGCAGCTGATCGATGGCTCGATGGCCTCGACCGATGCGATCGCGATCCGCGAAGGTGTGGGCGAACGCAATATCCGCAAGCTGCTGCCGCTGGCTTGTCTCTCGCCGAATATCATCCGCGCCATCGCCGATGGCACTGCGCCCGCCAATCTGACGATCAGTCGGCTCTCCGCAGCCCTGCCTCACGACTGGGCGAGCCAGGAGCACCGCATCCTCGTTCACTGAGCACCGCGATCAGCGATCGATTTGAGCCCGCCTCCAAGGCGGGTTTTTTCTCGTCCAGCGAATCTGTCGAACCAGTCTCGCCAAAAGCTGCCGCGAACCGGTCTCAGCCAAAATCCCGCGGAACACAAAAACCGGCCTGCCCAGACCGCGCCCTAGAAACCGGCCCGATAGCATGGGTTCTGGAGCTTGGATGGCGCGGCGAGACCGCCTCCGCCTGCTAACCCCCCACACCGTCGCAGTAACTGCTCACCCGTCCAAATCTGGCGGTTGGACAATATGCGTGGCTGACGACGCAGTCAGAGGCTAACCAGTCTGGTCGAGGGCGACCGATTTTACTGCTCTGAGGGAAATCTACAGGGTAAATGCGTGCTGCGAGGGGGCTTCCATAAGGCCGCCGAAGCGGAGTGGCGCGCGAGCCAAGTACACTGTCATTGTCAAGCCATTTATACTTGCGGCGGGTGCGACGATGCTGTATAGGTGATTCTGTCTAGCGGCAATTTCCCATTTCTTCGGGAGCATTCGCGGACAGCCCACGGCCCATCGGGCCGTACCACTGCCGATCTCCTGATCGCGGTGAACGTTGCCGGGATTCCCTCGGCGCGCGGGCTGACCTCTTGCTCCGAAGGACCACCGCCATGAGCGCCCCGCTCTCCCCCAAGGTTGCCGCCTCCCCCCAGTGCCTTGATGCCGTGCCCGTGCCGAAGCGGCGCGCGATCAAGGCCGGCCTGCCCCCGGGCCAGGCGACCGACGCCCTCTATCGCGATCTGCAGCTCACGGTCGAGCACGTCCCCATCGCAAGCCTCAAGGCCTACAAGCGCGCCTTGCGCCGCCACCCGGCGGCGCACATCGAGCAGCTGCTGGCTTCGATCAGGGCCTTTGGCCTGGTGCAGCCGATCCTGATCGATCGGGATGGCGAGATCGTCGGTGGCCATGGCCTGCTCGAGGCGGCCCGCAAGGCCGGTTACCTGACCGTCCCGGTCATCCGCCTCGGGCACCTCGACGAGGTGCAGCAGCGCACCCTGCGCATCGCCCTGAACGGCCTGGCCGAGAAGTCCGCGTGGGACCGGGAACTGCTGGCGCTCGAGTTCGGAGAACTGCTCGAAATCGAGCACGCGCTCGACCTGAACTTCGGGCTGGAGATCACGGGCTTCGCCTCGGCCGAGATCGATCAGCTGATCGAGAGCGCGGCGACGGCCAGCTGCGACGCGGCTGATGACGTCTTGCCGGACGAGGTGGCCGGCGACCCGGTCAGCCGGCCCGGCGATCTCTGGCTGCTCGGCGACCACCGCCTGATCTGCGGCGATGCCCGAGATAGGGCGACCTACGCAGTCCTGCTGGGGGGCGAACGCGCGGCGATGGGCATCCACGATGCGCCCTATGACGTCCCGATCTCGGGTCATGTCGCCAAGCCCGGCAAGCACCGCGAGTTCGTGATGGGCTCCGGCGAGCTGGGGTCCAACTTCATCCCGTTCCTCACCGCCTTCCTGACCGCGAGCACGGCCTTCCTCGTGCCGGGCGGTTATCAGTACTGCTTCATGGACTGGCGCCACATCGGCGAGATGCTCGCAGCCGGGCACGGGGCTGGGCTGGAGTTGAAAAACCTTTGCGTCTGGAACAAGGGCTCGGGCGCGATGGGCTCGCTCTACCGCTCCCAGCACGAACTCGTCTTCGTGTTCAAGGACCCAGGCGAGCCCGGCACGAACAACGTGCAGCTCGGCAAGTTCGGGCGGAACCGCACCAATGTCTGGGACTATCCGGGGGCAACGAGCCTGCGTCAGGAGCTCAAGTTGCATCCGACGCCGAAGAATGTCGCGATGATCGCCGATGCCCTGCGCGACGTCACGCAGCGCAACGAGATCGTGCTCGACGCCTTCTCCGGTTCCGGCACCACGATCATCGCCTGCGCCAAGGTCGGGCGCCGTGCCCACGCGATCGAACTCGATCCGCACTATGTCGATGTCGGCGTTCGCCGCTGGGAGACCTGGTCTGGCGGTTGCGCTCGCCACGCCGCCACCGGCCTGACCTTCGCTGAGATCGCCGACCTCCGTCTGCGCCAGGTCGCGGACACGACCTCCGAAGCCCAGCCGATCTTCAAGGTGCGGCAGCGGTCGCGGCAGGTTGCGTGAGGTGACGTGCCATGACCCGCAAGACCCCGAAGAATCCCGCGACCGACTATGAGGTCGGTCGCGGCAAACCCCCGAAGGCCTCCCGCTTCAAGCCGGGGCAGTCCGGCAATCCCGGTGGACGCAAGAAAGGCAGCCGCAACTTCAAGACGATGTTCCTCGAAGTGCTCGAGGCCGACACAGAAATCACGGAGAAGGGCCGTGGGCGGACAGTGCCTGCGATCCAGGCTCTCATTCTCAGCCAGGTTCAGGAAGGCTTGCGCGGGAAGCTGCGCGCCATCGATAGCATATTCGCTCGTTATGAGCGCTACGCTGACGTCGATGCCGAACAGGTCGAGGAGCTGCCGGAAGAGGATCGGGCCCTGCTGCAGCATGTCCTCGCCGGGTACGCGGGCCAGAAGACGCCGCTTGCCACGAAATCCCAGGCCCCGCCGCAGCAGGCCGAGGATGAGGAGCATGATCATGAGTGATCGCGCTCGTCTCCTGCGGGCCTTCCTGCGCGAAGACCTGTCGACCTTCAGCCAGAAGGTCTTCGGCACGCTTGAGCCCGGTACACGCTACTTGCACAACTGGCACATCGATCACCTGTGCTGGCAGCTGATGCGGGTCGCACGCGGCGAGGTTCGCCGCCTCATCATCAATGTCCCGCCGCGGTCGATGAAGTCGATCACCGTCTCGGTCGGCTTCCCCGCCTGGGTGATGGGTCAGGACCCCACCAAGCGGATCATCTGCGTGTCCTATGCCGATGATCTCGCGCGCAAGCTCTCGGTCGACACGCGCACGGTGCTCGACAGCCCCTGGTACCGGGCGCTGTTCCCCAGGCTTCAGCTGGCGTCCAAACGCCCGCGCAACATGGAGTTGATCACGACGGAGCAGGGCTATCGCTTTGCCGCGGGCATCAATGGCTCGATCCTCGGCCGCGGGGCGGATCTCATTATCGTCGACGATCCGATCAAGGCGACCGATGCGATGTCGGAGAAGGAGCGGCGGCGGGTCAATGAGGCCTTCGACAACACCCTGCAGACCCGCCTGAATGACAAGCAGACCGGCGCGATCGTGATCATCATGCAGCGCCTGCACGAGGACGATCTCGTCGGGCACGTGGTTGGCCGAGAAGACTGGGAGGTCGTCTCGATCCCGGCCATCGAGACCGATGCCAGGACCTACCAGCTCAGCCACAGGCCGGGGCATATTTATGCGCGGCCCGCGGGCGAGGTCCTTCACGCGCGTGAACCCCTCAGTGTTCTCGAGCAGATGCGGCGCGCACAGGGGTCGCTCACCTTTTCCGCCCAGTATCAGCAGGCTCCGATCCCGCCCGAGGGGAACATCGTCAAACGCGAGTGGCTGCGCTCCTACAGCAAGCCGCCGCAATCCTTCGACTTCATCGTGGCCAGCTGGGATACCGCCTCGACCTTGTCGGAGAGCGCGGATTACTCCGTTGGCACGGTCTGGGGCGCAAAGGGTCTCGACTTCTATCTGCTTGATCTGGTGCGCCAGCGTCTGGAAGTGCCGGAGTTGAAGCGGGAGATCCTCCGCCTCTCCAAGGCCTGGAATGCCGATCAGACGATCATCGAGAATACCGACATCGGCCGAGCGATCACGCAGGATCTGCGACGGTTTGGCGAATGGCACGCCATCCTGCGCAAGCCGCGCTACGACAAGCAGACGCGCTTTATCATGCAGTCGGCCCGATTCGAGTCAGGTCAGGTCCATGTCCCGCAGGAGGCGCCGTGGCTGGCCACCTGGCTCAGCGAGCTCCTCGCTTTCCCGAATGGGCGCCACGACGACCAGGTCGACTCCACCAGCCAGGCGCTAAGCTATCTCACCGGCCGTACCCACCCGCCCCACGCGGCTCAGACCCCGCGCGAGCGCCCTCAGCACATCCGCCGTCCTGCTGGGTTTTCGCGGCCGGCCCGCTTCCAGAGAGGCGGCGCCGAAGAGTAGCGCGGTTGCGTCGCTGGGCGAGGAACCAAGAGCCCCTCAAGCGCCATATGATCTCCCGAGCGACGCTGAGACTCTTTGAGCCGAGGTCGCGCAACAGTGGCAAATTGCGACGGCCGCCGCGTAAGTCGGCTTTGCTCAGGGCAAAATCCTGGCTCGGCGACATTTCCGTGACAATGCTGGTGCGCCCAATCCATTGCTTGCGCTGCTGACGATGCAGCGGCGCCCGTCGAGGTCGGGAAGGATCGTATATGACATGCAGCCGGCTCAGCCCCCCGGGACCAGAGCGCGCACCGCCCTGCCGATCGCTGCGCCGTCGCCCGCTCGCAATCCCGCAGGATCGACAAAGAGAATATTATTAGAGGCCCAGCGTTCGCTGAGATGAATCGGCTTGGCTAGCCGCTGGAGTTCGGACGATACGGTCAAGGCGTCCGGGCCGCCGCAGGTGGTGCCGAATGATAGCTTCAGCCCGGGATAATGGCGCCCGGTGACGACCTCGCAGCTCACATGCTGCGACCCTGCCAGCGCCTCCGAGACCGCGGTCAGCTCGCGAATCATAGCCTCGGTTTCGCTGGCGAGGTCGCGTGTCTCGAAAAGCTCCAATGCTGTGAGCAATCCTACGATCGATTCCTTGTCGACCTTGAATCCGCGGCCAATACCGTGGTGGGGCGGACGACGCCGCAGTTCGTCGGGTATCAGGCCTTCCGCGGGAGACCAGGTGGCCGGCGAGATGTCCATGTCCAACTGCTGAATCAGTGCCGAAGCGACGAGGTCGCGGCGACCGCACAGCAGGCCGGTGCCCTGCGGACCACGAAGCGCCTTGCCGCCGCTGATGGCCACGAGCGCGGCGCCCTCATCAATGAAACGGCGGAGATTCTCCTTCGGAGGCAACTGTGCAGCGGCGTCGACGATCACCGGCAAGCCATGCTGAGCGGCCGTCCTGCAGACCATGGCCAGAGACGCCTGTCCCGGCGGCCCCGCCGTGAAGGCGACGGCGACCGTGCGAGACGTGATCGCGCTTTCGATTTCCCAGGCTTCGAGACCCCTCACCCCCGAGCCGATCGCGATATCGTTGAAGCCGACATCGACGATGCGGGCACCTGCGGCACGTATGGCGTGGTCATAGGCGTTGCGGTGCGCGCGGAACATGATGACTTCGTTGGGTTCGTCATCGATCGCGGGTAATCGCTCCATGATGCGGACGTCGAATCGCGCGAGGCAGGCGGCGGTGGCGAGCGTGAGCGCCGCAGCGGCCCCCCCGGTGACGATGCCGGCCTCCGCTCCGGTATGACGCGCGATGATCGCGCTGGCCCGTGTCTGCAATTCCGTCATGTCGACGAAATGGCCGGCCGCCTCGCGCATGGCGTCGAGCACGGCGGGTGCCATAAGGCTCCCACCCAGTCGCGTCAGCAGACCCGCTCCGTTGATTCGCGTGGCGACGCCGAGACGTTCATAGATATCGGTCACAGTCCGCCTCCGGGGACGACGTCGGTATTCGGCCGCAAACTATCCTACCGTGGCAGGCTCAGATCGCCATTCCCGTGACAATGCCTCTGAACAACATGAGGGCGGCGAATCCCTACGCAAATGAGAGGGCTCAGCGCGCGTACGCCGCACCAGGCCACATATTGGGTGCAGCGCGAGCGTATTGCGGCGGCCGCGGCAGGTCGATTCCAAGCCGGTCTGCGGCATGCCAACCCCATCGTGGATTGTTGAGAACTGCCCGCGCTACCGCAATCTGGTCTGCCTGCCCTCCACTGATAATTGCGTCAGCGTGAGTTGGGTCAACAATCATACCAACAGCACGGACGACGATAGACGGGACGGCCTTTTTCACCTCGTCGGCGAACGGAACCTGATATCCTGGCGCTACGGTCACCCGCACTTTTGGCGTAATCGCGCCGCTCGTTACGTCGACGTAGCTGGCCCCGCTCGATGCGAGAGCGTGTGCAAGTGCAATCGCGTGTTGCGGCGTGATGCCGCCCTCAACCCAATCGGAGCCCGTAATGCGCGCGCCCCAAGCGGCGCTGTCCGGAACCTCCGCGGCAACCGCTTCCGCAACGCACAGCGGAAAGCTCATGAGATCGGCCCAGCGATCCAGGCGCTGGTTCGCCAGCGGCGATAGGAACTGGTGCAGCAAATAGCCATGAGCCATATGCAATTCGATCACATCGAAGCCGATGTTGATGGCGCGCCGTGTGGCAACGGCGAAACCGGCCCGGATTCGATCGAGCTGCGCGTCACTGGCTTCGGCCGGAGCCGGCCAACCGTCGTCGAAGGGTATCGGCGACGCGGAAACGGTCGGCCAAGAGTCGTCGTCGGCTGCCCGCGCGGAACCGCCGTTCCACGGTGCGTGCGCGGAGCCTTTACGGCCCGCATGCCCGATCTGGATGCCGAAGCGTGTTCCAGGCAGCGCCACCGCCTTTGCTGCCGCGAGCACTCTCGCGAGTGCGCGTTCGTTGTCGTCCGAATACAGTCCAAGGCACCCATGCGTGATCCGGCCGGCACGCTCGATGCCGGTCATCTCCACCATGACAAGGCCGGCGCCCGACATCGCCAGCATGGGCAAATGCTGGAGATGCCAGTCCGAAGCGCATCCGTCAGAAGCGGAATACTGACACATCGGCGCAATCGCGATGCGATTGGGGACGCGGACTGGACCGATGTCCAGCGGATCGAACAAGTGTGACATTGAAACCCTCATAAACAGAGCCGAGCGCTCCCGCCGGAACTTCGGCAGACCACTGTCCAGCCCCTCGGTCAGGCCGCTAGATCGGTCAGGTTGCGAACTGCGAAGTCGCGCAATCCGTTTTCGATCTCGGTGATCGAGCGGACGAGTCGCGTGGTCAAAGGCATCGACAAACCATGGCGCTCACCGATACGGATGACCGGTTCGAGCAGGGCCGACACCTCGGTCGGGCGCTTGCGCACCGCCAGATCTCGCCACACGCCTGTGCGATTTTTCTCGGAATGGCGATAGTGATCGGCCATTTTCTGGAAACTCGCATTCATGCGATTCAGATCGCCGGCCAGAAATGCTTCTGCGTCAAAACCGTCGACGCCAACCGGACGCACGCCCTCCGCTGCCGCCGCCTGCATGAGCTCGCGGCCAATCCCGGCAAGGATCGGGCGCAATG
This sequence comes from Bosea sp. NBC_00550, assembly GCF_026020075.1. Taxonomy (NCBI): domain Bacteria; kingdom Pseudomonadati; phylum Pseudomonadota; class Alphaproteobacteria; order Hyphomicrobiales; family Alloboseaceae; genus Allobosea; species Allobosea sp. NBC_00550. The sequence goes on from NZ_CP102772.1 coordinate 2,646,319, forward strand.
CCGGATTGTCGAGAAGCACGGGAATGGTCTCTGAGGTCAGCGCCGTGCCGATCAGAAGCGAGCCATATCCAAGTTTGCCCCAAAGAAATCCTAGGACATTTTCGCTACCGGATACCGCAGGATCGAAGGCGTGCAGCATGTCGACCAAAGCTTGAAGCCGCGCGGTAATCGTGCCGTCAAGCTCCCCGAGGACGGCTCTCCCCCGACCGCCATAATGGATGACGCCCGGGGAGGTCACATCGGATGCGAAATTGACCAGCGCCAGCATCGTCCGCTCACGTCCGACGGCGGCTGCGATGGCTTCGCCGTTCAGGCCGTTCTGCAATGAAACGACGACTCCGCCCGGGGCGAGATGTGGCGCGATAGCTGCCGCGGCCCCGGTGGTATGATGGCCTTTGACGGCAAGAAAAACGTGGTCGAAGGTGCCGGTCACGGCCGAAGGCGTCACGGCCTTGGCCCCCACCGTGAAGTCCGCGATCGGCCCGGTCAGGCGCAGGCCGTTCCCATTGATCGCGGCGACATGCGCCTCATCACTATCGACCAGCAGCACATCCGTTCCTGCGCGGATGAGATGCGCTGCGATAGAGCCCCCGATGGCACCTGCGCCCCACATTACAAGGGATTCTTGTCCGGCCATGATTCTACTCCGCGAGAAGGACGACGTCGTCTGGACGCCAACTGGCAACGACGTGGTCGCCGATATCGATGGGCGCGGCGTCGAAGTCGCGCGGGGAAGTATAGGCGACCAAGGTAGGACCGCCTGAAATTGAGATCTGATAGGCATGCGAACTGCCACGGAACACATGGCCCGTTACCGTTCCAGCGATGGCGTTTTCCGCCCCGCTCCCCTGCCCCCGTTCGAGACGCACCTTTTCCGGGCGGATCGACAAAAGCCCTGGTTGCGCTGATGGCGCCCGGCTCGCGCGCACGGCGATCCCTTCGCTCGTACGGCCCGTCCAAACATCGCCGGATTGCTCCCCGCCATCCAGATTAAAGATGGTGGAGGCGCCGAGGAATTCTGCGACGAAGCGGCATGTCGGACGTCCATAGACTTCCGTCGGCGTACCGATCTGCAGGACGGCGCCGTCCTTCATCACCGCCACGAGGTCGCTCATAGTCAAAGCCTCCTCCTGGTCGTGTGTGACAAGCACGGCCGTAATCCCCAGCGACTGTTGCAGCTGGCGCAATTCGAACTGCATATTTTCGCGCAGGTTCTTGTCGAGAGCGCCAAGAGGCTCGTCCAGAAGCAGGACGATCGGATCCGTCACGATCGAGCGGGCGAGCGCAACGCGCTGCTGCTGCCCCCCCGACAGCTGATGCACGAACCGATCGCCATATCCGGAGAGCCGAACCATATCGAGCGCTTCGGCAACACGCGTCGCGATGGCCGCCCCATTTTGCCCGGCCATCTTCAGTCCGAAGCCGATATTGTCCGCGACGCTCATATGCGGAAACAGGCTGTAGTTCTGAAAGACCATTCCGAGCTTCCGCTTATTGGGCGGAAGGTCCGTGATCTCGCGCCCGCTCACCCGCACAGAGCCAGTGTCGGGCCGTTCGAAGCCCGCGATGATGCGCAGCGTCGTTGTCTTGCCGCATCCGGAGGGGCCAAGAAGTGAGATAAGCGAGCCGCCCGGAACGGTCAGTTCCAGGGGCGCCAGGGCCACAACGGAACCGAAGCGCTTCGAAATTCCGGCTAGCTCGAGCTCGGCGCCGGCCCGGGCTTTGTCGGCGATGACATTCATCTCTTGCGATCCTAGCTCAGCTTCATGCGGCGCGGGATAGCGCCGCCGCCGTCGACGGATAGGGTCGCTCCTGTCGTGAACGATGCCGCGCTCGACGCCAGAAAGGCGACCGCCTTTGCCATCTCGCCCTCGCGAATGAGGCGGCCGAGCGGAAGTTGCGAGGTGATCGCCTCGGCGTAGCCAGCCGGCATCGGACCATCGGCTCCGCCAAGCGCAAGGCCGGGCTCGACCATGTTAACGCGGATGCCATGGGGGGAGAGTTCGAGCGCGATGCCCTTCATCATCCATTCGAGCGCGCGCTTGGAGGCGCAATAGGCCAGCCCGTTGGTGCGCAGGATGTGAGCTGCGGCTGAGCCGATGAAGACGAAGCAGCCCTCCCGCCTCTCGCTGATCATGGCCTCGCCGAAATAGCGGGCAAGAAAGAAATTGGCGCGAACGTTTACATCGAAGACGCGGTCGAATACCTCCGGCTTGGTGTCGAACAATCCGCCGAAAGGATAGATGCCGGCATTGGCGACGACGATTTCAGGGGTTCCCATGCGCACACCGACGTCGTCGCGGAATTGCTGAATCTGCCCCATGTCGGTCAAATCACAATCGAACAATTCCGCAAGAGGAGTGTCTGCGCTCCCCGCTTCGGTCATGCGCAGATCGGTGAGCGCCAGCCTTGCTCCCAGCGCAGCAAAGTGGCGTGCGAGCTCTCGGCCATAGATGCCGGCCGCCCCCGTCACCACAACCAGCTTGTTGCGGAATTCGCCGGTGGTCATGTGGGAGCTCCAATATTGCGTATGCCAAAGATCCGATCCACGACGAACAGCGTCGCGAGCGCGAGCAACATCTGCACGGTGCTGACTGCAGCGATGGAGGGATCGAACTGGTTTTCGGTGTAGCTGAGTAGAATGACCGGGAGAGTGCTCGTCTCCGGACTCCCGAAGAAGAACGAAATCGGCAGATTGTCGAGCGAGATCAGGAAGGCAAACAGCGCGCCTGCGAAAATGCCGGGGCTCACCAGAGGTAGCGTGACATATCTGAAGGTCTGCCAACGCGAGGCGCCGAGTATCATCGCGGCTTCCTCAACATCGGCCGGCTGTGAGCGATAAACACCGATCACGGTGCGCACGATATAAGGCACGGCGACGACGCTGTGGGCAATCAGCAGGGCCAACAGCGAAAGCCCGAAGCCGAGCGTGGACAGGTAGAACAGAAGCGCAAATCCAAGCACGATCAGCGGCATGGAAATTGGCGCGACGAGAAATGTCGCGATGGCATCGGCCGCTTTCGAGCGGCTTCTTGCCAGCGCCAGGGCCGCCGGCACGCCGATCGCGGTCGCAAACAGAGTCGAGAGCACTGCGACCTTAATGCTGACAATCAACGAATTCAGAAAGGGCTCGTATTCGACCACGCGGCGAAACCAGCGCAGGGAGTAAGACTGAATTGGAAAGCCGATATAGCTTTGGGCCGAAAACGACATCCACACGACAATCGCGATGGGCGCGATCAGAAAAACGAAGAATACCAGCATGAAGGCGCGCAGCGCCCAGGCGGGCATATCTTCAGACAGGCGATGGACGAATTTTCTCATGGCTTCGTTCCGCGTCGCCGAAGAAGGCGCGCCTGAATGACGAGGCAGATCACTGCAGACATGAGCAGGACGTTGCTCATCGCCCCAGCGAGGACGAAATCACGCGTCGAATTGATTTGCTGATAGATGAGCAGCGGAAAGGTCTGCAGGCTGCCGCCACCGAGCAACAGCAGTGTAACGAAACTGCCGTTGGCCAACATGAACACGAGGATGAAGCCGGTGCCGATTCCATCCAGCGTGAGGGGAGCGGTAATCCGGAAGAACGTCGATGCACGCCCAGCACCGAGCAGGCGCGCCGATTCTTCAAGCCGGCGGTCGACACCTTGCAGCGACGAGGTAATGGCGAGAACCATGAACGGAACCAGCACCTGAACCGTCGCCAATAGCGCGATTACGGGGCCATTGAGCAGATTGAGGGGGCGCTCGATCAGGCCGAATTCCATCATGAACGCATTGGCAAAGCCCTGCCGCGCCAGCAGGACGCGCCAGCCGAAGGTTCGCATGATGATGGAGGTGAGCAGCGGCGCCACGAGGAAGAAGATGCACAGGCCATAGAGCCGCCCGGCGTGCCGCACCATGAAATAGGCGACGGGATAGCCGACCAGCAGGCAGGCGAGCGTCACGGCGAAGCTAAAGCCGAGAGTGACGCCAAGAACTTCAAGATAATAGGGATCAAAAAACAGACGCTTGTACGGCGCGAACGACCATCCCCCGTCGGCACCCACGCTGCGGATCATGTTGTCCGCGAGCGGGAACAGGAAGAAGGCCAGCATGAAGAATACGGCCGGTAGAGACCAGACGAGCGAGATAGTCGGCCCGCTCGACGAACGGCCGGTCATGGTTTTCCAGAAGCGTCGGGCTTTGCCCGACGCCAGAGTCATCGTCATAGAGCCGTCACCCTTCCTGGCGTGTCCTACGCGCGGATTTCGCGATTCCAGCGATCCAGCCATTCACGTTGCGCGATTCCCGTCTTCTCGAACGGAGGCCAGCGGGTTTCCTGCCAGGGCGTGATGCGCGAGCCCAGCGGCTCGGGATAGTCCACCTTCGAATTGCTGACGCCAAAATTCATACGCTTGGCAACCTCGGCCTGGGGGCCCGGCGAGAGCAGCGAATTGATGTATTCCCACGCCGCATCAGAGCCGTTTTTCACCTTCTGGGCGATCGACGGCTGCATGACCCCGCCCTCGGTCGGATTGACGTATCGAATCCATTTGGCGCCAGCATCGAAATGTGCCCAGGCCCGGCCATCGACGTAGACGGCCACATCAGCCTCGCCGGATTCGAGCTGAGTCAACGGATCGGATATGCCAGTCCAGAAGACGCTATTGGCCTTCATCTGCTTAATTGCCTCGAAGGCCGGCGTGACATTGTCGACGCTTCCTCCAAGCGCGTCTGCCAGGGACCAGATGAGAATCTGTGGCGTGCCCGTGTAGGCGGCACTGGGAAGCGAAGCACGCCAGCGGCCCTTGATGGTCCCCTCGACGAACTCCTTAAAGCTCTTGGGCGGCTGCTTCACGCGCTCGTGGTAGGCAAGGCCCCACGCCCCGTAAGTGAAAAGGACGCCGTTCCCTTCGACCACATCAAGGAAACGGGCCGGTACGTCAGCGAGGTTGGGGACCTTGTCCTTTGCCATCGGCTCGACGAGGCCGGTCTTCCCGGCGATCAGGGCGAGATCGACAGTGTTCATCAACACGTCGATCGGCGGCTTAGCTCGATTGGCCTCAATTTGAGCCATCCATTGCTGCGGGCCGCCGATGAGGACGTTCGCGCGGACCCCGGTCCGCTTGGTGAAGTCGGGAACCATGACGTCGCGGATGGTCTGCTCCCAGATTCCCCCGAAGGCGGTCACCGTGATCGCTTGCGACTGCGCATGAGCGCCGCCAATGCGCAGCCCGCCGGTGGCGAGGCCCACGGCTCCCGCGCCGAGTCCCCGGATCAATTTGCGACGGTTGAGGTCAAGCATCTCTCTTCTCCCTGTTGCTTTGTCGTTGTTTGGCGTCTGCGGCGGCTTGATTGCCGTCGCGCCGCAAAGGCGCATGGGCCGCCGCAAGCCTCCCGGTAACTTCGGCGGCGGCGGATTTGAGCGCGCCGATGATCTCGTCACGGTCGGCTAGGAAACGCACCGTCACAGCTCCGACAGTAAGCGCCCCGGCGATCGCGCCAGAAGGGCTGAACACGGGAGCTGAAATTCCGGTCGCTCCTGCTGCCCATTGATCAATGTTGAGCGCGATACCCTCGGCGCGAACCGTTTCAAGGTCAGCAAGAAACGTGGATTTATCGACATCCCTATGTAACTGAAGATAGTGGCTAACGGCGCCCGCCGGCGAATGTGCGAGCAGTACACGGCCACTTGCGGTGCGATGTGCAACGCGAAGCTGGCCAAGATCGGCATCGTAGCGGATCTCGCGCGGCGAGACGACCTTGGTCAGCATCCGAACGCGGTTGTCGCTCGTCAATGCGGATAAATGCGAGGTTTCCTGCAAGCAGCGCGTCAACTCGCCCATCACCGGCAATGCGAGCCGCACCATAAGTGCGAGCGGCCCGCCAATCCAGCCAAGATCATGCTGCCGCAAGGCCGGGTTGACGAGATATCGATCATAGGCGTCGCGCATTACGTAGGCACGATCAACCAGCGTCCTCAGCAGCATCAACGTGCTGCTCTTCGGCGCATCGAGCAATCTCGCGATCTCGCCCAACGACAAGCCAGCATCAGCCGTCGATAGGACCTCGAGACAGTCCAGGACGCGAACGGCCGATTTCACTTGCGAGTTCACATCCATCAACTCTATTCTACCTGCTGAACGATACTCAACGAACGGTCGAGCCGTCAACCGGCTGTATAATCGAACGGAACCGTGGAGGTGGCACGACCTGCCGTGGCCGGCGTGGTGCGCCGCCAGAAACGATCGGAGGGCGGGAGATGATCATGGCGCACGAGATGATCGAAACGCTGTGCGGAGCAGTGAGCGCCACTGCGATGATGGAGCATCTTGAGGTATTTGCTCGCCGTGTGAAATTATCGGGAACGCCTGAGGAGCTCGAAAGCTTTCGGTACCTGCAGTCGCGACTTGATACCTATGGGCTAAAAACCCATCTGATCCTTCACGATGCCTATATCAGCCTGCCGGGTGATGCTTATATTGAAGTCGATGGAAGTAGGCTTCAATGCATTACGCAATCATTCTCACGCCCCTCGCCGGCGGGCGGCGTGCATGCGCCAATCGTCTATGCAGGCGCTGGGCTACCGAAAGATTTTGCGGCTCTCGATGCGCGCGGCAAGATCGTTCTCCTCGAACATATCGCCAATCCTGGAGCGGCCCTCCGGTCTTCGAGAGCAGGCGCGGTTGGGCAGATCCATATCAGCCCACATGAACACCTCCACGAGATGTGCATTTCCTCGGTCTGGGGCAGCCCGAGCGACGAAACGATGGACCGATTGCCCAGCACGGTCGTGGTCAGCGTCAGGAAAGTTGATGGCGACGCGCTCAAGCGACGCATCGAGGCCGGCGAAACAATCGAAGCAACACTGCACGCGGAAGTAGATACCGGCTGGCGGAAAACGCCGCTATTGACGGGAGATCTGATCCGAAAAAATGCAGGGCCGGACGAGCCTTTCGTCATGTTTTCGGGCCATCATGACACTTGGCATCTTGGGGTCATGGATAACGGCACCGCGAACGCGACCATGCTTGAGATTGCCCGCCTTTTCGCGGCAAATCGCTCGCACCTTCGGCGTAGCCTCAGGCTGTGCTTTTGGTCCGGCCATTCTCACGGCCGCTATTCAGGCTCAACTTGGTACGCTGACAATTACTGGAAAGAGCTGGCGACGCGCTGCGTCGCGCATGTGAACATCGATTCGACGGGCGCATTCGGCAACACGGTGTTGACGGATGCTCTATCGTCCTCGGAACTCTTCGGGCTGGCGTCGGAAGCGATCAAGCAGCAGGGAGACCAGACGCTCGACCGCCACCGCATGAGCAGAGCGGGTGATCAATCGTTCTGGGGAATCGGGGTTCCCTCAATGTTCATGGGGATGGGCGAGCAGCCGCTCGGTACGGCTAATGTGATGGGCGCCGTACTCGGTGGCATAAATCGCAAGGCTGCCGGCTTTGGTTGGTGGTGGCACACACCTGACGATACGCTCGACAAGATCGATAAGGACCTGTTGGTCCGCGACGCACGCATTTATGTTCACGCATTGTGGCGCCTCTTGACTGATCGTATTTTGCCGCTCGACTACGCGGCTCATGCCGCGGCGCTGGCCGAGGAAATCGGAGAGATAGAAAAAGGCCTTGCCGGAGCGCTGAACCTGACGGAGCTGGCATGCTCGCTTGCGGCTATGCGGGAGGCTGCAGGAGCGCTCCGAGACCAAGCCGCAAGCAACATTTCCGATGCTGAAGCAGACCGGATCAATTCAGCAATTGTAGCGACGTCACGAGCAATGGTTCCGATGGACTATACAAGCGGTGATCGGTTTGAGCCTGACCCGGCGCTCACGCAGACGCCCTACCCTATCCTCGATCCGCTCCGTCGTCTTGCCGCCGCGGCAAGCGATTCGGGCGAAACTAGGTTCTTCGCGGTTTCGGCAAAACGCGGCCTGAACCGCCTCGTTCACGCGCTCAACCAGGCTACAACTGCGCTCCGGCGCTAGAGTTTTGGGAAGAAGCTCTGCCTAAAATCGCGCGCCAAGATTAAACGAAACATGAACGTAATGCAGCGTGCAAATGCTTAGTTGGAAGGCGAAGCGGCCCGAAACCTTCGGCACCGTATGCTCGGTATTCCACTCCGGCTGCTCACTCGATCCGCGCTGGATCCAGCGCCGCTCGAGGCATGAGCGGCTGATCATCCATACCGATTGGCCGCGCGCCGCGCGAGGGGAGCATGCCCAGGCGATCGTCAAGGCGGTCGGCCTGCCTCAGGCCCATCTCGTTCTCTATCCGCAGGAGATCAGCGGCGGCCAGCAGCGCTGTGTCGGGCTTGCGCGCATCCTCGTCGCAACTCATCATCTTCGACGAGCCGGCCTCTGGTCTCGACGTGTCCGTCCAACGGACTGTGCCGGCGCTGGTTCGCGATCTCAGGCGAGTTCGACCTCATCTATCTCTTCATCAGCCACGACCTCGCCGTTGTGCGGTCGATCTGCGACCTCGTCGTCGTGATGTATCTCGGCCGCATCGTCGAGATCGGCAGGACGGCTGACGTCCTCCACGGCCCGCGCCACCCTTATCCGCGTTCGCTTCTGGCGGCAGCGCCGCGCATCGGCGGACCGCGTGTGACAAAGAACTTCATCCTCCAGGGCGAGCCGGCCAATCCCCCCAATGTCCCCTTCGGCTGCCGCTTCCGCACCCGCTGTACCCTCACAATTCAGGTCTGTGCCGAGACCGAGACCCAGGTTGAGTTCGAACATCATCACGGCGTCGCCTGTCTCTGTTGGCGCGAGCAAACTGCGTGAGCACGCCATCTGAGGTAAGACCTGACAAAAGTGGGCCTGCCGGACAGGGGCCGTCCTGGGTGACGGCACTGGTCACGATGGTCGCTGTGCAGATGGCAACCGCCTTCCTCTCGCGCATTCCGCCCACACTGGCGCCGGCGCTTGCCGCCGAGCGTGGTTGGTCGGACGCGGTGGTCGGTTACCTCGCCAGCATGAATACGCTCGGGTCGATCTTGTTTCTTGCACTCGGCGCACCGTTCCTGCGCCGGCTTGGCTCCGTAAGATCACTGCAGTCAGGTCTAATCCTCGGGGTCGTTGGGTTGACGCTGCTGCTGCCGCCCTTCTCCGCAATGGCTGCAATGGCTTCTCTCCTAATCGGGGTTGGCTACGGCCCATCCTCCCCGGCCGGAAACGATGTTCTTCACAGAACGGCCTCTCCGCAGCGACGAGCTATGATCTTCTCGATCAAGCAGGCAGGGGTGCCCTTGGGCGGCATCATCGCTGGGCTAGTCTTACCCCCGATCGTCGCCAGCTTCGGCTGGCGGGTTTCGCTGCTTGTGTCCGGACTATTCGTTTTGGCGATTATCTTGGCCGTGCAGCCGATGCGTGCAGGTCTAGATGCCAGCCGGAATCGTGACCAGGCCTTGACGATGCGCGCACTCTTCGCGCCCGCCAACATCCTCTCGTCACTATCGGCCGTCACAGCGTCGCCCTCGCTCTTCCGCCTCGCAGCAGCGGGCGCGTGCCTCGCGATCGGCCAAGGGATCTGGTTTGCCTATCTGATGACCTTTGCGGTTTCCGTCCTCGGCTACGATCTCAAAGCCGCCGGCGCTGCCTTCGCGATCATGCAAGCCACGAGTGTCCTGGGCCGGATTCTTCTCGGCTGGGTCGCCGACCGATACGGCTCACCGCGGCGGCTTCTGGGCCTGATCGGTCTCGCGTCCGGGCTGACGTCGCTCGCCCTGGCCTTCGTCGGGCCAAGCTGGGCATTTCCTACTTTCTGTGCGTTAGCCGCGGTCGCCGGCATCAGCATATCCAGTTGGAACGGTGTTCAGCTCTCGGAGGTGGCCCGTGCCTGCCCATCCCATCTGGTGCGGGAGGCATCCGCAGGAGCTACCCTGATCATCTTTCTCGGTTATGTCGTCGCGCCGGCAGCGTTTGCCCTGCTGTTGTCGCTGACAGGGCGTTTCGACATTGGATTTCTGGTCTGCGCCTGCTCGGGGGTCCTGTGCTTCGCGATCATGCAAGGCCCAAAGCACAAATCGGGTTAAGAGCCGCTGATGCCCGTCGAGGCGATCCGGTTCTTTCGCGTCGCCCCGCCTCCCGCGCGCAAAAGCGGATCCCTGATCTGCCCCTGGCGCGAAAAGACTCAGACTTGATACGGCCTATATGAGATGTGCGCGGGTGGGGTGGCGTGCCTTGAGCGCCGGATCTTTCGTCAGGCCCTGAGGTGGTCCAGAAGCTCCTTCTTCAGCGCGCCTCGCGGCTGGATGAACAGGCTGCGATAGATGGTTTCGTGCGACACCTGATTGTGCGGCTACGCGGGCCGATGCGCGCTTGAGCCAGCCGGCAACCTGCTCGGGCGACCACTTCCGCCGCAGCTTGACGCGGAATTTTCCCAGCGGGCCAGGAAGGCTTCTTCGGTCTCGGATAGGGACGGCCTGCCTCGCAATTCGCGGAGCACGGCTCCGCCCACAGCGAGCGTGCCCGTCACGGGAATGGGCGATTTGAGTTTGGGCGGTTACCGGCTGTCCAAACAAATCCGCTCCACCAGCGCTCTTGTCAGACCGGAGCCCGGTAATCTCGAAACTTACTAAACGGTTAGGACGCCGATGAGGCCGGCGACTCTGTCGGCGGCCGTGGTTCGCGGCGCAGCTATAGGAGCATTCTCACGCCTTGAATCTGGCGAGGTTCGTTTTGGGGTGGTACCCGGGTATCCGCTTGTGTGAAGAGTTTCGGATGCCGGCCCCTGCGGGCGGGTTCGGACGTGGCTGAGGGCCGGCGGTGCTGTCACGTTAACTGGCGGCGGGCTTCATGAGGCGCATTTGGCTGCGTGACAGGCTCCGCCTTTGACAGACATTCCCGTGACAATGCCCACCAGATCAATGCGCTTTCAGCAATGCGTCTTCGGCACGCTGAAGAAATGCATGAACAGGCCCCTCCGGATGGCGGGTTAGCAGGGATTCCGGCCGGAACAGCAGGCCGCCGACCGGCAGCGTTCCATGTTCGAGCGCCAGCACTTCGTCCGCATCGTCCCGCGCGATTGCATGCAAAGCAGCAGGAACCTGGCTCGAAAGGACAACGCAGCGGTGGTAGCAGCCGACGACAAGAGACTCGGCGCGGTTCGGTAACAGCCATGAAGGGCCAACCGAAGGCCGCGCCAAAACCCGCTCGCCATGGCGAGGCGTGTTCGCCGGCTCGGCCTTCGCACCGAACAGTTGTGCAAGAGCCACCATACCATGCCCCAGCGCCAGCACCGGGCGCCCTGCCGCGAGAAGGTTGGCGAGGACCTCGCGCGCGGTGACGAGCGCCGCATCCGACAGGTCCGGGGAGACGATATAGGCTCGATCGCTCTCCGGCCGCCGCAGGCCTGCTGCCAGGGGCTGCAGGGCGACGTCGGCCCCCGCAGATCTCAGGAGGGCTTCCAAGATCTGCGCGAATGGCGCACCACCCAGGATCGTGACCGGGATCCTGGCGACTACATCCGCGCGAGCGGCGCTTCGCGGCGGCGGGGCGGGTTGGACTGTCTGCGTCGACGCAAGGTCGAGCGTGCGCAGGAGCGCACCGGCTTTCGTCACGGTCTCCCGCTCCTCGTCGATCGGGTCGGACGAATGCAAGATCGTCGCGCCGACCGTGATTTCCGCCGTCCCGCCGGCGAGCCGCATTGAGCGCAGAACGATGCCGGTGTCCAATCGGCCGTCGAATCCGAGGCGCCCGATGGCGCCGCCATACCAGCGCCGCGGGGCCGCTTCATTGGCGTCGATGAAGGCGATCGCCTCCTGGCGGGGAGCGCCGGTTAGCGTCACCGCCCATACATGAGCGCGAAAAGCGTCGATTGCATCGCGATCGAGACGCAGCTGACCCTCGACGTGATCGACCGTGTGCAGGAGATGCGAATAGGTCTCGATCTGGCGGCGCCCGAGAAGGCGGATCGAGCCGGGTTCGCACAGCCCCGCCTTGTCGTCGCGATCGATATCCGTGCACATCGTGAGCTCGGCTGCCGCCTTGGATGAATTCAGGAGTTCTAGCGCCCGTTCGGCATCCGCTACGGCATCGTCTCCACGCTGGATCGTTCCGGAGATTGGGCAGCTTTCGACCCGGCGGCCTTCGACCCGCACGAACATTTCCGGCGAGGCGCCCACCAGCGCTTCCGTCCCGAGATTGGCGAGGAACTCATAGGGGCTCGGGTTGATACGATCGAGCAGGCGGAAGAGCGCATCGGGCCCCGCCGCGAGCTCGCGCCTGAAGGTTTGCGCGAGAACCACCTCGAACAATTCCCCGGAGCGGCAGGCCTCGACTGCCCGGCGCACCATATCGGCATAGGGCAGTTCCTGCGTCGCGGCGGTTGCCGCCTGGCTTCGCAGGGGAGAGGCGCTTCCTGTGCGCGGCATGCCTTCGGTCGAGCGCGCTTCGAGGGCAAAGTCATAGGTGACAACCTTGGCCTGTCCGGTTTCAGGATGATCGGCGACGACAATCCGGTCCGGCAGGTAGAGGACCATGGCTTCGTGATCGTCCTGCGGCCGGCCGCGTCGCTCCAGCCCCAGCGTATGAAACGCCAGATCGAAACCGAAGGGGCCGAAGAGACCGAGATGTGGATCGTCAGAGCTGAGCCCTGCGACAAGGCTCCGCAGGGTTTCGAACAGGGTCTCGCCCGTCGCAAGGCGCCCCTTGACCGCACCCGAACCCGTTTCCAGATCGGCGATGCCGCCCTGCGCGAAAGCGGCGGCGATGGCCGGCAGGAGAACGCTGCCACGCTCGTTTAACGCCCGGCAAGACAGGTGATCCGCCCGTAGCGAGAGTCTGAGCGGCGGATCGACAAATCCGAGCCAGTGCGGCCGGTAGCGGCCGGGAAATGTAAAATTACAGCGCAGCAGCATACCTTGCCGCGTCCCGAGGCTGTCGATCAGCATATCGAGCCCCGTCGGCGCGGCGATCGTTTCCTCGCCCCGCGTCACAACGAGCCCGGATAGCGTGATGAAGCTGTGAATCACGTTGTTGATGTCCGGTTGTAGTCGAGATGCTGCTCAAGGCGGGCAGCCAACCTCGAAAGGCCAAAGCAGATCGCGAAGAAGAACAGGCCGGCGAAGAGATAGGCCTCCGCCGAATATCCGTTCCACTTCGGGTCGGCGACCGTGAGCTGCACAACGCCGAGCAGGTCGAAGACGCCGACCACGATGACCAGCGTCGAATCCTTCAGCATCTGGATAAAGGTGCTTACAATATTGGGCAGGGCGGCGCGCAGCGCCTGCGGGAGCACGACGAGCCTGAGGCAGCGCGCATAACCCAGCCCAAGAGACCGTGCCGCTTCCGCCTGCCCGATAGGGATGGTGCGCAACGCGCCCCGGATCACTTCGGCCATATAGGCCGCGGCGTACAGGCACAGGCCGACCACCACCCGCGTAAACAGACCGATGCCTTCACCGCCCGGCACGAAGAGCGGCAGCAGCACCACCGCCATGAACAGGATAGCAAGGAGCGGCACGCCGCGGATAACCTCGACCGTCAGGTTGGCGAGCGCGCGCCAGAGCGGGCTGTCGGCCTGCCGGCCAAGCGCCAACGCGATACCGACCGGCAGCGACACGACCATCGCGGTGGTCGACAATAGCGCGGTCACGAAGAGGCCGCCCCACTGGTCTGTCTCAATGGGAGCCAGACCGAACACGCCACCAGCCGCCAGCACGAACGCCGCCGTGATCCCGATCGCGGCTCCCGCAACCGTCACCGCGATTTGTCGGCGCATGCCGGGAAGCAGCGGCAGGGCGACCCAGCCGAACAGCAGCAGAAACCCGAGATTCAGCCGCCACCTGGAGTGAGAAGGATAGAATCCGTAGACGAATTGTGGCAGCCGCTCGCGGATAAACAGCCAACAGGCGCCGCGGCCGTCGCAGCTCGCCGCCTCACTCCAGGGGAACACCGCATCGAGCACGGCCCAGCGAAACAGCCGCGGGCCGAGGAGAATGCAGGCGCCCACGAGCGCGGCGAGCAGCAAGACGCTCCCCGGGCGCCATCGCCGCTGCGCTGATGGCGGCCGATCGGAGGTTGTCACCGACATGGGCAAGCCGGGGTCTGGGTCATACGCGCCAGTATCTGGCTTCGCTGCGATGAACTAGGCCGGAGATGCCTAGGCTGATCGCGAGATACACCGCCATCGTGATACTGATCACCTCAACAGCCTGTCCGGTTTGGTTGAGGGTGGTCTTGCCAAAAACCTGCATCAGATCGGGGAAGCCGACGGCCGCAGCCAGCGACGAGGCCTTCACGACATTGACGAACTGGTTGCCAAGGGCTGGTAGGGCGGCACGGATCGCCTGCGGCAGAACGACGAGCCGCACTGTCGCGAAGCGGCCAAGGCCGAGCGATTGAGCTGCCTCCCATTGGCCGGCAGCCACGGAGACGAAGCCGCTGCGAAAGGCCTCCCCGATGAAGGCGGCAGCATAGATTGCGAGCGCCGTGACCAATGCCGCAAATTCCGGGGGCAAGGCGAGGCCGCCGGTGACGTTGAAGCCGCGCTGAACCGGCAGGTCCCAATCGGCGAAGGCGGCCGCCGCGAACAGGAGCAGCACTCCCGCAATGGCGAGAGCGCTCCTGGCGGCCAATCGCCGGAGGAGGCCGTTCGCCAGGTGGCGTGTCGAGACAGCAATCAGGACTGATATTGCCCCGGCGGCCAGGCAAGCCGCGACAACCGCATTCAATCCCGGCGCCGCAACCACGATTCCGCGATTGTTGAATATGGCAAAGCCGCCTAGATGTAACGACTGCCTGACGGGCGGCAGCGCGCCAAACACCATGAAGTACCAAACGAACAGCTGCAGCAGCAGCGGCGTATTGCGGACGAGTTCCGTCGCGGCTATCGCCAGCGCGCGTAAGGGCCGATCCTCAGACAGACGGGCGATCGCCAGGCCGAGCCCGAGGCAGGTCGCCAGTCCGATAGCCACGGCCGACACCACGAGCGTGTTCAGCAGGCCGACGAGGAAGGCATTGGCATAGGTCTTCGTCGCATCGTACGGGATCAGGCTGAAGCTGATGTCGAAGCCGGCCGTATCCCAGAGAAAGGCGAATCCGGCATGGATGCCGCGGGCGCGAAGCGTGAAAATCGCTATGACGGCGAACACCGCGACGACGCAGGCCGTCGCGGCATAGACGCCGTATTCGATGCCATGACGACGCAAGAAGCTCTTGCCTGCGTCTCGGGAAACCGCCGCCATGGAACTAAGTCACCGCCGCTCGCCGTATTTTACTGGAACGACGGCGAGAACAGCAGTCCGCCGTCGCGCCAGAGGCGGTTCAGGCTGTTTTCACGCGGGATGACGATCGGGCCCTTCGACCCCAGATTGCGCTCGTACATCTCGCCGTAATTTCCGACGGCCTTGAGAACACGCCCGGCCCACTCCTTGTCGAGGCCAATCAGCTTGCCGAGATCACCGTCGGTGCCCAGCAGACGGCGGATTTCTGGGTCGGTCGTATTGGCCGCGAGGTCATCAACCTTTGCCGCGGTCACGCCGAGCTCCTCGCCTGCGATCAGCGCATTCAGCGTCCAACGCACGAGGTTGGCCCACTGGTCGTCGCCTTGGCGAACAACTGGGCCATTGGCCGCTTTCGAGATCGTCTCGGGCAGGATGATATGGGCGCTCGGGTCCTTCAGCTTCGCGAGGCGGGCCGAAAGCGTCGACTTGTCGGTGGTGAAGGCATCGCAGCGTTCCGCCTCATAGGCCGCGACAACTTGGTCAGCTTGCTCGAACACCACAGGCTTGTACTTCATGTTGTACTGCCGGAAGTAGTCGGCGAGATTGCGCTCGGTCGTCGTCCCGGTCTGGGTGCAGATCGTCGCGCCCTCCAGAGCGCGGGAGCTCTTGATCCCGGCCGCCTTACGGACAAGGAAGCCCTGGCCGTCGAAGAAGGTGACACCCGGGAACGACAGGCCGAGGCCGGCTTCACGCGACATGATCCAGGTCACGGAGCGGGAGAGGATATCGACTTGGCCCGACTGGAGCTGGGCAAAGCGCGCAGCCGGCGTCGCTGGGAGATATTTCACCTTTCCCGGATCGCCTAGGGCGGCGGTCGCGACAGCGCGACAGAAGTCAATGTCGAGGCCACTCCAGCGACCGGTCGCATCGGCGGCGAAGAAGCCAGGGAAGCTTTCGCCCACGCCGCAATTCAGCGTGCCCCGCGCCTTGACGGTGTCCAGTGTGCCAGCGTTCGCGGGGCTCAGCATCGGGACGACCAACATGGCCGCAGCGATGACGAGATGGCTTAATTTCATTCTGTAATCCTCCGGAACAATCACGACGCGCGAGCGCGGGTTTAAGCAGCGCAATCCAGCAACGCAAGCGTCCCTCGATGAACGCCGTGCGCTTGCGATAAGGCGTTGTCACATGGGCATTGTGGCGACGGACCTGAATGCGGATCACCATCTCGTCGAGGTGCCAGGTGTCCGCCGGTTGCGGCCGCAGCCGGCGCGGGTTGCGGGAATAGCTGCATCCAAATTTGAGTACCCATCGCTGGATCGTCTCGTACGAGATCTCGAGGCCGCGCTCAGCCAGCAACTCCTCGACATCGCGATAGCTCAAGGTGAACCGCAGATAGAGCCACACGGCGTGCCTGATAATCTCGGGCGGGAACTGGTGACGGGCGTAGGAAACCGGCCACATGCCACGATCCTCCGTGGCAGGCTCGTATCGCCCATTCCCGCGACAACGCCCGCGCCAGGCATAGTAGGCCGTCGACTCATTACCGCGTAGCCAGATCCTGACGCATGCGAGCTTGAGGCTTGCGAGGAAGTTCTCCGCGAGCTTGTCGTAGCGTGTGGCGACGCGGCGGAACTGTTTGATCTTGTTGAAGAAGCGCTCGATCAGGTTCCTGTTCCTGTAGAGGTGCCGGCTGAAGCAGATCGGGTCCTTCCGGTTGCTCTTGGGCGGGATGTTGGCCCAGGCTCCGCGTTCACCGACGAGGGCGCGCAAGGCGTTAGCGTCGTAGCCCTTGTCGGCCATCAGCATCGCGCCGGGAGCGAGATGGCCGATCAGGTCGGCGGCGCTGGCGATGTCGCTGGCTTGTCCCGCCGTCAGCTTGAGCTGGATCGGGCGCCCTTGCGCATCGACGAGGGCATGGATTTTGGTGGTGAGCCCGCCTCGCGAGCGACCGAGACAACGATCTCGACCCCCCTTTTTCCGGTCGCACCCTGTTGATGGACCCGCACGACCGAGGTGTCGATCATCTGGACGTCGCCGTCGTAAGCCTTTGTGAATTTTCTACAGAACCCACAAAGATGTTTAGCAAAGCCGCCTGTGATTTGGCGGCTTTGCGGGACGGCGTGCTATTTATGTAAATCGTCTTAGTAACACAACTTGCTATTTTTTCAGACGCCACAAAGTTTGCTTCTCAGTTTGTGCGTTTATATATTTAAGCCTTCAAATGGAATGTCACCAACACTGTGATCTCAACGCCTTTCTGCAGCGTCGCGGCTACGCGTAGGAAATTCCCGAAATGGGCGAGTCGCCGGAACGTCACCGCATCTTTCGCCGTCGGCAGGTCGAATTCCGAGCCTTCCGGCGCCCAATGCATCCCGTCCGCCGAAATCTCGATGCGCGCTTTCGGCAGCGCTCCGATCGGATCTTTCAACGCCCGAACGAAGACGACCACCTCCTTTGCCCAGCCGGCTTCGTAAGGCTCCGTCGCGCTGTCGCCGGTCCAGATCTCGTTGCGGGCGACGACGGCAGTGAGGTTTTCAGGCAGCATTAGAAATCTCCCGAAAGGCAGACGGAGTCGAGATATGCGAAAGCGCGCTTGTCAGTGTCCGTCTCAGCGAAGAAGCAGAGGTTGAGCATGCACCAAAGATTCTTCATGGCCGGAATGCGGATTGGCTCGAAAGTCGAGAGATCAAATTTACGGTCGTTCACTTGGAACCCGGTCGCCTGCATCGTAGCGAGATCGAAATCAAATCGTAAATAGTGCCAGTTTATCTTTGTCGGAATCTCGTTGTAGCAAAGCTTCTGCTCGCCGCCGGGCAGGTCTTCCCAATCGGTTGGCGCGAGGTGGTAGTGCGAGATCGTTTTGCCGACATTGCCGATCGGTAAGATTTCGGTGGTCTTGCGCTTGAACTGCCATTTCTGCAGGTGCTTGCCGTCTTGCGCGTTGAGGAAGCGTAAGTGCGGCATTACGCGCTGACCGCCTGCTCCGGCTTGATCCCCCACCTGGAGGTCGTAAAGGAACCCGAAGGAGCGGACATCCGTCTCCATCAGCTGCAGCTCGTTAGCCTCGGGCTTGAAGGTGAAATAACACTCCATCCGGATCGGGCCGGCCTTGCGGAAGGTCAGGCGCTTCAGTGTGACGTTCTGCGCGCCCGCCCTAGCCCTTGTCGCGAGCTTCAGCGCATAGGAGCCATCGACGCCGCCATGCGAGCCGAAGTCCCAGTTGGGCAGTGTCGAAAGCATCGCATGCGAGTGCTGGGCATAGCCGGGCAGCATCTGGTCGAGCGAGATCTCGTAATTGCCGACGAGCTGAGTCCAGCCGCACATGCCGCGATCGAAATCGTCGAGGCAGATGATGCGCGGCAGGGGGTCGAAACGACTGAGCTGCGGGTCGGCCTCGCGGATGGCGCGGCGCATATCTTCGAGTTGGGTCATGACTATCCTTTCACCGCGCCGGCCGTAAGCCCGGCGACGAGATGTTTCTGCATGAGGATGACGAAGGCGAGCACGGGCAGGAGCTGGATGGCGGAGGCGGCGAAGAGCACACCCCATTCCACGCCCTCGACCGCGCCGATCATCTCCGCCACGACCAGAGGCGCGGTCTTGGCCCTGGTGGTGGTGAAGATGAAAGCGAAGAGGAATTCGTTCCACGCGTAGACGATGACGAAGACCGCGACCGCGAGCATGCCCTGGGCCGCCAGCGGGAAGATCACCCGCCGGATGATCTGGAATTGCGATGCGCCGTCGATCATCGCGGATTCGTCGAGCTCGCGCGGGATCTGGTCGATGAAGGTCCGCATCACAATCGTGCCGAGCGAGACGAAGAAGGTCGCGTAAAGCAGGATCAGGATGAAATGCGTGTCGTTGAGCTTGAGCCAGTTCACCACCGGGAAGAGCGGCAGCGTGATCACGATCGGCGGTATCAACCGGATGAAGATCAGGAAGAAGGCGCTCGCTTGCAGCGTCCTGCTGGCATGGCGCGAGTAGGCGTAGCCGGCCAGCAGCGAGACCGAGACGGCGAGCACGGTCGCCCCCGTGGTCACGATGAAGCTGTTCCACAGCCCGATGAAGAAGTCGCCCCAGCGGCTCCACAGCATGGCGTAGTTCGCCAGCGTCGGCTCGAACTTGAAGCGTGAGGCGACCGAGAAGATGTCGCGGTCGGTCTTGAAGGACGACATCACGATCAGCGCGATCGGCACCAGCGACCAGGCCGCGATGACGAGGACGCCGAGGAATTTCAGCAGTGTGATGAGGGGCGAGCGCTTACGCATTCTTGCCGAACATCTCCCTGTAGAGCCCGCGCAGGTAGACCAGCGCGAGCAGGAGCGACGCAAGCACGAGCAGCCAGCCGGTGGCGGCTGCGGCGCCGAAGGAGTTGTACCGGAAGGCCTCGAGATAGAGGTAGACGGCCATCACCTCGGTGGTGCGGGCAGGGCCGCCGCCGGTCATCAGCCAGACCTCCGAGAACAGCCGGAAGGCGAAGATGTAGCGAAACAGCGCGGCGATCAGCACCGCCGGCATCAGCAGCGGCAAGGTGATACGGCGGAATGCCATCCAGCCCGAGGCGCCATCGATCGCGCCGGCCTCGTAGAGCTCGCCGGGGATGGCGAGGCGGGCGGCGTAGAGGATGACGAAGCTGAAGGGCAGGTGCAGCCA
Source organism: Bosea sp. NBC_00550 (assembly GCF_026020075.1). Classification (NCBI taxonomy): domain Bacteria; kingdom Pseudomonadati; phylum Pseudomonadota; class Alphaproteobacteria; order Hyphomicrobiales; family Alloboseaceae; genus Allobosea; species Allobosea sp. NBC_00550. The sequence goes on from NZ_CP102772.1 coordinate 2,666,131, forward strand.
GATCGAGAGAAGGCAGACCATCAGCAGGCCGTGGCTCGGATTCACCGACCATTCGATTGGCGGCAGGCCGATGGCGCCGAGAAGCTGGCTCAACATCCCGACATCGGGCTCGAACAGGTAGCGCCACATCACCACCGCCGAGACCTCGGAGACGGCATAGGGCGCGAGCACCACAGCCAGCATCAGCGCGCGCAAGGGGATGCCGGAGGCGAAGAACAGCGCCATAAGCAGGCCGAGTAGAAGCTCGACATGGACAACGACGGTAACGACGATCACCGTGTTGACCAGCGCCCGCCAGAAATAGGGGTCGCTGAGCACCTTGGCGTAGTTGGCGAGGCCGACGAAGGTGGCCGCCTGCCCGAAGGAGGATTGGTTCAGGCTTAGCCAGAACACATAGATCGCCGGCAAGAAGATGATGCCGCCGACCATCATCTGGACCGGCGAGACCAATGCGAAGGCGGCAAGGCCCGAGCGCTGCTGCATCGCTCAAGCGATCCGATGCCGCGCGAGCATGTCGCGGTCGATCTCAATACCTAGACCCGGACCCTCCGGAACGAGGAGCTGTCCGTCGACGAGCTGACTGCCGTCGCCGACTACCGGATGCGTGAAGGAATCGCGCAGCGGGTTAGCGTATACCATGCACTCGAAGGTACGCAGCGTCTCGGCCGCCGCGGCCAGCTGAAGGCTGGCGGCGACGCAGATCGCACCGGACCAGCCGACATGCGGCGCATAGGCCGTGTTAAAGCTCGCGGCCAATTCGGCGATGCGCCAGGTCTCCGTGATGCCGCCGGAGCGCGAGACGTCCGGTTGGATCAGCCCGAGCGAGCGATCCTGCAGCATGACCAGCGCCTCGCTTGCGACGAAGTCGCTCTCGCCGGCGGCGAGCCTGATCGGCAGATGCTGGGCGAGGCGGCGATAGCCCTCGCGATCATGCGGCGCGATCGGCTCCTCGAAGAAACCATAACCTAGATCTGCCAGCGCCCGCCCGACGACCAGCGCGTCGTCGACGTCATAGGCCCAGTTGGCATCGACATAGAGCGCGATCTCGTCGCCGGCGAGCTTGCGGATGTATTTGGCCCGCGCGATCGCGTCCTTGATCGGGTGGCCGAGCTTGACCTTGATCTCGCGGAACCCCGCCTTGAGTGCAGCCGCGACCTCGCCCTCGACCGTGGCATCGTCGAGCCAGTTGATCGAGGACGCATAGGCCGGAACGTGCGTTCGGCCCATGCCGCCGAGCAGCTTGTGGATCGGTACCCCCGCCGCTTTGCCGGCGATGTCCCAGAGCGCGATGTCGATGGCCGAGATCGCCTCGACGATCTGCCCGCCGGGCTGGCCCGAGAGCGCGCCGCGCATAAGCTTCCACAGGGCGCGCCGGTCGGCCGGGTCCTTGCCGATCAGGCGGGGGATGAACGCCTCCTCGATGAAGCGGGCATAGCCGGCTGCGCCGCGCCTGCACAGCCCCTCGCCGAAGCCCGTGATGCCGTCGCTGGTCGTGACCTCGACGACGACGATCTCGATGGCGGGATAGTCGCCCTGTGAGGTGCGCTGGGCCTTGGCCAGCACGGCGCGCAGCGGATAGGCAACAATCTGCGAGATGCTGCGAGCCGGCATAACGATGCGCCCTCCCCAGGACGGTAACTTATCATATAGGCTGCACAGTTGCCAGATTGGCCGGCATCTGTCAATCATGTCGTTGGAGCTTGTGAATGACCGATCCCGCCGCGGCCCTTATCGAGGACGATCCGTTCGCCGACCTCGACGTCGTGCCGACGCGGCTCGGCGACGCCCTGATCCAGCGCATCACGCAGGCGATCCACGACGGCCGCCTCAAGCCCGGAGACGTGCTGCCCTCAGAGGCGCGCATGGCCGCCTCCTTCGGCGTCAGCAAGCCAATCGCGCGCGAAGCCATCCGCCAGCTCGCGGCCATGGGCGTCGTCCATATCCAGCAGGGCAAGCCGACGCGGGTGCAGGCGCTCGACGCCGCCCCTCTCGACCGCTTCTTCCGCTTTGCCGTGCGAGGCAGCAAGACCGGCCTCACGGAGGCCATCGAACTGCGCCGAGTGCTCGAGCCACCAGTCGCCCGTTACAGCGCCGAGCGTCGCTCCGAGGCCGATGTCGTCAGGCTGACCGAGATCCTGAAGCGGCTCGAGAACTCTTGGGCCGACGTGCCACGCTGGATCGAGGCCGATCTCGACTTCCACGAGGCCATCGCCGCCTCGGCCGGCAACACCCTGCTCGACCTGCAGATCCGGGCGCTCCGCCCGTTGAACCGGGAGATCATGGAGCTGTTCAACTCGCGCAGCACCCGCAACATCGATGACTGGCGCGAGACCTACGAGCGCCATGTCGAGGTCGTCGACGCCATTCGCGCTGGTGACGGCGAATGGGCTGAGCGAGCCATGAGCAAGCATTTCGAAGCGGCTGAAGTCGCCATCGCGGAAGTCGCGACAATCCGGGAGGAAGACAACAATGACAGCAGGGACAGGGCTGGACCGTAGGCAGGTCCTCGGAGGGTTGATCGGGCTGAGTTTCGCCGGGCTCGACAGCGCAGCCGCGCTGGCGCAGACGGCGCCGCTCAACCTCTTCGCGCATCGCGTCATGCAGACGGTCGCGACCGGCGCGCAGGGCGGCGACATCACCAAGCCCTGGTGCGACAAGAACGGCACCACGGTGCAATGGACCACCTTCGACACCGGCCCCCTGCAGGAGCGCCTGTTCCGCGAGGCGAGCCTGGGCGAGACCTCGGTCGATGTCGGATTCCTGCTCAACACCCAGGCCGTGCCGCGCGCCGCGAGCCTGTTCGAACCGCTCGACGACTTCATGAAGCGCGACCCGCTCGATGACGCCCCCGACATCTTCCCGGGCCTGATGGAGGGCATGAAGGCCGGGGGCAAGCAGGTTGCCATCCCCTTCCGGCACGCCTCCTCCGGGCTGCACTACAATGAGGAACTGTTGGCGGAGAAGGGCTTCACCAAACCGCCGGCCACGATCGAGGAAATGGTCGAGATGGCCCGCGCCTGCACCTATCGCAGGGCTGACGGGACTGCCGTCGTCGGCCTGTGCATGCCCGGCGTGACCTATCCCAACGTCATCGACATCGCCCGCGCCTGGGATGGCGACTTCATCACGCCCGACTTCAAATGCGTCGCCGACCAGCCGCCGATGTTGAACGCGATCAAGCTGCTGCGCGAGCTCTTCCAGGCCGGCGCCTTCCCGCGCAATTTCGCGACGCTCTCCACCGAGGACGTCAATGTCTGGATGCAGACGGGCCGGGCCGCGATGAGTCTGCAGAGCATGGGCCGCAACCGCATCTACAACGATCCACAGAAGTCGAAATTCCCCGGCAAAATCAAGACCATTGCCGTGCCCGCCTCGAAGGCGCTGGCAGGCAAGTACGATGCCGCCCCCGCCAAGGTCGAATTCTGGGGCCTCTGCATTCCCAAGAACTCCAAGCGCAAGGACCTGGCCTGGAGCTTCATCAAGGCGATGGCCTCGAAGCAAGCGACGCTTGGCGCAGCCCTCAACGGCAACGGCCCGGTCCGCGCCTCGACCTATGCCGACGCGAGCTTCGCCGCGACCGTGCCCTATGCCGCAGAGGAGCTGAAGGTGCTCAAGGTGGCGCGCATCCCGCTGCCGGCCTTCGACGAGGCGGCCCGCGCCGGCGACCTATTCAAGGAGGAGGCCGAGGCAGCCGTGCTCGGCATGAAGACGCCGGAGGAGGCGATGGCCTCGCTGGTCAAGCGCGTCCAGCCGCTGCTTCCGGCTTAGGAGGGCGCCATGACGAAGCTTTGCCAGCCATCGCGCCGCGCGCTACTTGCCGGGACCGCTCTCGCGCTCCCTGTTCTGGCCATGCCCGCCCTCGTTCGGGCGCAGGCCAAGTCGCTCAACATCATCAGCCACCGGGTCCACCGCAACGTCATGACCGGCGAAGGCGGCAAGGGCGGCGACATCATCGGCGATTGGTCGAGAGCGACCGGCGCCGGCGTCAACTGGTCGACCTTCGACGTAGCGCCGTTACATGAGCGCCTGCTGCGCGAGGCCAGCCTGGCCGAGACGAGTTTCGATCTCGGCTTCGTCGTCAACACCCTCGCCGTCCCCCGCGTGCTCAGCCTGATGGAACCGCTCGATGCGCTCCACAAGGCCGATCCGATCGAGGATTTCGCCGGGGTCGCGCCCGGCATGGTCAAGGCCCTGAGCGTCGGCGGTTCGATCCGCGGTATCCCGTTCCGCCATGCCACGACCGGGCTGCACGTCAACGAGGCCATCCTCGCGGAGCGCAAGCTCGCGGCGGCGCCGAAGACGATCGAGGAGATGATCGAGATCGCCAAGGCGGCGACGTTCACCAACTCCGCCGGCGTGCCGGTCAGCGGCTTTGCGATGGAAGGCGTCAGCTACGTCAACATGGTGACGCTGTCGCTTGCCTGGGACGCGCCGTTCATCAGCGAGGACCTCGAGGTCATTCCCAACGCGGTCGGCATGCTGAAGACCTTCGAGGTCTTCCGCGACCTCTACGCCGCACGCGCCCTGCCGCGCAATTTCGCAACTCTCAAGCAGGACGAGGTCATCACCCAGATGCAGGCCGGGCGGGCGGCGATGTGCCATTTCGCCTTCGGCCGGTACTTCGCCTTCAACGACCCGCAGAAGAGCCAGTTTCCCGGCAAGATCAGCGCGATCGCGCCGCCGGCCTCGCTCGATCTCGGCACTGGGGCCATCGTCGGCACGACAGAGTTCTGGTCCTTCGTCATCCCGAAGAACTCGCGCAACAAGGAGCTCGCTTGGTCGCTGGTCAAGGCGATGACCGCGAAGGAGGCGGTGATCCGGGGCGCCCTCAATGGCAACGGCCCGGTCCGGGCCTCCGCCTATGATGACCAGCGCGTCAAGGACGCGGTGCCCTACGCCGCCGCCGAGGCAAAGGTCCTGGCCGTTGCCCGCCCGCCGCTGCCTGCTTTCGACCGCGCCGTCGAGGCCGGCGATGCGCTCGCGCAGGCCGTCCAGGCGGTCGCCCTTGGCCAGATCACGCCCGAGCAGGGCGTTGCCGATCTCAAGCGCCGCGTCGAACCCATGGTGAAATCCTGATGGCTGCCACTTTGTCTCCCAACGCCAGAATCGGCTTCATCGGCATCGGCACGATGGGCCTGCCGATGGCGCTCAACGTACTGCGTGGCGGCTATCCGCTGACGGTTTTCGATCTCAGCGAGGCGGCGCTCGCCGAAGCAGAGAATGCTGGCGCCCACCGCGCTGCGACCATCGCCGAACTCGTGCGCCAGAGCGACGTTGTCATCACCATGCTGCCCGATGCTCCCGATGTCGAGGAGACGGCCCTGGGTCCTGGCGGCATCGAGGCGAATGCTGGCCCCGGCTTGATCTATGTCGACATGAGCACGATCGATCCGGTCACCAGCCGGCGCGTCGGTGCCCGCCTCGCGGCATGCGGCGTCCGGATGATCGACAGCCCGGTGGCGCGTGGCGTTGAGAACGCCCGGGCCGGCACGCTCGCGCTGATGATTGGCGGCGATCTCACCGTCTTCCAGGAAGTCGAGCCGCTGCTGCGCCGGATGGCCGACACGATCACCCATTGCGGTGAGCTCGGTAACGGCACCGCGATGAAGCTCGTCAACAACTTCCTCTCGGCCGGCATCGTCAGCGCCATCGCCGAGGCTATGACGATCGGCCTCAAGGCGGGCCTGCCGCTTGACCTCATGGTCAGGATCAGCGGCGGCACTGGCACCAACAACGCCTGGCTGCACAAGCTGATGCCGGGCAAGGCCTTTCTGGGCGATTTCTCGCCGGGCTTCATGTCGCGCCTGGCGCGCAAGGACCAGCGCCTCGCCACCAAGCTCGCTGAAGAGATTGGCGTGCCGCTCACGCTCGGCGCTGCCGTTCTCCAATTGCTCGACGAGACGACCGAGCAATACCCGCGCGACGACTTCACCAGCATCCTGCGCCTGGTCAGTGAGCGCGCCGGCGTCGAGATCCGCCTGAGCGAACAGACCGCCGCTGCCTGAAACCGAACGTTCCGAGGTAGACACTATGCACGCCATTTCTCGACGTACCCTGCTCACCGGAACCGCCGGCGCCGCTGCGCTCGCGGCCCTTCCGTCACTGGCCCAGGCCAAGACGGTGACCGCGCTCGGTCACCGCGTCCACCAGACCTGCGCCACCACCGGTCCCGGCGGCGACGCAACGGAGGCGTGGCGCAATCAGGCCGGCGCCAGCGTCAACTGGGTCACCTTCGGCGACAACAACGCCATCCACGAGCGGCTGTTGCGCGAGGTCACGCTTGGCGAGACCTCGATCGACGTCGGCTACCTGCTCAACGGCCGCGCCGTGCCGCGCAACCTCAGACTATTCGAGCCACTGGACGGGCTGATGAAGGAGGCGGCGCTGGAGTCGCCGGAGGATTTCGCACCCGGCCTGATCGCACCGCTGAAGCTCGACGGCGCCCTGCACGGCATCCCGGTGCGCCATGCGACGAACGCGCTGATCTACAACGAAGCGTTGCTGGAGGAGCGCGGCGTCACCAAGCTGCCGACGAATTTCGAGGAGCTGACGGAGCTCGCCCGCAAGCTCACCTTCAAGCGCGAGGACGGCACGCAGGTCTACGGCCTCGCCTTCACCGCCGTCTTCGCCTCGAACTTCCTCACCCTCGCCCGCTGCCTCGGCGGCGACTACATGACATCGGACGGCAAGATCGTCGCGGCCGAGCCGCCGATGGTGAAGACACTCTCTTTGCTCGCCGATTTCTACAAGGCCGGCGTGCTGCCGCGGAACTTCGCCACCGTGAACAACGAGGAAATCACGACCTGGATGCAGCAGGGCCGGGCCGCGATGACGATCAATCCCTTCGCCCGGCTCGTCACCTATAACGACCCGTCCAAGGGCAAATATGGCGGGCGCTTCAAGTCGCTGCTGCCGCCGATGGCGGCCGATCTCGCCGGCAAGGTCGCCTTCGCGCCGACGGTCGAGTTCTGGTCGCTGATGATCCCGAAGAACGCCAAGCAGAAGCCGCTGAGCTGGGAGTTCATCCGCGCGCTCTCCTCCAAGGCCGGCACGACCGCGATGGCGCTGAACGGCAACGGCCCCGTGCGCATCTCGACCTATGCCGACGAGAAGCTCAAGGCGGCGATGCCCTATGCCGCCGACGAGGCCGCCGCGCTCAAGGCTTCGCGCATCCATCTTCCTGCTTTCGACGAGCAGGCGCGCGCCCACGACATCTTCATCGAGGAAACGCAGGCCGCCGTGCTCGGCCGCAAGCCGGCGCAGCAAGCGATGGACGATGCGACCGCACGCGTGAAGCCGCTGCTCGGCTGATGACGGGCGCACTTTCGGGACGCGTCGCGCTGGTCACCGGCGCGGCGCGCGGGATCGGCCTCGCCATCGCGACGGCCCTGGCCGGCGCGGGCGCGCATGTCGTCATCCACGATCGCGACGAAGAGGCCGATGCGGTCGCCCGTCGCCTCGGCAGCGGCGCACAGGCGACACCGCTGATCGCCGATCTCGCCCAGCCGGATGCCATCGGCCTGATGCGCGCCAAACTCGATAAGCAAGCGCTCGCGCCCGACCTCCTCGTGCTCTGCGCCTCGGTCGAGATCCGCCAGACGCTTGCCGAATTGAGCGACGAGGCTCTGGCGGTGCAGAGCGAGGTCAATCTGCACGCGACGGCGCGGCTCCTGAAAGCCTTCCTCCCCAGCATGCAGGCCCGGAGCTTTGGTCGCGTCATTGCGATCGGCTCCGTGCAGGAGGCGCGCGCCAATGCCGACTGCCTTTATTACGCCGCCACCAAGGCCGCGCAGACGAACATGATCTTGAACCTCGCCCGGACGACGCGAGCCGGGGACATCACCTTCAACGTCATCCAGCCCGGCGCCATCCGCACCGATCGCAATCGCTCGATCCTGGCTCAGCCCGGCCGCGAGGAGCAGGCTCTCGCACGCATCCCGCTCGGCCGGATCGGCCTCCCCGATGATTGCGCAGGTCTGGCGCTGCTGCTCTGCTCTCCAGAGGGAAGCTATATCAACGGCGCCGAGATCGCGGTGGATGGCGGCATGCGGCTTTAGATTTTTCCAGTGCATTGACCGATTTGTCATATCGTGACTATCGATAAACGTATCAGGGCAACAACGACGAAACCCTCGTCCTGCCGCCTGGGCCTAATAACCCGGTCGGACCGTCTGGATTGCACTGTCTGAGCCCACATTCGGGATTCACGAAACGCCCGAACCCTCTCAAGTCGGTAAAACGACGTCGCGCGGCTGCGTGAGATTGACTAACTGGGATGTGGAGAAACTCGCCGACCTAGTGCGCCCGGGCGTGCCGGTGCACTTAGTGGATTAAAGCCGTGACGGGCAGAATCTGCGATAACTCGCAGGGCTCGCGCGCAGCCACGGCGCCGCCGCAGGCTGAGCCCGCAAGGGAGCGCGTGTCCTCGCCTGCCGTTCCATCGCACCCGAACAGTCGCTCGGGCCGCTTGCGAAGCCCGCTTGCGCAAGGATGGGATCAGATGGACGCCATGACGATTGGCATCGATGTGTCGAAGGATCGGTTGGATGTGGCGATTCATCCGACCGGCGAGAGCTTTATCGTCAAGCGCACGGGCGCGGGGATCGATTATCTCATCGCTCAGCTCATTGCCTTATCGCCGAAGCTAGTGGCGATCGAAACTACTGGAACTTCGAGAGGGTGGTTGCGGCTGGCCTGGCTGGCGCAGGCCTGCCGGTGTTGGTGGTCAATCCAGCGCAGGTGCGTGCCTTCGCCCAAACGCTCGGCAAACGGGCGAAGACCGATCCGATTGACGCCAACCGTGATCACTCATTTCGCCGAAGCGACCAAGCCGAAGCTGCGGCAAATGCCGGACGAGATGACAAGGCTTCTAGCCGATCTGGTCGCTCGCCGGCGCCAAATCGTCGAGATGATCGCCGCCGAAGGTCAGCGGGAACGTCGCCGAGCGATAAACGTTGATTCAGAGCATCACTCGGAAAGAGCTTCATCGGCGGCGGCCGCAAGAGCGTGCTCCTTATTCGTCGAACCATGGTCGCCGCGCGCCATAATCCAGTGCTCAAACTTTTCCGCGACAAGCTCATCGCTGGCGGAAAACCAAAGCTCCTCGCCCAAATCGCCGTCGCTCCAAAGCTAGTCACTATCCTCAACGCAATCCTGCGAGATAGACGTCCATGGCAACCAATTCCCGCTTGACCAACAAGACAGTCGCTCCGTTTCCGAAAACCCGTAAATGGTCTCAAGCGCGCTGATGGCGGACACGTGGCGACTACGATCCCGAGCGTCACGCGATCGTGACGCTCGAAGATTGAAACTAGTCCTCCGCGGGCCGTCACGGCGCGACGTGATGCAGGGCGTTCATGCCACGCAGATGCAGCCGCATCTTGATGTCTTGATTGTGGTTGCCGAAGCCGCGTCCGAAAATATTGATGCCCCCGGGCCGGCCCTCCTTGTCGTCGATGCCGATGCGCAGCCGGATCGAGTGGTGGCGATCGAGGTCGAGATCCGTCGTCGCGATATCGCTGAGTTTGCGTTCGCCGAGAAAAGTACCTTCGGCCGTGATGCGCCAGGTCGTCAAGATGCCGTATTGCGAGCCTTCGAGCTTCCACCAAGGTGGCGTATACCTGCCGCGGCGGTCGCCATAGTCACCGGGGCAGGTCCAGGTGCCGACCTTGCGCTCGTTGACCCAGAGGCTGATGTCTGAGGGCCAGTGGGCATTCGTGCCCGGCACCTCCGACGACATCTCCATCTCGAATTCCAGCGCCGTGATTGCCTGGTTCAGCACCTTGGCGTTGTTCGGGAACTTGTATTCTACATAGCCGCGGCCGAACCAGATCAGCGCGGCCTGGACCCGGCGCGGATCGAGGAACAGCTCCGGCACGTCGAGCACGCCGAGAATGCGTTCGGTCGAGCAGAACCCGCAGGGCGCCGAGACGTTCGAACTCGTATAAAGCCCAAGCGGCATTTCGACCTCGACGATGTTGCGGTCGCGGCTCGGATCGTCCGGGTCGAGATTGACGACGATTTCGGAATACCGCGCTGTGCAGATCTTTTGCTGGCCTTTCGCCGCCTTGCCAAGCGAGGTCGAGATCAGCTCGGCCTCTTCGAGCACCTGCACATTGGTCGCGATCGTCGATTGCGGCAGGCCAAGCGCCTCGGCGATCTGGTTTATGTTCTTCGGCCCCTGCCGGTTGAGCAGTTTCAGGATGCGGAGCCTGACCGGGGAGGCCAGGCCGCGCAGCACCTGATATTGCCGGTCCGCGTTGACGACGAGGAAGCCCAGATCCTGCCGGCCCTCGGCGCGCGACACCCTGCCGCCATTGCTGCGGCGTCCGCGATGCGGTGATAGCGGGCTCTCGTTCATCCTTGCGGGCGCCGTCCTGTCAGCTGTCGAGCCTGATCACATTCCACGAGGCCGGCTGCAATTCCAGAATGATGCTGTCCGATTTCGTCGAGACGCCCTTCAACGTGGCCGGCTTGACCTTGAGCGGCTCCTGCTTGCTGTTGACCGCCGTCAGATCGCTGTGCCGCAGTTCGGTCGCCTCGGTCACCTTGAGCTTGCCGAAGCCGCGCGCATCGACCGTGACGTTGAGCCCGCCTTCCAGGTCGCGGTTGAGCAGGAAGAGCGAGACGCCCTTGTCGTCGCTGACGACCGACGCCTTCAGATAGGGCGCCTCGATCGGATAGTAGAGGTCCTGCTTGCCGCGCGGATCGAAATACGAGGCCTGGTAGCTTTCGGATTTGACGATCGCCTTGAGCACGCTGCCGCGCCCCAGCCGGCTCATCTGGGCGAAGGGCCAGAAGATTGTCTGCCGCCAGGCCGGCCCGCCGGTTTCGGTCATGATCGGCGCGATCACGTTGACAAGTTGCGCAAGGCAGGCGGCCTTCACCCGGTCGGCATGGTTGAGGAGCGAGATACAGGCGCCGCCGAAGACCAGCGCGTCCTCCATCGAATAGATTTCCTCGAGGATCGGCGGCGCCACCGGCCAGCCTTCCTTGACGCGATCCGCCCTGACGCGCCGGGTGCGGTACCAGACGTTCCATTCGTCGAAGCTCAGCATGATGCGCTTGTCGGAACGGCGCCGCGCCGCGACCGCGTCCGAGATCGCGACGACCTCCTCGATGAACTGGTCCATCAGGTCGGGACTGGCGAGGAAGGCCTTGGTATCGCCGGCATAGTTGTTGAAGTAGGTGTGCAGCGAAATGAACTCGACCTGGTCGAAGGTGTGCTCCAGCACCTCGTCTTCCCAGCGGCCATAGGTCGGCATGTTGCGGCCCGACGATCCGCAGGCGGCGAGCTCAATCGACGGGTCGATCCAGCGCATCATCTTCGCCGCCTCATGGGCGACGCGCCCGTATTCCGTCGCGGTCTTGTGCTCCATCTGCCAGGGGCCGTCGACCTCGTTGCCGAGGCACCAGAACTTCACGTCGTGCGGCTTCTTCCAGCCGTGCTCGATGCGCAGATCCGACCAAGCGGTGCCGCCGGGATGGTTGCAGTATTCGACGAGATTGCGTGCTGCGTCGCCGTCGCGTGTGCCGAGATTGACGGCGAGCATGGGCTCGATCTTCGCCGCCCGGCACCAGTCCATGAACTCGTTGGTGCCGAAGTTGTTCGGCTCGGTGGTGAACCAGGCGAGATCGAGCCGGGCGGGCCGGTCCTTGGCCGGGCCCACCCCGTCCTCCCAATTGTAGCCGGAGACGAAGTTGCCGCCCGGATAACGCATGATCGTCGGGCCGAGCTCCTTGACGAGTTCGAGCACGTCATTGCGGAAGCCGCGCTTGTCGGCAGTGGGATGGCCGGGTTCGTAGATGCCGCCATAGACGCAGCGGCCCAAATGCTCGACGAAGGCGCCGAAGAGCCGCGGGTCGGTGTCGCCGATGGCGAAGGCGCGATCGCAGGTGATGCTGGCTTGTCTCATGACGTGACTCCGGGTGTAGCAACGGCTTTGCGTGGATGATCGGCACGGAAGGCCACGGCGCTGTCGGGCGTGAGCACGGCGTCGCGGAGTTGGCGGGAATAGGGATGCGTCGGCGCCGAGAGCACGGCGCGCGCCGGCCCCTGCTCGACCACCCCTCCCTTCTGCATGATGATGAGCTGGTCGCTGATGTAGTAGGCGGTGGCGAGATCGTGGGTGATGTAGAGGATCGACAGGCCGAGCTCGTCGCGCAGCCGGCCGAACAGGTTGACGATCGACATGCGCAGCGAGGCATCGACCATCGAGACCGGCTCGTCGGCGACAATCAGGCGGGGCTGGGCGACGAGCGCGCGAGCGATGGCGACGCGCTGGAGCTGGCCGCCGGAGAGTTCGTGCGGGAACCGCCCCCTGATCTCGGCCAGCGACAGCCCGACCTGCCGGAGCGCCTCGTCGGCCTGCTCCTCGGCCGCGCTCTTGCCTGAAGCGCCCCCGAAGCGTTGGGCGGTCATGAATAGATAGCGGTTGAGCTGCTTCAGCGGGTTGAACGCCTCGAACGGGTTCTGAAAGATCGGCTGGACCTCCGCCATGAAGGCGCGCCGCTCGTAAGTGCCGACGTCGCGCCCTCCGAGCCGGATCTGGCCGGAGCTCGGCGTGTGGATGCCGAGGATCATCCGCGCCAGCGTCGACTTGCCCGAGCCCGACTCGCCGATCACGGTGAAGATCTCGGGCTTGTCCATTTCGAGGGCGAAGCTCACCTTCTTCACCGCCTCGACGCGTTGCGTCGAGAACAGCCCGCCGCGCGAGAAGTTCTTGCTGACCCGGTCGAGTTCGAGCAGCGCGCTCATGCCGCCACCCCCGAATTGACCGCGTGACAGGCGACGCGATGACCGGGCAGCGTCTCGACCATGGCCGGCACGGTCGTCGTGCAGACGGGCATGGCGAGCGGGCAACGCGGGTGGAAGCGGCAGCCGGGCGGCGGGTTGGCCAGATTGGGCGGCGTGCCTTCCAAGCCCTCGCGCTGCTCGGTGTCGCCGATGCGCGGCAGACTGCCGATCAGATGGCGCGTATAGGGATGCAGCGGGCGCGCGAAGATCTCGGGCGTCTCACCATCCTCGACCAGCCGCCCGGCATACATGATGCCGAGGCGATCGGTCAGCGCCGCATGCACGCCCATGTCGTGCGTGATGAACAGCACGCTCGATCCCATTTCGCGCTGGATCGTGCGGATCATCCCCAGCACGTCCTTCTGCACGATCACGTCGAGCGCCGTCGTCGGTTCGTCGGCGATGATGAAATCCGGCTTGCAGATCGTCGCCAGAGCGATGACGACGCGCTGGCGCATGCCGCCGGAGAGCTCATGCGGATAGGCGGCGAGCACGGAAGGATCGAGCTTGACGCGATCGAGATGCGCTGCGGCCCTGGCGTCGAACTCGGCCTTGCAGCCGCCGAGATGGCGCCAAGCGAAATCGCGGAAGCTGTGCTTGATCCGCCTGAGCGGGTTCAGCACGTTCATCGAGCCTTGCATGATGTAGGAGAGGTGCCGCCAGCGGATGGCGCGCACCACCTCCGGCGGCGCCCGCGCGACCGCGTCCCAGTCCGGCAAGAAGGAAAAGCGGGCCGAGCCGCCGACCATTTCGAGCGGCGGCTTCAGCAATCCGGCGATCGTCTTGATCAGCGTCGTCTTGCCGGAGCTCGACTCACCCGCGAGGCCGTAGATCTCGTTGCGGTTCACATCGAAGGTGACGCCGTCAACCGCCCGGACCTCGCGGTTGACGCCAAAATAGTGGGTGCGGAAATGCGCCTGCAGGTCGCGGACCTGCAGCACCGGTGCCTGCCCGGCCGCGCCACTCATCGCCCGCCTCCCATCCGGGCCAGCCGGCTGCGTGGGTCGATGTACTCGTTCATCGAGACGGCGAGCAGGAAGAGGCCGACGAAGGTCATCACCACCAGCCCGACCGGAAAGGCGATCCACCACCAGATGCCGGCCACCAGCGCCGTGTGCTGGTTGGCCCAGTAAATCATCCCGCCGATGGTCGGCGTGTTGATGTCGGTGAAGCCGAGGACGGCGAGGGTGACCTCGATGCCGATCGACCAATTCATGTTGTTCATCGTGGTCGAGAACACGATGGGCAGCACATAGGGCAGATGCTCGCGCGCCAGGACCTCGTGCGTCTTCATCCCCGAGAAGATGCTGGTCTGGGTGAATTCACGGGTCTTGAGGCTGAGCGCGACCGAGCGGATCAGGCGGGCGTCATACGCCCAGCCGAGGCAGGCCATGATGGTAGCGAGCAGAGGCGTCGACATCGAATCGCGCAGCACGAAATAGAACAGGATCAGGATCGGGAAGAGCGGGATGATGATGAAGGTGTCGTTGATCGACATCAGCACCCGGTCGATCCAGCCGCCGCTGTAGCCGGCGAGCAGCCCGACGACGAGCGCGATCACCCGCGACAGCGCCGCGACCATGATGCCGAAGAAGAGCGTGTTGCGGATCGCCGCCGTCAGCTGCCAGAATACGTCCTGCCCGCGCGAGGTCGTTCCAAGCCAGTAAACAGACGATGGCGGCAGGTCGGGCGGCACGACATAGACGTCGCCCGCTGGATAGGGCGAGACGAAGGACAGCCCGGCCATTGCGAGCACGATGGCCACGAGCACGAGTCCGATCCGGAACTCGAGATTGTAGCGGATGAGATCGCGCAAGATGGCCAGCATCAGCGCAACTCCACGCGCGGGTCGATCAGCGGATAGAGCAGGTCGATGACCAGGACGCCGACCGAGACGGCGATGATCGAGACGGTGGTGACGCCGAGCACGAGCCCGTAGTCGGCGGCATAGACCGCATCAACGAGAAGGGTGCCGACGCCGGGATAGCCGAAGACCTTCTCGGTGATCACGGCGCCGTTGAAGATGCCGCCGAGCGACATGGCGAGCCCGGTCACCTGCGGCGCCAGCGCGTTGCGCATGACATAGGCGCCGAGCACACGGCGGCTGTCGAGGCCGGCGACTTCGGCATAGACGACATAGTCCTCGGTCACGATGTTCGAGACCAGCGAGCGCATGCCGAGGAACCAGCTGCCGAGACCGATCAGGATGAGCGAGAGCGCCGGCAGGATCGAATGCCGGGCGACGCTCGAGACGAAGGGCCAGTTCCAGCTCTGCTGCAGGTTCATCGCCGACCCGCCGGTGATCGGCAGCACCGGCCAGAGGAAGCCGAAGATGATGAGCAGCATCAGCGCGACGATATAGTAGGGGATCGGATGGACGCCCATGGCGACGACGCCCATCAGCTTCAGCGTGCGGTTGCGCTGGTAGTAGCCGGCGAGCCCGCCGAGCAGATTGCCCAGCACCCATGTGATCAGCGTCGAGACGATCAGCAGCCCGGCCGTCCAGGGGAGAGCCCGGCCGATCAGGGTCGAGACCGGTGTCGGGAAGGCGGAGAGGGAGGGGCCGAAATCGCCGCGCAGGACCCGGCTCCAGAAGGTGACATACTGCTCGGCCAGCGTAAGCCTGAGCCCGTAGAGCTCCTGCAGCGAGGAGCGCATCGCCGCGATCGCTTCGGGCGCGGTGCTGCCGAAGGACGTCACCGCCGCGATCGACTGCTCGACCGGGTCGATCGGCGAGGCATGAGTGATCACGAAGGCAAGGTTGACGCCGATGAAGACGACCACGACGAACTGGACCAGCCGTTTCGCGAAATAGGCAAAATAGGCGCTCATGCGATTCCGAGAGCTCCACCGGCCCAGGCGGCGCGGCGCCGCCGGTTGGCGATTGTCCTGGGAAGAAGGTCGGGCCGCCCGGCGAGGCGGCCCGGGTCGTTCAGTTTGCCGGCTTCAGCCGCACGAACATGTAGCGGGAGTTGCCCCAGTTCGTGACCGGGTTCGCGTAGGGATCGTCGGCGGTCGGGTAGCCCTTCCAGTAGGTCTGATCCATCGCGGTGAAGACGTTGTAGGCCATCAGCGGGATGATCGGCATTTCGCGGGTCATCAGCTTGACGTAGTTGCGACCGAGCTCGACGCCCTTGGGATCGTCGAAGTCGATCTTGCGGATGTCTTCGATGATCTTGTCGAGCTCCGGATGGGTCCAGCGCTGCCAGTTGCGCAGCGGCTGCGGCTTGCCGGGCTCGGCGACGAACTGGGAATGCCAGCTATCCATGAAATAGGACAGGTCCTGGTGCCCACCCCAGGTCTCGACGCTCCAGCCGATGAAGGCGTCGAAATCACCGGCCGCGCGCCGCGTCAGCAGCGTGCCCTGCGCGACGTCGATGCGCGCATCGATGCCGGCCTGCTTCCATTGCTGCACGATCATCGTGCCGGCCCGCGTCATCACCGGCCGAAGGTCGCCCTCGACCATGAGCCTGACCACGAAGGGCTTGCCGTCGGGCGTCAGCCACTGGTTGCCGAGCTTGCGGAAGCCGGCGCGCGTCAGCAGTTCGCCGGCCGCCGCGACATTGGTTTTCCACCAGCCGAGGCCGAAGGAATTGCCGATCACCGCCGGATCGGAGGGGATCTGGTCGCCCATTGACGGACGCAGCATGTCGGCGATCTGCTTCCCGACCGTGGGCTCGTAGGGCTTGACCTTGCTCGTGCCGGTATCGATCTCGAAATCCTTGAGCCAGGCCTCCATCGGCTTGTGATAGGCCTCCGGATGGATGCCGGTCGGCGGTACGGCGATAGCCGAGATGGTCGCGGCACCGCGATAGGCGGCCATCGTCACCGCCTTGATGTCGATCATCAGCGCCAGCGCCCAGCGCACGTCGCGGTTTTTCAGGTGCTCGTTCTGGGTGTTGAAGATCACCGCCGGCAGGGTCGGGTCCGGATGGCCGTAGGGGAAGCCCTTGAACCAGGCGCGCGTGCCCTTGTCCTGCTTCGCCAGCGCGAACATCCCTTCGGGAGCGATGTCGTGGATGACGTCGAGCTCATGGTTGAGCTGGGCGATGACGCGCTTGTCGGGCGGGCCGGGGTCGATATAGGCGAGGTATTTCGGCCCCGGCTTGCCATGGCGGCCGAGCGAGCTGCGCTGCCAGTCGTCGCGCAGTTGCCAGATGTACCATTTCCCGTCGGGATCGAAGGAGTGCAGCGTGTAGGCGCTAAGCGAGACCGGCTTGTTGAAGTCGAACTTCGCGGGGTCGTCCACCTTGTCGAAGACATGCTTCGGCAAGATCCAGATCGCGCCCCAGCGCACCGTGAAGTTGGTGTGGAAGCGGGAGTTCGGCTTCTTCAGCTTGAAGATCACCGTTTCCGCATCGGGCGCCTCGACGGAGGCGACATTGTTGGCCAGCACGGCCGAGAAGCGCATGCTCGCGCTCTTGACCTGGATATCGACGGTCGCCTTGACATCGGCCGAGCTGAACTCGACGCCGTCGCTCCAGAACAGGCCGCGCCGCAGCTTGACCCGCATCTCGGTGAAATCGGCGTTGTAGACCGGTTTCTCCGCGGCAAGGGAATTGTCCCAAGCGCCGTCCAGGCCCTTTTCGGGATCGATGTACCAGAGCGTATCGAGCGCCGCCTGTTGCAGCCCGTTGGACTGGCTGCCGGCGTTGATCGCCCAGATGTTGAACCAGCCGGCGTTCTTGATCGTTCCTTCCGGATTCTCAAGGATCAGGAGTTCCTTGCGCGGAATGTTCTGCGGAATGCCCTGCGCCGCCGCGGGCGACGGGGATAACGGCAGCGCCGGAATCAGCAGCGCAGCGGCAAGCAGCCAGGCGCGTAGACGCGTCATCGTAACCTCCCTGAAGACGGGGCGTTTCTCGCCCTTCGTGTCCGGGAGCTTATGCGGTGCCCAATAACAGGGCAACGACAGTTGTGATCTATATCAGAAGGTTAGGTATAAATATGATAGTCCTTTGATATTAAACATATTTTTTGGACCTATATACGTAGTTGACCTTGGAGTTAGCCCTTGAGGTGGACGGTTAGAAGCGAGGCAATTGACCGGCGACCCAGGGTACGCCCTCAGCCAAAGCGGGGGTCTTCGAAACCGGCCCCTGTGCGTGTGTCTTTATCAGGCGCTATGCGCACCAGGCCTACCTGCAGTTTGCATCGATGCTCGCTATGCCAAAGCCGCGCTCGCCATGGCATCAAACAAGACCGACGCGAATGATGCGGATGGCTTGGCCCATCTGCCGGAAGGCGGCTTTTATTGTGGGGTATCTGCACCATCAGCATATGGCATCATCTGCCATTCACCTTCGTCATCCTCAACGCGGCCGTCATTTCGGTACCGCGCGAGCTCTATGAAGCCGCCCGCGTCGATGGCGCCACCGCTCTGCAATCGCTGTGGACCATCACCATCCCCATCATCTTGCCGGCGGCAATGCTGGCGATCCTGTTCCGCTATATCTTCGCCTTCCGCATGTTCAGCGAGGCGTGGCTGGTGACCAAGGGCGGGCCAGTCCAGCTCACCGAGATACTGGGCACCTATCTCTATCGCGCCGGGTTCAGGTTCTCCGACTTTGGTGCCGCCGCGGCGACAGGCTGGCTGATGGTGGTCGGGTCGCTGGTTCTGGCGTTATTTTACCTGCGAACTATGAATCGAAAGTCATTCGCCAATGACCAGGTCGCTTAAATTCGCGCTCAGGGCCATCCTGATTTGCCTGATCGTCGTATGGTCGCTCTTTCCTGTCGCCTATATCGTCGTCAATTCCTTCAAGTTCCAACGCGACATCTTCGCTTTCCCGCCAAGAATTTTCTTTACGCCGACCTGGGGTAACTACGCCGATTTGTGGAACAACTACCCTGACTTCCTCGGCTTCGTAGCCAACAGCCTCGTCATCTCGATTCTCGCGACCCATGCTGTCGGTCTTTGCGGCCGCTTGCGCCGGCGACATCTATTCGCGCTGTCGCTCAGCGCTCTTGTCCGCATCGCCCTTCTATCTCATCGCCATCCGCCTGCTGCCGCCCCTCGTCATCACCATTCCGCTGTTCCCATGGGTCAATCGGCTCGGCCTCGCTGATAGCCACCTGATCCTCATCCTGCTCTACGCAACCTTCTGGGTGCCTGAATGTGCTGATCATGAAGGAGTTCATCGATCAGATTCCCAGGGAGCTCGACGAGTCAGCCACCGTCGACGGCGCTAGCGAGAGTCAAATTTTGCGCTACGTTATCGCGCCTCTCGCTGTCCAGGGCATGGTGGCGTGCGCGGTATTCGTCTTCGTCTTCTCGTGGAACGAGTATGTCTACGCCTTCATATTCACCATTCAGCACGCAAAGACGACGCCGCTCATCTTGAGCGAACTGATGGATCCAGTCACCGGCACCAATTACGGCGTCCTGTTCGCGGCCGCGACCGTCCAGCTCGTTCCCATCCTGATCGTCGTCATGGCGTTGCAGCGCTTCCTGGTCGCGGGCCTGACGACGGGGGCGGTCAAGGGGTGATGCTCGTTTAATCGCCGGCCTGTCGCGGGGGAGCCGACAATATCGGGCTCTGTTGCAAACTCTTTCTACGTCCGGTTTCGGATTGGGCTCCAGCCTCTTTCGGAGAGATCCCATGTTCAAAGGCCGCCATTTCGAGCCGTCTGCGATCGTGCTTTGCGTTCGCTGGTATCTGGCTTACGCACTGAGCCTACGCGACCTTCGGGAAATGATGGCGGAGCGTGGCATCAGCATTGACCACTCGACGATTCATCGCTGGGTCGTTCATTTCTCACCCTTGCTGCTTGAACGCTTCAACCGGCGCAAGCGCGCGGTGACCGGGAAATGGCATATCGACGAGACCTACATCAGGGTGCGTGGACAATGGATGTACCTCTACCGCGCCATCGACAGCGTCGGCGACACGGTGGAGTTCCATTTCAGCGAGCATCGCGACCTGCCGGCGGCCAAGGCTTTCTTCAGAAAGGCTCTGGAGCGCCATGATCGACCGGATCGCGTCGTCATCGACGGTAGCCAAACCAACCGGGCGGCGGTCGTGTCCTGTGATGCGATACATCGATTGCAGGATCGGTCACGGCGCCGGCTGAAACCGATCCAGGTCCGCCAGAGCCAATATTTGAATAACCGCATCGAGCAGGATCATCGTCGAATCAAACGTCGTGTTCGGCCGATGCTTGGTTTCAAATCTCTCGCGACCGCCAGCGTCGTCCTATCCGGCATCGAATTGGTTCACATGATGCGGAAACGGCAGGCAAGGTTTGCCTTAAACCCCTCCCCGTCCATTGCCGAGCAGTTCACAATCCTCGCAGCATAAACCAGGCCCGACATGAAACGTCTTTGACCACGCCAGAATTTGCAACGGAGCCGATCGGGGTCGTGAGTTGGCCGCCGGTGGCGCGACTGGTGAGAGGGGAGGTGCTGGCAGGGTCGGCGCTTCGAGGGACTGTTAAGAGAACGTTACAATTGCCCCCTAAGCAGTGCTCTGATGACCCAGCTTCGGATCGCGCGACAATCACCCGCTTTATGTCCAACATATCAGCTAATAGTATCTTAAAATTGCGGTCTTCGTTTCCATATGGCCAACAATTGGGTTGCAACTGCCCTTTTGATGGATATGGTCTAGTTGAATTCTGGCGGATAGGTGGACGCATTTGACATCGATCGAAGAGCTTTCAGCCGTCGAACGCACGGTCGGCGGAATCAGAGAGTTCATGCGTGCTGGCCGGCTGAAAGTCGGCGACTCCCTGCCGACCGAGGCCGAACTCGCGTCTCAATGTGGTGCCAGCCGCAACACGGTCAGAGAAGCGCTTCGGACTCTTAGGGCGTATGGCATCGTGGAGACGCGGCAGAAGGCCGGCGCCGTCATCACCGATCGGCGCCAGGACGCCGTCATGAACGTCTTTTCTTTCGCGATGGACCTGTCGGCCGGGACGTTTCGCGACATCCAGAGTTTCCGGCAGATCATCGAGACGAGCATCGGCGGTCAGCTCATCGCCAAGATCGACATCGCCATGATCGACGCGGCCGAGGCCGCCAACCACGCCATGGCGAATGCATCCGACGCCGCTTCGGCCGCGCCGCTCGATTTCGCCTTTCATCGCATCATCATCGACGCGGTCAGCAACGAGACGCTGTCCGAGATCTATCGGATGTTCAAACCGTTGATGATCAAGGCGATCGAGATGGGCAAGGCCCGCGATCTTTCTGCAGCTATCGAGGAGCATAGGCTTATTCTGCAGGCGCTGCGCGACAAGGACGCCCTCGCCTACGCCTTCCATGCGGCCTCGCATGCCCGCTTCGGGATGGAGTGCCTGAGCGAAGCGGCTGTGGTCGCGGGCTAGCTGCACGGCATAGAAGTCCGGGCTCGTGGCCCGGCAGGTTCTGGGACGGGGACTGTCAGGATGATGAAGACAATGATCGCGGCGGCGCTGGCATGCGGCGCTCTTTATGCCAGCCTGCCGGCCTCGCCGGCGCTGGCCCAGCAGTCCAACTTGACGGTGGCGGTCAACGACCTGCCCCGGACGCTCGATCCCGGCGAGACGCCCGGCAATGTCGATGTTCGCGTGTACTACAACATCTTCGACACGCTGATCCGGCGCGACTTCGCCCATCCCGCGGCCGATGGCGGGGCAAAGCTCGTTCCGGGCCTGGCGGAAAGTTGGGCCTGGACATCCCCGACGACCTTCGACGTCAAACTGCGGGACGGGGTGACGTGCCATGACGGCACACCTTTCGATGCAGACGATGTCATGACAACATTTTCGTCCGAGCGCCTCTGGGGCGCCGACAGCTACTATCCGGAGGGACGCGTCTATTTCGGCATGCTGAAGGACGTGCAGAAGCTGGATGGTCGGACGGTGCGCTTCGTCACCGCCGCGCCCGATCTTGCGCTCGAGCACCGGCTGTCCAGCTATATCTCCTTCGTGATCTGCGACAGCGCCTGGAACGCATCGCGCAAGGAGGGGGTCGGCCACAAGGTCTGGATGGCGGAAGCCGCCCGCGCGCTTCGTGCCAAGCCGATCGGCACCGGACCTTATCGCTTCGTCGACTACACCCGCAACGACAGGTTGCGGCTGCAGGCCTTCGACAAGTATTTCGAAGGCAAACCCGCCGCCGAGATGGTGACCTTCCGCTCGGTGCCGGAGGTCTCGGCTCGCGTTGCCGGCCTGATCGCCGGCGATTTCGACATCATCGTCGATCTGCCGCCCGACCAGTGGAAGAACATCGCGAAATATCCGGATCTGAAGTTGATGCCGGCGGCTTTGGAGAACACCCATGTCGTGACCTTCAACATGAACGATCCGGTGCTGGCCGACAAAAAGCTGCGCCATGCCATGAGCCTGGCGATCGATCGCAAGGCGCTGGTCGATTCACTGTGGGACGGCAAGACCTACACGCCCAACGGTCATCAACTGGAAAGCTTCGGTCCGCTCTATATCAAGGACCGCCCGGGCTATACCTTTGACCTCGAAAAGGCCAAGCAGCTCGTCAAGGAAAGCAGCTACAAGGGCCAGGAGATCGTCTACCGGCTGGTGCCGAGCGTCTATCTCTACGGGCCGGAAGCCGCGCAGAGCATGCAGGAGATGTGGCGCGCAATCGGCGTCAATGTTCGGCTTGACTTCGTCGATTCCTCCAAGGACCAACAGAAACCAGGCCAGCAGCTGACGCCGTGGTCGAACACCTTCCGGATCCCCGATCCGACCGGCTCGCTGCTGGTACTATGGGGGCCGGAATCGGACATGCAGAAGGGCCAGAAGCTCTACAAGGCCAATCCGGAGTTCAACGAGCTCGCCCGGGAGCTCTACACCTCGAATGATCAGGCCGAACGTCGCCGCATCTTCGCCCGCGCGCTCGACCTGTTCGAGGACGATATGCCGATGACGATGCTCTACAACCCGGCTCCGGCCTATGCGACGAAGAAGATCATCAACTGGATGCCCTATTCGCATTACTACATGGACCTGCGCCCGACGAACTTCTCATTCGCCAAATGATCGGCGTGCCGGCGTCGGCGACCTCCGGCGCACTGATACGATTGGGCCGCGCATCGTGCGGCCCATGCCTTCGCAATGACCGCTCCACCAAAGACATCGAGATGACATCGTGACGAAACCTTTGGTGATCGCTCATCGGGGCTATTCCGCCCGCTATCCCGAAAACACGATCGCCTCCTATGAGGCGGCGATCGCAATGGGCGCCGACATCATCGAGAGCGATGCCCGACTGTCGTCCGACAGCGTCGCCTTCTCCTGCCATGATGCGGATTTCAAGCGGCTTCTAGGCGATGTCCGCACGGTGGCGGAGATGACAGAGGCGGAACTGAAGGCAATCGTCCTTCCCGACGGCAGCCGTCCCTTGCTCCTGGAGGAGGTGCTCGAGCAGATCAGCCCGTTCCGCAAGGTGCTGATCGACGTCAAGACGCAGGACGCCGCGATCATCGACGTCGTCATCGCCGACATCCGCAAAACCGGCGCGCTCGCCGATGTCTGGGTAGGTGTGCGCGATCTCAACCAGGCCAGGCAGATCAAGGCGGCGGAGCCCAACGTTGCCGTGCTGGCCTTCCTACCGGACTACACGCGCGCCGCCGAGTTCGCCGCGGCCGGCGCCACGGCCTTCCGCGTCTGGGAAGGCCATCTCGGGCAGGCGGCCGTGCAGGCGCTGTTTCCCCGCCTGCCGGTGTGGGTCACAATGGGGCATATGGAAACGCCCTATTGTGTCGGTGATACGGATCCGGAGCGTCTTGCGAAGGTATTGGCGCTGAAGCCAAGCGGGGTCCTCATCAACGACCTGTCGTTGATGCTGCCGGCGCCTGCACGCGACTTCGACTGAGGAAATCGCGTTGGCCAGCTCTTCCATCGGCTTCAAGCTTTTGCGCGCCGTACTCACGATCTGGATCGTGACCACATTCACCTTCATGGCCCTGAACCTGTCGGGCGATCCGATCGAGGCGCTGGTTGGCGACCAGGCCTCGCCGGCGACAATCGCGGAATACAGGGCGAAGTTCGGGTTCGACCGGTCGCTGCCCGAGCAGTACCTGTCCTATCTCTGGAACATCGCGCATGGCGACTTCGGCGTCTCGCTGTCGGACCAGCGGCCGGCGCTGGACCTGATCCTCCAGGCGCTGCCCAATACGGCGCGGCTCGGGCTCACCGCCTTCGGCCTGGGCGTGACGCTGGGCGTGTTACTTGGCATCGCGGCGGCGCTGAATCGGAACTCCACGATCGACCGATTGGTAATGAGCTTCGCGGTCTTCGGCTTCAGCATACCTAGCTTTTTCCTCGGCATCATCCTCATCCTGCTCTTTGCAGTGCAGATCCGCCTGCTGCCCAGCTCGGGGGCGGATTCGCTTGCTCATCTCGTGCTGCCGGCGATCACGCTCGGTACCAATTTTGCCGGCATCTTCGCGCGCTTCACGCGTTCTTCGATGCTCGAGGTGCTCAACCAGCAATATATCACGGCGGCGCGGGCGCGCGGCATTCCCGCCTTCTCGCGCGTCCTCATCCATGCACTGCCCAATGCCGCCATCCCGATCCTGACCGTGATCGGCCTCAAGCTCGGCGACCTCGTCGCCGGCTCGATCATCGTCGAGACCGTGTTCGCCTGGCCCGGCATCGGCCGCCTGCTTGTGGGTGCGATCAATGCGCGGGATTTTGCCGTGGTGCAGGCGATTGTGATCCTGACCGCGATCACGATGGTGCTGGCCAACCTTTTGGTCGACGCAGCCTATGTCCTGGTCGATCCGCGCATGCGGGAGCAGGGCCGATGAGCGAGATGGCCGCCCCAGAAGCTCCTCCCGTCGCTCGCGCGCGACGGCGCTATCCTCCGCTGCTGGTGATCGCGGCGCTGGCGTTTCTGGCTACCATCGTGGCCGTCTTCGCGCTGGCCGACCTGCTTGCACCCTTCGACTATCGCGCCCAGGCGCTGCGCAACCGCCTCGCGCCGCCGGTCTTCCTCGGCGGTAGCTGGAGCCATCTGCTAGGCACCGACGAACTCGGCCGCGACACCTTCAGCCGCTTGCTTTTTGCCATTCGCTTCAGCCTTCTGGCCGCTTTCGGCGGCACCGTCATCGGCGCGCTGATCGGCACCACGCTCGGCTTCATCGCCGCGCATTTCCGCGGCGTAGTCGAGGAAACAATCGTGATGCTGGCGGATGTGCAGGCCTCGCTGCCGTTCATGCTGATCGCATTGTCGCTGATCGCCGTCTTCGGAAGCAGCTTTCTGCTCTTCGTCATCATCATGGGGTTCTATGGCTGGGAGACGTTCGCGCGGCTGACGCGCAGCGCCGTGCTCGCAACCATGGGCAAGGGCTATGCTGAGGCGGTCACCGCGCTCGGCGCGACGCCCGCACGCATCTACCTGAGACACGTCCTGCCTAATATTCTCGGCGTGCTGATCGTCCAGTTCTCGCTGAACTTCCCGCAGGTCATCCTTCTCGAGGCCTCGCTCAGCTTCCTCGGGCTTGGCATCCGCCCGCCGCTGACGAGCCTGGGCCAGATGCTCGGCGCGGGGCGCGCCTATCTCACCACCGCCTGGTGGATCGCCGTGATACCGGGCCTGGTGATCTTCCTGACCACCGTCTCGATCTCGATCATCGGCGACTGGCTGCGCGATCGGTTCGATCCGACCTTGCGCAACACCTGACGCCATTGGGTCCCGACACAATAGGAGTACAGGGGGAGCATGGCGTTCCATCGCTTTACCCCGACCAGCTATTCGAATGTCGTGTCCATCGATCATCGAGACGGACGCTTGCTTCTTCACCGTCGTCCCGACGGAGAAAATGCTAACGCGGCGACGACTGATGACGAAGGGCTACCGACCCGAGATTTCGATAACCGCCCCATGGTTCACTGCTCAGGAGCATTGCGGGGCATGCCTGGTTGTCGAACTGGCTCCGTTGCAAATTCTGGCGTGGTCAAAGACGTTTCATGTCGGGCCTGGTTTATGCTGCGAGGATTGTGAACTGCTCGGCAATGGACGGGGAGGGGTTTAAGGCAAACCTTGCCTGCCGTTTCCGCATCATGTGAACCAATTCGATGCCGGATAGGACGACGCTGGCGGTCGCGAGAGATTTGAAACCAAGCATCGGCCGAACACGACGTTTGATTCGACGATGATCCTGCTCGATGCGGTTATTCAAATATTGGCTCTGGCGGACCTGGATCGGTTTCAGCCGGCGCCGTGACCGATCCTGCAATCGATGTATCGCATCACAGGACACGACCGCCGCCCGGTTGGTTTGGCTACCGTCGATGACGACGCGATCCGGTCGATCATGGCGCTCCAGAGCCTTTCTGAAGAAAGCCTTGGCCGCCGGCAGGTCGCGATGCTCGCTGAAATGGAACTCCACCGTGTCGCCGACGCTGTCGATGGCGCGGTAGAGGTACATCCATTGTCCACGCACCCTGATGTAGGTCTCGTCGATATGCCATTTCCCGGTCACCGCGCGCTTGCGCCGGTTGAAGCGTTCCAGCAGCAAGGGTGAGAAATGAACGACCCAGCGATGGATCGTCGAGTGGTCAATGCTGATGCCACGCTCCGCCATCATTTCCCGAAGGTCGCGTAGGCTCAGTCCGTAAGCCAGATACCAGCGAACGCAAAGCACGATCACAGACGGCTCGAAATGGCGGCCTTTGAACAGGGATCTCTCCGAAAGAGGCTGGAGCCCAATCCGAAACCGGACGTAGAAAGAGTTTGCAACAGAGCCCATCCCGTTTCCATGGGTCTACAATGTCGGGGCCACGCTCGAAGGCTTCGCCCGGGTACGCGCATTGGCCAAAAGCGAGGCACTCGTGATCCCCGGCCCCGACCCGCAGATCATCGTGCGGTTTCCGCCGTCTCGGACGCCGCGAAGGGCTTCGTCGTCCGGCTCGATTGAGTGTCCGCCGCGACCAGTCGAGGTCGCGGCGGCGCGTCATCGCCTGCAATCAGGGCTTCTGCATCTGCAGAACGTTGGTCTCTTCGTCGTTGCGTGCGGCATAGGACACCTTGTCCTTGCGCCCTGCCCAGATCGCGTTGAGCGTGACGACGGGGATCGTCGAATAGTCCTTGATCGACATCTCCATCGCCTCGATCAGCATGGCCTTGCGCTTCTCGTCATCGACCGTGGTGATCGCGGTCTCGATTAGGGCGTCGAGCTTGGGATTGGAGTACATGGTGCGGTTATTGGCGCCCAGGCGCTTGTTGTTGTCGAGCGTGTGGACCAGCGACTGCAGGATGTAGGAAGTCTCGCCCGAGAGCGAGCCCCAGCCCGACATCTGCAGTGAATACTCGAGCCGCGCCGAGGCGGGGAAGAAGACGGCCCGCGGCGTCGCCGCCACGATCGCCTTGATGCCGATGCGGTTGAGCATGCCGCCGAGTGCGGTGCAGACCGCCGCGTCATTGGGCAGGCGGTCGGAACTGCAATGCAGGGTGATGCCGAAGCCGTTGGGATAGCCGGCCTCGGTCAGCAACTTCTTGGCTCCGTCAGGATCGAACTTGTCAGGCTTCAGAGCGGTGCTGGTCGCCCAGAGACCGTCGGGCGAAAGCTGGCCGGCGGCAATGCCCTGGCCGTGCATCACGCGATCGACGATGGCCTGGCGGTTGATCGCCATAGACATCGCCTGACGAACTCGGATGTCTTTCATCGGATTCTTGGTCATCGGCTTGCCGTCGGCATCGGTGACGAAGGGCGATTGGTCGCGACCGACTTCAGGATAGACCATGAAGTTGTAGACCGACGGCGTCTGGAAGACCGCCACGGTGGCGTTCTTCTTGAGCTGCTCAACGTCGACGGACGGGACGTAGTTGATCAGATCGACATCACCCGCCAGGAGCGCCGCAACGCGCGACTGGTCGGCGAGGATTTCCTTCATAACGATCCGCTCCCAGGGCTGCTTGCCACCCCAATAGGCATCGTGACGAGCGACGACGAGGTCGCCCTTGGGCTGCCACGACACGTATTTGTACGGCCCCGTTCCGATCGTCGCCTTGCCGGACTGGAAGTCCTCCTGCGTCGGAGTGCCGAGCGATTTCGGCAGGATGAATATCTGGGCAAGGTTGCGCGGCAGCAGCGGCGTCGGCGTACTGGTAATCAGCCGGACCTTGAGCGGCGAGATCACCTCGACCTTCGAGATTCCGGTCATGTAGAGCATCATGCCACCGGTTGGGCCCTGCGCGTTCGGCACGCGCTCGATCGTGTACTTCACGTCGTCCGCAGTGAAATCGCTGCCATCATGGAACTTGACGCCGGGGCGCAGGTCGAATTCCCAAATGTTGTCATCGATCAGCTTCCATGCGACCGCCAGCGACGGCGTCGGCGCCAGCGTCTCGTCGCGCGAGACCAGCGTGTCATAGATATTGCGTATCACCGATACGGAGTTGCCGAGCGAGCCGAAATGCGGATCGAGCGCGTCGGTGCCCGAACGCAGTCCGATCGTGAGGGTCTGCGACAGGGCAGGCGCGGGAGCAGTCAAGCCGGCCGCGAGAAGGCCGATGGCGAAAGCCGAGGCGGCAACACGTAACGACTTCATCGGAAATCCTTCCTGTTCTCGAATTGCGGTTAGGCCGGTCGTGGATCGGGAACAAAGCCGGGCGGGCACTCAGGCGGCTACCACCTCCGCCCTGCCGAAATTCTTGACGCCCATCTCGGTGAAGCATTCCGAAAGCGCATCCATGGCGCGTCCGATATCCTCGGGCGTGACGATGCCGATATTGGCGATACGGAAGGTGTTGGCGGCGGCGAGGCGGCCCGGAAAGATGATGAAGCCGCGCTTCTTCATCCCTGCATAGAGCAGGCTGAAAGAGTAGTTCGGGTCGTCTGGATCGTGGAAGGTCGAGACGATCGGCGAGGCATGGGCGTCGTCTACCAGCGTGTGGAAGCCCATCTGCCGCATGCCGTCGACGAGGCGGCGCCAGCTCGCGCGATAGCGGGCCTGACGCCCCGTCACGCCGCCCTCCTCTTCATGTTCCTTGCAGGCCTGCGCGAAGGCGAGCAGTAGATGTGTCGCCGGCGTGAAGCGGAACCCGCCAGTGCGCTCGAAATGCTGGTTCTGGTCCCACAGATCGAGGCTGAGCGAGTGACAGTTGCCCTTGCACTCTTCGAGCACGGCCTTC
Source organism: Bosea sp. NBC_00550 (assembly GCF_026020075.1). Classification (NCBI taxonomy): domain Bacteria; kingdom Pseudomonadati; phylum Pseudomonadota; class Alphaproteobacteria; order Hyphomicrobiales; family Alloboseaceae; genus Allobosea; species Allobosea sp. NBC_00550. The sequence goes on from NZ_CP102772.1 coordinate 2,695,008, forward strand.
TTAGCGATGACGAAGGCTAGGCCTGGAGGCGCCTGCATGCCCTTGTTGGCCGAGAAGATGACGGCGTCGTAGCCGAGCTTCCTTGCGTCCAGATCGATGATGCCGAAGGAGGCGACGGCGTCGATCAGGAGGCCCTTGCCATAAGCCTTGCAGACCTGGGCTATCTCGTCGATCGGGTTGAGGATGCCGGTCGAGGTTTCGCAATGGACCACCATGACATGGGTGATCGCCGGGTCCGCCTTGATCGCATCCTCGAACTGCTTGCGAGTTGGCGGCGAGTAGGGCTGCGTGCGGAACGAGGCGTAGTTCAGCTTGAGATGCTGGCAGATGTCGACGATGCGATCTCCATAGACGCCGTTTGTGTGGACCAGCAACTTGCCGTCGCGCGGGACGAAGGTACCGATCGCGGCTTCCGTCGCGTACGTGCCGGAGCCGACCAGCGGCACCATGGTGTGGCTGCCGGCGCCGTTGGTGATCTTGATTAGGTATTTCGCGATGGCGGCTACCTTCTCGGCCATGACCTCCTCGCCGGAGGAGTAGTCATGCAGCATCGCCTGTTTCGTCGTCAGCGAGATCGAGCACGGACCCGGGGTCAGCAGCAGGGGTTCGTCAAAGATGTCGGTCATGACCAGTCTCCTTGGGTATCTCTATGGGATCGGGCAGCGGTTCTGAGAGCGGGTCGACGGCCGGCGCGCCGGCGGCAATACGCGCAGCGCGGCTCTCATGCCTTGTCAGGAAGAGAGTCGATCCGACGATGACCAGCGCGCCGGCGACGGTCCAGACATCGGGAATTTCGGTGAAGACGAGATAGCCGGCGATCGTCGAAAAAATCAGCCTGACATAGTCGATGCTGGCAAGCGACGACGCTTCCGCAATCCGAAAGCCGAGGATGTTCACGTACTGACCCACCGGGCCGAACAAGCCGATGAGCCCCAGCGCCAGCAGTTGCCCGGCGTCGGGCGTTTTCCAGACCGCGAGCCCCGGCCCGAGCGAGGCGACGGTGGTGATCAAGGCGACATAAACCATGATTGCCAGCGGGCTCTCATGCCGCGAAAGGAGCTTGGTCACGAGCAAAAGCCCCGCGCCCATCATCGCCCCGAGCAGTCCGGCGAGCGCCGCCATGTCGAACCCGGACAAGCCGGGGCGCGCGACGAGCAGCACTCCGGCAAAGCCGGCCGCCGTCGCGAGCCAGCGCGGCAGGCGCACGATCTCGCCCAGCACGATCTGTGCGAAGACCACGATGAATAGCGCCTTGGTGAAGCTAATCGTCGTCGCGGCAGCCAGCGGCAGTTGCCCGAAGCTGTAGAAGTAGCAGTACAGGCCAGCGACGCTGAAGGCGCCACGCAGGAGATGGAGCTTGAGATGTTGGGTGCGCAGGATGCCGACGCCTGCACCCGAGCGGATCACGAATGGGACGACAATCAGCATCTGGGCGGCGCTGCGCACCAACACGACCTGCTCCGTCGCCATCGTCGGCCCCAATAAGCGCGCAGCGACGACCTCAACGGTGAACAGCAGATAGGCGAGCACGACGAACGCCGCACCCTTGAGATTGACCGACATCTGCCGCCATTCCTGCGCCGCGCGCGAGTGGCGTCCGGCTTTCCCGGTCATGCCGATCATGCCGCGACACCGCCATCGTTGAGGTGGCAGGAGGCGAGATGGCCGTCGGCAACCATCTTCAACGCGGGGGTCTCGGCCTTGCAGCGCGGTCCGGCCAAGGTGCAGCGCGGATGAAAATGGCAGCCGAGAGGGGGATGGAGCGGCGACGGGATCTCGCCTTCGACGGGCTTGAACTGACGCCTTTGCCCGTCGAGCAGCGGCACCTGGTCGACCAGAGCACGGGTATAGGGGTGGCGAGGGGCCGCAAACAGCGCCTCGGTAGAGGCGCTTTCGACGACGCGGCCGAGATACATGATCACAATGCGGTCCGACAGGAATCGGACAACGTTGAGATCATGGCTGATGAACAGATAGGTCAGGCCCAGACTGTCCTTGAGATCCATGAAAAGGTTTAGGATCTGGGCTTGGATCGAGACGTCGAGCGAGGCGACGGCCTCGTCGCAGACGAGGAAGTCGGGCTTCACCGCCAGTGCACGCGCGATACAGATGCGCTGTCGCTGGCCGCCCGAGAACTGGTGCGGAAAGCGCCGCCGAAGCGATGGATCGAGCCCGACCGTCTCGAGCATCGAGGCGGCATAGTCGTCAGCCCCGGAAACCGGCACCAGCCCGTGGGCCACAGGCGCCTCTGAGATCATCTGGCCGATCCGCATGCGCGGGTTCAATGACGCATAGGGATCCTGGAAGACCATCTGGACATGGCGCGTGAAGTCGCGCCGCTTGTGAGGCGCGAGATTGGCGACGTTGCCGCCCTTGTAGAAGAGGTCACCTGCGCTCTGCTGGTGAATGCCCGCGACGACGCGCCCGAGGGTGGATTTGCCGCAGCCGCTTTCGCCGACGAGCCCGACGACCTCTCCCGGCATGATCGAGAGATCGACCCGGTCGAGCGCATGCACCCGCTCCAGAACGGGCTTGCCGCCGAGGCAGGCGGCGAGGCGCGAAGCCCAGTCCGCCTTTCGCCCGAAGCTCTTCGATACCTGCGCCAGCTCGATCACCGGGTGCATGGTGCCGCCGACCGAGCGCGCCGGCTCCAGTACATCGTCGCGTTGCTGTGACCGCGCCATGCTCATGCCGCGACGCCCCCCTGCCGGGGCAGGATGCAACGGACCATTCGTCCGGCCGCAAGCGCGACGGCCGGCGGCTCGATCGCGCAGGCGTCGATCGCCCAGGTGCAGCGGCTGAGGAAGGCGCAGCCCGCCGGCAGATCGAGCAGCGAGGGCGCCATGCCGTTGATCTGTGCCAGACGGCGACCACGCATCTGCGAGCCCGGCACCGACGCGATCAGCCCACGCGAATAGGGGTGGAGCGGACGGGTCAGCACATCGGCGACGGGCCCGTGCTCGACGATCCGGCCGGCATACATCACCGCGACATGGTCGGCGAGGCCCGACACGATCGACAAATCATGCGAGATCCAGATGACGGCTGTGCGCTCCTCGCGCGCCAGGGTCTGCATCTCCGAGAGGATCTGGCTCTGGATTGTCACGTCGAGCGCCGTGGTCGGCTCGTCGGCGATGATCAGGCCAGGCCGATGCAAGAACGCGATCGCGATGGCGACGCGCTGGCGCATGCCACCGGAGAACTGGTGCGGATATGCGTCGAGACGCTCGTCCGGTGAGGCGATGCCGACCTTGCCCAGCGCGGCCCGGGCGCGCTCGCGGGCCGCCTGCTTGCCCACGGGGTCATGGGCGAGCACGGCCTCGATCATCTGCGTGCCGATCTTGAGGACCGGATTTAGGGTCATCATCGGGTCCTGGAAGATCATCGCGATCTGCCGGCCGCGCAGCGCCCGCAGCTCGGACTGGCGCAGGCCGACCAGCTCGCGGCCGCCATAGCGGACGCTGCCGCCGACGATCCGGCCCGGCGGATCGACGAGGCCGATCAGGGAGAAGCCCGTTACAGACTTGCCTGAGCCCGACTCTCCGACGAGCCCGAGGACCTTGCCCGGCATCACGTCGAAGCTGACGCCGTTGACGGCCTTCGCCACACCCGAGCGCGTCCTGAACTCCGTCCGGAGGTCCTTCACCGAGAGAATGGGCTCCACGACGTTCCCTTCTCGGTCAGCGCTTGAGACGCGGGTTGAGGATGTCCCGCAGATGGTCGCCGACGAGGTTGATCGCGACGATCGTCAGCAGCAGCAGTACGCCGGGATACAGGCTGATCCAGTACTTGCCGCTCATCAGAAAGGCGAAGCCGTTCGAGATTAGAAGCCCGAGCGAGGGTTTCGTCACAGGCAGCCCCAACCCCAGGAACGAGAGCGTCGCTTCCAGCGAGATCGCGCTGCCGACCTGCACCGTCGCGACCACGATCAGCGGCGGGAAGCAGTTCCGCATCATGTGCCGGAACATCACCGGCCCCTTGCCGATTCCGAGGCAAATCGCCGCCTCGACATATTCTTTCGAGCGCTCGACCAGCGCTGCGCTGCGAACGGTGCGGGCGTAGTAGGCCCACTGCACGATCACGAGGGCGAGGATGATCTTGTCGACGCCCTGACCGAGCACCGCCAGCAGCACCATGGCGACGAGGATGCTCGGAAAGGACAGTTGCAGATCGACGATGCGCATCACCATCGAGTCGACCCAGCCGCCGAAATAGGCGGCCACGATGCCGACCATGGTACCGAAGCCGAGCGCGAGCACGCCGGACATCACGCCGACGAGGATCGAAGTGCGAAGCCCGTAGAGCATGGCGCTGAGCATGTCGCGGCCCTGCCCGTCCGTGCCGAGCAGGAAGGTCACCGAACCGTCGATGTTCTGCGACCCCGGCAGCTGCAGCGCATCCATCAGATCGAGCTTGGTCAGGTCGTAGGGATTGGTCGGGGCTAGGCTCTCGGCGAAGATTGCCGCCAGCAGCAGCAGGCTCAGCAGAACCGCTCCGACGATGGCGAAGGGATTTGCGACGAAATCGCGCCCTGCCTGCTGCCAGGGCGTCTCCGGCTTGCCTTCGATGCGAGCCTTCGCCGGCGTAGCAGGCGCCGGTATGGTTGCGGCCTCGCTTGCATCGAGCGGGCCGGCAATGGGCGTCGCGGGCTCCTGTGCCGCCACGATCCGGTTCATGAGGACGCTCCGCCGAGGCGGATGCGCGGATCGAGGATGGAGTAGGTAATGTCGACAATAAGGTTGATCGTGACGAACATCAGCACGATGACCATGAGGTAGGCCACGATCACCGGGCGATCGAGCGAGTTGATCGACTCGATGATCAGCTTGCCGGTGCCCGGCCAGGCGAAGATAGTCTCGGTGACGATGGCGAAGGCGATGACGGAACCGAATTCCAGCCCAAGAACCGTCACCAGTGGGATTAGGATGTTCTTGAGCGCATGCACCATGACGACGCGGCGAGGGTAGAGCCCCTTAGCGATGGCGTAGCGGACATAATCGCTTGCGAGCGCGTCACGCATGCCGGCGCGGGTCAGGCGGATTACGAGCGAGATCTTGAACAGGGCCAGGTTGAAGGCCGGCAGGACGAGATGCGCGAGTCCGTCACGCGTCAGGAAGCTCCATTTGATGCCGAGCATCGTCACGGTCTCGCCCCGTCCCGTCGAGGGCAGCCAGCCGAGATGCACGGCGAACACCATGATCAGGATGAGCCCGACCCAAAATGTCGGCATCGAGAAGCCGAGGATCGAGCCGGCCATGATCGAGCGCCCGAGCAGGCTGTCGGGGTACATGCCGGCGAGCATGCCCAGCGGAAGCCCGACCAGCACCGAAAAGATCATCGCTGTAACCGCGAGTTCCAGCGTGGCGGGAAGTCGATCGAGGATCAGGCTGATGGCGGAGATTTTGAAGACGAAGCTCTTGCCAAAATCGCCGCCGATGACGCCCTGGACGAAGCTGACATATTGTTCGATCAGCGAGCGATCGAGGCCGAGCGATTCGATGATGCGCTGACGGTCGGCCTGCGTCGCCTCCGGCGCGATCAACACATCGACTGGGTTGCCGATGGCGAAGATGCCGATGAAGACAAGCACCGACATCGCAAACAGTACGAAGGCGCTCTGCAGCAGACGGCGCGACAGGAACGCAATCATCCCGGAAAACCCTACAACCAGCGGCGGCAACCGTTTTTGTTGCAAAAAGAGTCGTACAATAATCGTGCCAACCCGCTTCCGGGCTAGGAAACCGGACTGGCTGTCGTCAAGTTGGCTCGGCTCAACTGCGCAAGCGGATCGTCCAGCTCTCTGAGGAAATTCGCGGATTGAGGGCTCAGCAGGTCGCGAAGGGGCGTTGTCACGTTAACTCCGGCATTGCGGCAAGCCGTGTAGGTGAGCGTGCATGACCCTGCCGACCATCGGCTACAAGCGCCATCGGTTCCCTCGGGCAATCATCGCCCATGCGGTGTGGCTGTATTTCCGCTTTCCCCTGAGCCTTCGCCTGGTGGAGGAGATGCTTCTGGAGCGCGGCATTTCCGTCTCCTTCGAGACGGTGCGGCGCTGGGCGATGAAGTTCGGGCGGGATTACGCCCGCCGCCTTAAGCGCAAGAGGCCGAGCCGCCGCGGCCTCTGGCATCTCGACGAGGTCGTCGTCACCATCGCCGGAAAGAAGAACTGGCTCTGGCGGGCGGTCGATCAGGACGGCTATGTCCTCGATGAGATCGTGCAGGCGCGACGTGACACCAAGGCAGGGCGGCGCCTTCTGAGGCGCCTTCTCAGGAAGCAGGGCTGTGCGCCCCGTCGGGGCCTGTTGCGGATCTTCGGCGTCGTCCTGCCTCTCCGACCCTGCCGAGGGGCTTTCGATGCGGCTGTTCGTGAGACGATCGAGACCGACCCGGCGCTCAGCCATGCGCTCCTGCCGATGCTGGCGGGCGATCTCTTGGAGACCTTCATCGAACTCGATCGGCAAGTGAAGCGGGCCGCGCGCGAAGACACGATCTGTCGGCGCTTCATGACCGTGCCGGGCGTTGGCGAGATAACCGCCCTCAGCTTCAAGGCCGCGGTGGACGATCCCGCCCGCTTCAAGAACTCTCGGACGGTCGGGGCCCATTTCGGCCTGACGCCGCGACGCTTTCAGTCTGGCGAAACGGACAATACAGGCCGGATCTCGCATGCCGGTGACGCGACGTCCGCGCGACGCTCACGCTGCCGCAAACGCCATGCTGATGCGCTCGATCGCTTGGTCGAGCCTCAAGGCTTGGGGTGTGCGGTTGATGAAGATGAAGGGCCGCCGGCGCGCCATCGTGGCGGTCGCGCGCAAGATTGCGGTCGTGCTCCATCGCATGTGGGTCGACGGTACCGACTTCCGCCTAGGATCGGAGGCTGCAGCATGACCTGATTACAGCTTTCAGCGATCCTGGCCGGGATCGTCCCACGTGGACGACGGGATGGATGAAGCCGAAAATGTCTGCTGCGCTTCAAAGCGCGTCCATAAGCGAGGCTCTCCAGACCTAATCCGATGCATGCGTGCAGCGGCTTGGCCCGACAGAAGCCACCAGCGTGACCCGCGTGAACGAGACCCCGGCACAGAGGTGCAATCCGAGCTTGACCCGACTGCCCGATTAGAGAAGCGGACATTCGCGACGAGCGCGTCGATTTGGCGCTCGATTATATGCAACGAGCCAAGCGACTGTCGCTGGAAGCGCCTCCGGATAGGCAAGGCAATTCAGGCGAGCGGATTTGTGCGCGAGGACACCCGCCTTTTGCGCCCCGTATCGGTTCGCGCCAACGACGTTGATCGCGGAGCGCCGAACCCGATCGGCAAAGCGCCTGCTATTTCCAGACGCTGGCGAACAGGCGCAGATGGTTGTCCCCGAGGATCTTGCGGATGTCTTCGTCCGCGAAGCCGCGCTTCGCGAGCTCGGCGGTGAGGCTCGGCAGGCACTCCACTCGTTCCAGCCCTTCGGCATAGACGGTCTCGCGCGAGAAGCCGCGTTGCGTATCGGCGAACTGCGCCCCGAAAGCGGCGTAACGAACCTCCGATTCCGACTCGAATTGATCGGAGCCGAGCCCGACATGATCGATGCCGACCAGATCGGCGATATAGGCGATGTGATCGACGACATTCGCGACGGTCGGACGCCCGCCGCCTACCGCCTGGCAGAACGGCGAATAGAAGGTGACGCCGATCACGCCGCCGCGCGTGGCGAGCGCGCGGATCACCTCATCCGTCGCGTTTCGGCGATGAGGGGTCAGCCCCCGCGCATTGGCGTGGGAGATAATGATCGGGGTCTCGGAATAGTTGATCGCATCGAGCGCGGTCTTCATCCCGCCATGAGCAAGGTCGACGAGCAGGCCGATGCGGTTCATTTCCATGACCGCCGCCTTGCCGAACTGGGTCAAGCCGGTGTCGTCATCCTCCAGGCAGCCGCAGCCCAGCGCATTCCGGTCGTTATGCGTGAACTGCGCGACCCGGAGCCCCAGCTTGTGGAGGTTCCACAGCAGAGTCAGGTCGCCGTCGATCTTCGGCGCAATGTTCTGCACCCCGAAGATGATGCCGAGCCTGCCCGTCCGCTTGGCGGTCTCGATTTCGGCGACTGTCTCGATCTGAATGAGCTTGTCGGCGTGCAGGCGGAAATAGACCTGGTAGCCATACATCGCGTTGAGTAGGGCGCGCAGATCGTCGACGCCCGAGGCGATGCCGCCGACGCCGATCGTCGTGTTCATGGCAGTGAGGCCGCCGGCCAGCGCCCGGTCGATATGTGAACGGCCTTCGAATTCCGGCTGCGCCAGATGCACATGCGGCAACAGCACGCCGACACCCTGCGTATCGATCAGGGTGGCGGAGGCGTGCACCTCGCTCGCCCGTTGCCGGAGGGCCGCCTCATCCATCGCCATTATCCCGTCGTTCCATCCATCACGAGGTCGCCGCGGTCCTGACGCAGTTTCTGGTCGAGATCGGAGCGGTCGGCGACCCAGCCCTGGACACGGCCGAGATGCGCCCTCAGAGCATCCTGCGCCGTGCGTGCGTCGCGACGGAGCAGCAGGACGACGATCTGCTCGTGTTCCGCCTGGTAGCGTTGCCAGCGATCGAGGCCGAAGGTCTGCTGCTTCAGCGAGAGCCAGGCCTGGCTGCGCCGGGCCGCCACCATGTAGCGGCCGATCTCCTGGAATACGGGATTGCGCGTGGCGGCATAGAGGCGCCCGTGGAACTCGGAATCGACGGCCTCGCAATCATGCCAGAGCGTCGCGCGGCGACCGGCGAGAGCGAGCGCCTCGATCTCCGCGAGTTCATGGTCGGAAGCGTTCATCACGATCAGCGAGGCGAGCACCGGCTCGCATTCGCTGCGGAACTCGACGAGCTCGCGCGGCGAGGGAACGATCTTGCCGAACTCCGCCGGCATCGCCCCGCCGCGCGCAGCCGTGGACGGGGCCGGGCCGACCACGAAGGTGCCGCGCCCGACTTGCCGCGCGATGAGGCCGCGATCGACTAGCCGCGCCAGCGCATCGCGCACCGTGTTGCGGGACAGCCCCGAGGCATCGGCGATGGCGCGCTCCGTCGGCAGCCGCTCGCCGGCCGGCAGGCTGCCGTCCCGGATCGCGGCCTCGATCGCGGCGGTGATCTGGCGCTTGTCGACGCCGGCCGAGTTCAGCGTCGCCCAGATTCCCGGGATGGCAGGTCCATCGGTCACCGTCATGCTGCCCCATTTTGCACCAATTGGCCCAAAGTGACGTCAAGTCTAGACTGAAAATCGGTTCTTGCAAGCTGGTTCGAGCCGTGCAGAATTAGAATGGTCTAAATGGTTCAGCCTGGAATGCCGATGTCTGGTGGCGCGAATTCGGTCGAGGTGGCAATTGTCGGTGGCGGCATCATGGGCGCAGCGACGGCGCTGCGGCTCGCCCAGCGCGGCATCAAGGTCGCGCTCTTCGAGCGCGGGGCCATTGCTTCGGAACAGTCGAGTCGCGCCTGGGGCTTCATCCGACAGCAGGGCCGCCACGAGGCCGAGGTGCCGCTCGCGGCGGAGGCCAACGGCCTCTGGACCGAATTGACTTCGCTGCACGGCCAACCCGCTACCGGCTTCACCCGCGGCGGCATTCTCGTGCCGGCCGAGACGGAAGCGGATGAGGAGCGTGTCGTCGTCGCTGGCCATGAGACAGCGGCCAAATATGGCCTCGACAGCCGCATCTTGGACGCAGCCGGCATCTGCGAACTGGTGCCGCAATTCGCCGGCAAATGGCGCAGCGGTCTCTACACCGCCGCCGACGCCCATGGCGAACCCGCCCTTTCGACGCGGACCATTGCGGCGGCGGCGAAGGCGGCCGGCGCCACCATCCACGAGAACACGCCGGTGCTCGCAGTCGAGACGAGTGCAGGCTCGGTCAGCGGCCTCGTGACGAAGGCCGGCATCTGGAACGCGCCGATCGTGCTGCTCGCCAACGGCGTTGGCGCGCCGGCGCTGGCGTCGCAGCTCAAGCTCGAGCTGCCGATCCAGATCGTCAAATCCTCTGTCGGCCAGACGCTGCCAGCAGTCCCCTTCACGCAGGTCGCGATGTGGACGCCGCGGGTCGCCTTCCGTCCGCGCGGCGACGGCAGCTTCGTCATCGGCAACGGCTATCGCGGCGTCGGCGTCGACTATGAGCTGACCATCGATTCGCTGCGCAGCGCCCGCCATTTCCTGCCGGCCTACCGCCTCAACTGGCGGCTGATGCGGCTGACCATCGGCCCGGATTTCATTCACCAGCTCAGGGCGAAGCTGAGCCGCGAGGCTTCGGTGCAGGCTCTGCCCGAGCCTTCCGCCAACGACCGCAAGGTCGCGCATAACCTCACGCGCCTCAACGAGCTCTTCCCGCATCTGGGCGGCGTCGGGCTTGAACGGAGCTGGGCCGGCCGGCTCGACCTCACGCCCGATGCGATCCCGATCATCGACCGTCCTGCCACTGCGCCGGGCCTGTTCATTGCGGCCGGCTTCAGCGGCCATGGCTTTGCGCTCGGGCCCTCGATCGGCAAGCAGCTGAGCGAATGGATCGCCGATGGCCGCCCTTCGCTCGACCTCTCGCCCTTCCGGCTGTCGCGCTTCGCCGAGGGCATCGTCCACAGCGCCAAGAAGGCCCTCTAGGCCGAGGCGCTCGAAGCCGTCCGTCAACAACACAGGGGAGAACGGAATCATGGAGAAGCTCAACCGGATCGACCGCCGCAGCCTGCTGCTCGCGGCCGGAGCCCTCGCGGCAGCCGGCCCGGCCGGCATGGCGCGGGCGCAGGCCGCCGGCAGCATCAAGGTCGCGACCTGGGGTGGCTCCTGGCGCGATTCGCTAGATAAGCTGGTCGGCGAGAGCGTCCGCAAGGCGGGCGGCACCGTCGACTACGTCGTCGACACCCCGCAAGGAAACCTCGCCAAGCTCGTCGCCGCCCGCGGCGGCAATGCACCATTCGACACGATGGAGAGCGGGCTCGAGCTGGTGCAGCTGATGGCGGCAGACCGTTTCGTCGCCGACCTCAACTACGACAAGCTGCCGAACGCCAAGGCACTGCCGGACTTCGCCAAGGCCAAGAACTACGTGATGACCCTCGGCAGCATGGACGGCATCATCTACAATCACGAGAAGTTCAAGGAGCTCGGGCTCGAGCCGCCGAAGACCTATAGCGACCTCGGCAATCCGAAGCTCGCCGGCAAGGTCGCATTCCCCGACATCACCCATACCCAGCACTGGAATGCCGTGGCCGGCCTCGCCTATGAGGCTGGGGCAACCGAGGCCGACCTCCTCAAGGCGATCCCGCTCGTCAACAAGATCAAGCCGGCCTATTTCTATTCGGCTTCGACCGAACTCTCGACCAAGATGGCGGCTGGCGAGGTCTGGGCGGCGCCGTGGCATGCCGGCTTCGTGGTGCGTCTGCGCCGTAACAACGTGCCGCTTTCGATTAGCTACCCGAGCTTCGGCACCAAGAAGGGCTCGCTCTGGCCGGTGCTGCACCACATCGTGCGCGGCACCAAGAACGAGGCGCTGGCTGAGACCTTCGTCAACGCCTATCTCGACCCGGCGACCCAGCTCGCCCACGCCAAGGCGACCGGCGTTCTCCCGATCAACCGGGCCGCGATCAAGGGCATGGCGGATGATCCGGAGAACAAGGGCGTGCTGATGCTCGGCGACGCGGAGCTCGACAATCTCTTCGTCGTCGACTTCGCCAAGGTGAAGCTCGCGGAATGGCGTAACGCCTGGGCGCGGGACATCCTGCGCGGCTGATCGACAAGATGACCAACGTCACGCTCGACAAGGTGGTGAAGCGCTACGGCCAAATCGATGTCGTGCGCGGCGTTGACCTCACGATCGAGGAGGGTGAGCTCGTCGTCCTCCTCGGTCCCTCCGGCTGCGGCAAGACGACGACCCTCCGGATGATCGCCGGCTTCATCGAGCCGAGTACTGGCGAGATTCGTATGGGCGTGGAGGTGGTGAACCGCAAGCCGCCACGCCTGCGCAATCTCGGCATGGTCTTCCAGGACTATGCGCTGTTCCCGAACATGACGGTCGCCGGCAACATCGCCTTCGGCTTGGAGGAAAGGCGCGCGCCGGCAGCGCAGCGCGCCGCACGGGTCGAGGCCATGCTGGCGATGATCCGCATGGAGCATCTGGCCGGGCGTTATCCCTCCGAACTCTCGGGCGGCCAGCAGCAGCGCGTCGCGCTCGCCCGCGCGCTGGCCTACGAGCCGGCTGTGCTGCTGATGGACGAGCCGCTCGGTGCTCTCGACCAGAAGTTGCGCGAGGAGATGCAGCGCGAATTCGCCCGCATCCAGCGCAGCGTCGGCATCACCACCATCTTCGTCACCCATGACCAGCAAGAAGCGATGATGCTGGCCGACCGGATCGTGGTGATGAATGGCGGCGTCATCGAGCAGGCGGGCACGGCCGAGGCCCTCTACCATCGCCCGGCCAGCCTCTTCATCGCCGACTTCATCGGCCGCTCTAATAAGTTCCAGGGCGTGGTCGAGCGGCTGGAAGGTGGCGAGGCCCAGATCAGGCTCGGCGGTGGCTGCCTGATCCGTACCGCAGCTCCCGCGGGAGTTGCCGCCAAGGCCAAGGTGACCTGCGTCGTGCGGCCCGAGAACCTGCACGCCGGCCGGGCCGATCTCGACAACGCAGTCGAGGCCCGCGTCCTGCGCCGCAGCTTCCTCGGCGACAGCGTCGACATCATGCTGGAACTCGACGGTCAGGAGGAAATCATCCTCAAGGCCGGCCGGGCCGATCTCGCCAACCTGCCCGAGAACGGCAGGCTGATGCTCGGCTTCGCGCGGCGTGACGTCGCCTGCTTCCCTGCCAGCGAACGCACCAGCTGAGATGGGCAACCATCGCTCCTACGATCTGGCGCTGCTCGCGGCCTTGCTGGTCTCGCTCGTCCTGTTCGTGCTGCCGCTGTTCTTCTTCCTGCGGCAGAGCTTCTACGAGAATCTCGGCATGGGTCTCGTCGGCGACAGGCCGTCGCTCCGCAACTACACCGACATCCTGACCGACCCGTTCTATCTCGGCGTCTTCTGGCGCACGACGCGGCTCTCGGCCGCCGCTGCACTGATCGGCCTCTGCATCGCCTATCCTACCGCCTATGTGCTGGCCCGCAGCCGCTCGGGCTTCGTCCGTGCGCTGATCGTCCTGCTCCTGATCACTGCCTTCGTCAGCATCATCGTCAAGGTGCTGGGACTCACGGTGCTGATGGGCTCGCAGGGGCCGATAGCAGCGTTGCTCCGCGCGCTCACGGGCTCGGCGGCCTCGATGCTGCACAACGAGTTCGCAGTCGCCGTCGGCCTCGTCCAGTACAGCCTGCCGCTGCTCGTGATGCTGCTCTTCGGTGTGATCCAGACCATCCCGCGCGCGCTGGAGGAGGCGGCGGCCGTCGGCGGCGCGAGCGACTGGCGGCTGATCCGCCGCGTCCTGCTCCCGCTCTCGCTCAACGGCGTCATCACGGCCGGGCTGATCGCCTTCAACATGAATATGGGCGCTTTCACCTCGGCGGTTCTGCTCGGCGGCGGCAATGTGCTGACTGTTCCGGTGCTGATCCAGCGCAAGATCGTGCTGGACGTCGACTATCCGGTCGCGGCTGCGCTCGCCGTGCTGCTCTCCCTTGGTGTCTTCGCCATCAACGTCGCGGTGGCGACGCTGCGGCGCTCGCCCACCGGCGCCTCGCGCCTGCGAAGGGCCGCGGCATGAGCGGACGGGCCAGCCGCCTCCTCTTCGGCCTTATCGCCTGCGCGACCTATCTGTTCATGGTAGCGCCGCTCCTCGTCATCGCGGCCGCTTCGCTCGACGGCAGCGCCTCGGCCTATATCCGCTTCCCGCCCGAGAGCCTGTCGCTGCGCTGGTATCTGGCGATCCCACAGAAATATTGGCTCTCGCTGGCGCTGAGCTTCGCGATGGCGCTCTCGGCGGCTGCGCTCTCGACCCTGCTCGGCACACTGGCGGCGCTCGGCATCGCCCGCGGCTCGGCCCGCGGCAATGCCTGGCTGACGACCTATTTCA